>JAFLUB010000023.1 GCA_022509025.1 Oscillospiraceae bacterium | reverse complement strand
TAATGCGATCGCCAAATCTCATTTCTATTATATCAGGAGGTTTTCTTATACTAAAGTATTTTATCTACCACCAGTATAACTGGTGGTTTAAATTACGCCTATTCGGCACCAAAAAGAAGAATTTCGCAAATTATTGCGAAATTCAACATTTAAATCATTTAAAAAAATCTATAAATTCAAGTTTTATACTAATTTAATGCCTTTCTAAGTTCTGCGCTAAATGCAGTAGCCCACAGTTCGTTATCAACCTGCCTCAGCATAAAGATTACCGGTGGCTTTATCTATGCGGCATGAATATTCATCCCATTCCTTATGACCGTTGTCATAAAACGGAGTACGCACATTTATCTGGTAATAACTTCCCATATCTTTCGCCGTTATCTGCGAGCTGCTGCCGAGTTTCTTTTTGGACCTTACTATTTCCTTTGCCTTACTTGCAGTTATTGAACTGCTCGCCCCATATGAAAGATATTCTGTTTTGACCCAGCCGCGCTGACCCTTATATTCAACCTGATTGTAGCCTACGCCGTCGCTGCCCCTTTTCCAGCCTATGCTGTTTACTGCCGCTCCAACGGGTATAGTTGTGTAATGCTCATCCGAAGCGGGAGCTTTTCTCAGATAAACCGAGTCCTTAACGTTTGCGATATACATGGTAGTGCCGCTGCCGGGCTTATTTTTTGAAAGATATTCTGTTTTAACCCAACCGCGCTGACCCTTGTATTCAACCTGATTGTAGCCTACGCCGTCGCTACCCCTTTTCCAGCCTATGCTATTTACTGCCGTTCCGACAGGTATTGTTTTGTAATACGCGTCCGAAGCCGGAGCCTTTCTCAGATAAACCGAGTCCTTAACGTTTGCGATATACATAGTCTGCGCGCAAACCGTTACTGCTAATAAAAACATTAGGACAGATACTGATACCGTAAGCTTCAAAAGTTTCTTTAACACAGGAAAAATCCCCCTTTACAGTAATATTTTTATATTTATATTATAATATTATGCTCAAATATAAGTCAATAGTTTTGTAAAATAAGGAATGTACAATGAGATAGTTATAAGCCTCTTTATATGTTTTATCACAACTCAGTCTCTGCATTTATTTATCAATAAACAAATGTCTTGGCAGACCGTCAACCATGAACGGTGAAAGCTCGCCTATGATAAGCGGGCGGACATACTGCTCAAATTCTTTAGAGACATATGTATTATCGTCCGTAATCCATTCCTGCGGAACAACCTTTTCAATGTTTGCGATAAGATTTACATCATATGATGATGTTAAAATCTGATAAGGCTCGTTGGAGATTCTTTCAAAGATTATCATCTTACCCGTCTCGCCGTTGAGCGCCGCCTGAACAGCGTCTGCACCGGCGGTGAACGCCTCGGTTATATCACGGCGCGAAACTATATGCGACGCGCATCTCTGGAGTGTTGAGAATACGATACCTCTTGATTTTATACCCGTTTCAGCCGCAATTGCGTCAGCAAGATACAGCGCCGTACCGCCAAGCATCTTATGACCGAACGAATCCTCAAACACAGCCGCCTTATTAGCTTCGCAGACATACTTGCCGTCAGGAGTTTTAAGTCCCTCTGAAACTGCGATAGTGATTGTATTCTTATATTTCTTTATCTCCTGAATCTTGCTGACAAACTTATCATATTCAAACGGACACTCAGGCAGATAGATAAGGTCAGGACCCGCGCAGTCCTCTGTTCTTGAAAGTGCCGCCGCGCCCGTAAGCCAACCGGCGTTTCTTCCCATTACTTCCACAATCGTGATAAGGTCTGTTCCGTATGTATTAGCGTCACGGATAATCTCTTTCATCGCTGACGCTATATATTTCGCCGCACTGCCAAAACCTGGAGTATGGTCTGTAACAGCAAGGTCATTATCAATCGTCTTTGGAACACCCATAAATGTGATGTCGCTACCGATATCCTTCGCATGATTTGACAGCTTCTTTATCGTGTCCATTGAGTCGTTTCCGCCTATATAGAAGAAATGCTTTATCTCAAGCTTTTTCAATATATCAAAAAGACGGTCATAAACCTCCGGCTTATCAGTCGCTTCAGGCAGCTTATATCGGCACGTTCCCAAAAATGAGGATGGTGTACGCTTTAAAAGCTCAATGTCAAGGTCGTTGCGGATATAATCTGATAAATCCACATACCTCTCGCTCAGAAGCCCCTCGATACCGTTACGCATACCGTAGACCTTAGCGCAGCCCATATCCTTTGCTGTTTTGAATACTCCGACAAGACTTGAATTAATTACTGATGTAGGACCGCCGGACTGTCCCACCATAACATTTCCAACTGGCATTTTTACCTCTCCTTTATATAATATTCTACTTAATATATACCACCAAAAAGATAGTTTAAACAAAAATTTTTGTAAGATGAGCAAAAAAACACAAAACGCTATTGCTGACGCAATAGCATTTTGTGCTTTTTATAAAATTAATCAACTTTTATTCTACCAAATACACGTCCTTGTACACCACGCCAAGCTGATAAGCAAGCGCATGAGAAGGAACGGCTATATCTATGCTGTATTGGTTTATACCGCTGCCACTATCCTCGGCGCGTCTGTAGCCGTAGCCATCAATATAGACCCAGCTGAGTTTCGGTATTATACTTGGATCTACAGCTATCGTCTGACCCGGTATAATCTGACCTGCCCATGCTGTTCTTCCGCTGCCGTTACCATTGCATATTGTACATGGACAATAGTGGGTTATTTTAAATCTTCCCAGATAAATACCGATATTCGGGTTACCTTCATTTGACGGTGGTTGTAAATGTATTCCACCGTCATCAGGCGCAGGAAGTGATGATGAATACTCACCTTCGCCGTGATTTACAATTATCGCCACGTCTGTCGGCGGTTTAGGATTATTCGGAATAGAAACATACGCACATAATTCGTTCTGATTCCAATTGACGTTCAGACCCAGCATTTCCATTGAATGACGAATAGGAATAACAATAGTTCCATCATTAACCAAGGTCGCCTGAACGTCCATTTCATAATTTTTACCTATCGCTACAATGTCTCCGTCTTTCTCCATGAAGTTAAATCTGATAACCGCATTATTATCATAAAGTCTTAATGCCACAGTTATACTTAAAGGACGAAGATTAAGTCCAAAATCGTTTATCTGACTGATTATATCCGCGCCGTATCTTTCGATAGGCTTTTCAGAATAGGCATCCGGATTAAGCGTCAAAATAGCAGTCTGAGTATCCTGATCCCAGCTTACTTCCATACCCGCCGCTTCAGCCATGCTGCGTGCAGAAACAAGAGTGCGGTTATCTATCTGCAAAGGCTTCACAGCATCAAAATTTACATATTCAGACTCCGAAGTCGCAACTGAATCCATTATTACCGATATGTCATCAGCATATGCGGCTTGAAATCCAATCAGCGCAATTGCGGTAAATATCACTGCCGCAACAACTTTTCTTAAGTTACTCATTGTCAAAATTTCCTCCTACGCTACGCAAAATTACATTTTGCTATGCTACAACACGCAAGCGTGTTGTTCACCTCCTACGCTACGCAAAATTACATCTTACGTCGTATCTTATTCGTTATAATTATTATAAACTATAATCTCAGTCGCAATATCGTTGACTGTTCTTACAAGCGCATAGTTATAGCTATAGTCGTCATTCAAGTCTACCTTGCCTGTTTTGTTAAAGGCATTCTTCGGAATAGTTGCGCTTACGCTTTCCTTAGAGCCAATCTCAACCTCGTATTCTCTTCCGTCGACATCGCAGCTGTACACAATTGTGTCATTCTGCATATTAATTTCTATACTCTTATCCTCGTCGCCTTCCTTGTTTATAAGCGTCAGAAGATTTTTATCTACCTTACCTATAATTCCGAACGCGTACTGATATTTTTCAGAGGACGGCTTTTCACCATAGCGCATAAATGTCCATTTTCCGCCAACCTTACCGTTTGACGCGAACAGCTTTTCAAAATTTGTTCCGTAATCTGTATCTCCTGTCGCGATATCATCTTTGGTTGGTCTGAAAATAAAGTCAACAGATTTTATCGTATCACCCGCAATATTGGCTATAGGACAGATTACATCTCCCATTTGCAGATTGTCAACCGTTTTCCCCCGCATGAATGAATATTCGTCAGGCGCAGTTGATATCTCCAAATCCGTATCTATATCGACTGACAGCTCTTTGCCCTGATAGAACATTGTAACCGCGCAAACCTCATTCCCATCAGCGCCGATACTCATCGTAACCTCTTTCACAAGCGCCGGAGCATAAATCGAGTCAACCTCCTTCTCGTAAATCGATGGCAGAGTGCTCTTAGGTTTGCTCGTTGGCTTTGTTTCCGGCTTTTTAGTAGCCTCCGGCTTAGCTTCAGCCGCCGGTGTGGTAACAGGCGCGGCTGTAGATTCCGGCATAGAATCAGACATACTATCCTCAGTTAACTCAAGGTCTTTAATTTCACCTGTTTCTACAAAATAAATCTTTTTCTTTGTATCCTTGTACTCTTCCGGAATATCAGCGGAAAATTTGCCGTCCTCAGCCGTGTAAAGATTGCTGTAGCACAGCTTTCCGTCTGCATCAAAGCATACAAGTACAGCCTTTGTGCCTGATGCATTGTCAATCACTGCCGTTTTGCCGTTATAAGGAGCTGAAAGCGTTTCGGCAAACACGACGCTCCCACTGAAAAGTGACAGAGCCAGTATAAATGTTAATAGTTTTTTCTTCATTATTAATCTCCCTTTCTTGATAAGTAAGCGGTAACAAACTGCTTGGCGCATCTCGCGCTCTTTCCTCCGTAATTCATTTCCCAGACAACAGCCTGTTTTTCTATATCAGCGTTCATTTCAATGCCGCGTTTTTTTAGAAGTTCACAAACAATATTAAGATACTCTTTCTTGGTTGGCGCTGAAAAAACAAGGCTTATACCGAATCGTTCCGACAAAGACAGAGTTTCCTGAATGTGGTCATTGACATGGACCTCGCCGCCTTCACGGTCAGACCAGTTTTCGCGGACAAGATGTCTGCGATTGGAAGTCGCATAGATAAGCACATTTTCCGCGTTCGCCTGAAGTTGACCTTCCATTGCTATTTTCAATGCTTTAAATTCAGGTTCTTCCGGATCCAGAGTTAAATCATCCAGGAAGATAATATACCGGTTAGGGCTTTGGGCAAGCATTCTTGAAAGCGATGGTATATCCTTTATACAGCTTTTAGGCATCTCAATCATGCGCAGTCCGTCACTACCAAACATATTGATAAGCGCCTTCACAGAGGACGATTTCCCTGTGCCGCGATCACCGAACAACAATACGTTATTCGCCGCGTTACCATCAAGAAACGTCCTTGTGTTATCTATAACTGTTTTCTTCTGATGCTCAATTCCTACAAGGTCATCAAATGTAATCGCGTCAACATCGCTCACGCCGGTAAGCGCGCCATCATACTTGAACGCTGTGTATTTTGCCAGCACTCCGCAACCGAGAGTTCTGTAGTGTTTTATAAGCAAGTCAAGAAGCTTCTTGGCAGAGTCTGAGCCTGTTATAGATTTTATTGAGTCTATGTACGCCGCGGAAAAGCCGGTATCATTGCCGGACGGTTTATATTTCATCGGAATAGCAAACAGCGTTTTATAAATATGTTCTATATCCATCAGCGAAAGACGATATAAATCGTCTCCGATACTCTTTCCCGACCGGGAAAGACGCGAAAGGATATTATCGTCATTTGCAAGAAGCGACGCAATATACTCCCTGATTGCGCTGTCTGTTACCCCCTCCGTTTCGGAGAACTTTATAATACCTCTGAGCACCTCGACGTTATTTTTTTCCATGACTCCTTTTACACAAGAGTCATTCTCTATCCCATCGAATATAAGTAAATCCATTCTACCCTCCAAAGTCTATAATAAACTCTATTCTATTATATCATATTTCAGAATAAATTGCAACCTTTATGTTTTTTCATTGTTATGATATCGCTTTTTGTAATTTATTGACAAAGCCGCGCAATTGTAATATAATATAATAATTAATAATCAGGGAAATATGAAAGGAAATGCGTCCATGAAAAAAAGTCTTATAAGTATCTTCGCATGCATTTCAATAGTGCTTGGAAGCGTTGCACATGCAGAACTTGATTTAACGTCACAAGCAGCATTCGTAATGGATACCCAAACGGGTGACAGTTATTATGAACTTAACGCTGACGAGCTTCTTGCTCCCGCAAGCATGACTAAGATTATGACAGCGTACATAGTTTACCGTAAAATAGCAGATAACACTATTACTAAGGACACAATAATCATTGCTGACGCTGAGGATGCAATCAGCTCGCGCACCGGCGACGCCACAAACGCGCTTATCGAAGAAGGACAGGCATACACCGTTGACGAAATTCTCGGCGCAATACTTGTGCCGTCGGCATGCGCTGCCTGCGATATGATTGGCAAATATTTATGCGGAAACACTCAGGAATTTGTTAATCTTATGAATGCAACTGTAGCTGAGTTGGGACTTGACGCATATTTTGAAGACGCGTCCGGACTTTCGGATTCAAACCGCATAACTGCGCGCTCAATGGCAAGACTTACATCATGCCTGATAAATGAATACCCGGATGTTCTCACCTACACATCCCGCCCATATATAACATTCGGCGGATTGACGTACGCGAACACCAACGCGTTAATCCCGGGCGGCGCTAACGAATATTGGGGAGCAGACGGATTTAAAACCGGAACGACTAATCTGGCGGGAGGCTGTCTTACTTCGACAGCTCAGCGCTACGGTGTACGTATTGTTGCTGTAACGATGCATTCCGACTTCGGGCCGGCAAGATTTGATGATTCAATCAGATTGCTGGACCAGGGTTTCATCACAGCGGACTACTTATATAACAGTCTTTTCTCAACTGATATGCGCATATTCATTAACGACTGTGAGATTCCTACTTTCAGCTATCAGGGACCAGAGAAAGGTCTGTGTTTTCTCATGGAGGATTTGCTCAATTACGGCTTTGACGTAGACTGGGACAATGAGACGCAAACCATTACAGCACGCAGAAAACCGGCAAATGCAATCACCGGAATACCGATGGAAATATATCACTCATATCCTGTCGGAAGCAAAATATTTGATGTTGCAAGAAACAGCGGTATATCAGCAAGAATAATATGCTCAGGTAAAGAATATACTTTCTCAAACGTTTATAATCTGAATGGTTATACAGCAGTCTTAGCAGATGAGCTTGCAGAATTTGCAGATTCATATATATGGAATGAAAATGAAAAATGTCTTGACATCCGGTTGATGGGAAAAAGTTTTTCCGTTATGAATTATGAAAATCTGATTAAAGGCTATTATCTCGCTTATATGGAACGATAATAAAGTTATAATTAATATGAAAGGAAGAAAGCTATGGAAAACACAAAAAAAGCTATTGAAAACGGCAAAACCGCTCTCGGTATTGAGTTTGGTTCAACACGTATCAAGGCAGTGCTTGTAGATGAGGATAATAATCCTATAGCCTCAGGCAGCCACGATTGGGAAAACCGTCTTGAAAACGGTATATGGACATATTCCCTTGATGATATATGGTCAGGACTTCAGAGTTGTTACGCTGACCTTGCAAAAGACGTGGAAAAGCAATACGGCGTTAAGCTTACCACAATCGGCGCAATAGGCTTCAGCGCGATGATGCACGGCTATATGGCATTTGACGAAAACAAAAACCTGCTTGTGCCGTTCCGCACATGGCGTAACAGCATAACAGGCAAAGCGGCGGAAGAGCTTACGGAGCTTTTCGGCTTTAATATTCCGGAGCGCTGGAGTATCGCGCATCTTTACCAGGCAATTTTAAACGGAGAAGAGCATATTCCGTCAGTAAAGTGTTTCACTACTCTTGCGGGATATGTGCATTGGAAGCTTACTGATGAATTTGTCCTGGGTGTCGGCGAAGCGTCGGGAATGTTCCCTATTGACAGCTCCACGAAAGATTATAACAAAGAAATGCTTCAGAAATTTGATAATATACCGTCTGTGAAGGCGCACGGTTTCAGCGTAGAAAGCATGATGCCGAAGGTTCTCGGGGCAGGAGATAAAGCAGGCGTTCTTTCAGAGGAGGGCGCAAAGCTTCTTGACCCGACAGGCACATTAAAACCGGGTATCCCGATGTGTCCGCCGGAGGGCGATGCCGGAACCGGTATGACTGCGACAAACAGCATTACTAAGCGTACGGGAAATGTCTCAGCCGGCACATCAGTATTTGCGATGATAGTACTGGAAAAGCCTCTCGAAAAGGCATATCCTGAAATTGATATAGTAACAACCCCGGCGGGTGATGATGTTGCGATGGTTCACGTTAACAACTGCACGTCCGACATAAACGCGTGGGTGAATATATTCCGCGAATTTGCTGAGGAACTGGGTGTAGAGATAAGTATGTCAAAGCTGTATGAGACACTTTACTTCAAGGCGCTTGAGGGTGACGCTGATTGCGGAGGACTTATTTCCTACAACTATTTCTCGGGGGAAAACATTACGCATATGCCTGAGGGACGTCCTCTGTTTGTGCGTACACCGAACAGTAAATTTAATCTTGCCAACATGATGCGAACTCACCTCTATTCATCGCTCGGCACGCTTAAACTCGGCATGGATATTCTGGCGAAGGAAAACGTTAAGATAGACAAAATGTTCGGTCACGGCGGTCTGTTTAAGACCAAAGACGTTGGGCAGAAATTCATGGCTGCGGCTATGAACACTCCCGTTTCGCTCATGGAAACAGCCGGTGAGGGCGGCGCATGGGGTATCGCGCTGCTTGCGTCATATATGCTTCATAAAGAAAACGACGAAACTCTTACCGATTTCTTAAACAATAAAGTATTCGCAAACGGAAATGTGTACACGCTTGAACCCGACGCGGCAGACGTTGAAGGCTTCAACGCTTTCACTGAGCGTTATGCTAAGGGAATGCCGATTGAAAAAGCGGCGGTGGAAAATATGAGGTAAACAATGAAAAGGTATATTATCCCATTGCTGATAATCATAAGCACCGTCCTTTCCTCATGTGTTACTTCTTTTCCAAAGGGATATGAACCGGAAAATGTTGACGGAGCGGAAGTGTTCTACAACCGCTATTCAATGAGTGAGCCGTACAAGTGGCATGAGAGTGAATTTTGGCTTTCAGTAGAACAAAAAGAAGAAATTTATTCTGATTTGTCGGAATTAAAATTTAAAAAAACAGACGATGGTTATTCTGCAAGAAGCACAAAAGCCACTCCGTTGGATGAAGTCGTTGTCATGTTCTGGAACTATGACCATGCAGGACTTGATTATCATTTCTATAATGGCAGAGTATATTACAGAAAAAAACAGCAAACTTATGTTGCGGAGGACAAGGATGCAATCGTTTCTAAATTAAGAAAGTGGACTGCCGAACGTTTTCCGGAATTAAATGAAGGAGATTTTTAATATGTTAGAAGAACTGAAAAAAAGAGTTTATGAAGCGAATATGCAGCTTCCCAAATACGGACTTGTCACATTCACATGGGGCAACGTCAGCGAGATAGACAGGGAAACCGGATATTTTGCAATAAAGCCGTCAGGCGTTGACTATGACAAGTTAAAGCCTGAGGACATGGTTATCGTTGACCTTGACGGAAATAAAATTGAGGGTAAATACAATCCCTCGTCCGACACGGCGACACATGCCGAGCTTTACAAAGCGTTCCCGAACATTGGCGGCATAGTCCACACTCATTCGCCGTGGGCGACAAGCTGGGCGCAGGCGGGACGCGGTATCCCCTGCTACGGCACAACACACGCAGACTATATGTACGGTGAAATCCCATGCGTGAGAAATCTCACAAAAGAAGAAATAGACGAAGGCTATGAAAAGAATACCGGCGTACTGATTGTTGACTATTTCAAGGATAAGGATTATGAGGCTGTTCCCGCGGTGCTTTGCAAGAACCACGGCCCGTTCACATGGGGTAAAGACGGTATGGATGCCGTTCATAACGCGGTCGTTCTTGAAGAGGTCGCAAAGATGGCGGTACATACAGAGGCAATAAACCCTGATGTGCAGAGCGCGCCGCAGGAATTACAGGATAAGCATTACTACAGAAAACACGGTGCAAATGCTTATTACGGTCAAAGCAAATAAATTGCAGAAAGGTTATGGATATTATTATGATTAAAAGAATTTATTCAAGAGCATTCAACATTATAGGACGGTTGCCGGTAAGGTTATGGGGCATCTCGCTTCTTGGCGGATTACTCGCATTAATAGCCGCGATTCTCTGCGTAAACCTTCCGATTGTTTCTATTCCGATAACGGCGGCATTGAGCGCCGGACTCGCGGCTGTGTATTTCAAGGTGTATAACGGCGGTGACGCGGATACAAAGACACTGCTTTCACCGTTCTCAGACCTTAAAACCTTCGCTCATGTCGCAGGCGGAATGTGCTGGAAAGGGTTATGGATTCTGCTGTGGTTTATCATACCTATAGCAGGACCTGTAATTGCTGTTATAAAAGCGCTTTCCTACGCTTTCACACCATATATCCTGCTCGAAGAAAAAACAGTAAGCGCGACAGATGCTCTGAAACAATCAATGCAGGACACAAAGGGATACAAGCTTAATATGTTTGCGGCTTTAGCGCTGCCCGTGGTTGCATTCGTGGTTTTATCAGCTATATTCTCACTGCTTGCGCTTATCCCCTATGTCGGAATAGTGTTTGCAATTATAAATATACTTATATCGCTTGTTTACGGACTGTTTGCACCGATGTTCCTCGGTTTAGTCAAAGCCGGATTTTATGAATACGGCAAAAAGCCGGCTAAAAAAACTACTGTGAAGTCAATTACGGCAGCTTCTGCAGTAAGCGACGCAACTCAGATATGTCCGTCATGCGGAAAAGAAAACAGCGGCGCTGAAAAATTCTGCAAGAAGTGCGGCGCAAAGCTGTAATACTGTTTAATATTGAAAAAGCTGTTAACAATAAAACTGCCCCGGTTTGAACAGACCTCGGCAGTTTTATTATTAATAGCTTTTATTTATTTTACGCCTTATCGGCAATAATATCAGAACACTTATCACAATATCCGTATATCTCAAGCTTATGTCCCGTAACAGTGAAACCGTCTATCGCCGGAGAAGTTACAGGGCAAACACTTATATGCCGCATGCGTCCGCATTCAAGACATATAGCGTAATGACGGTGCTTATCGGCTGAAATTTCATAATAGAACTTATCACTGTCCTGTATAGTGTGTTTACTCACTATACCCTTTTCAAAAAGCTTTTCCGCAATCCTGTACACTGTGGACAAAGACATATCATCGGTAAGCTCATATATATTCTCCGCCGTCATAGGCGCGGAGTTTTTAAGGAGTATCTCCATAACCTGTATACGCTGTCTTGTACATTTAAGACCTACGCCCGAAAGTATCCTATTTATTTCCATAATAATCCTCCATTCCGCTACATTATAGCGGCACAAATTGCAACGTGGAAAAGGCTGGTCGCAAATTGCATTTGCTGCTCGCCCATGCAACCGGGGACCAAGTATATTGCCCTTTTAAGGAACGCAGTCGTATGATTATACTTCAAGTTCCGATAAAGGGTGAGATACGCTGCTCATTTTTCACGTTAATCACCTTCTTCTTTTTGCTGTCATTATAGCAGAGCATACAAGAAATATTACTCCTATCAGCACTATCGTTCCGCCCGGTCTTAAATCCAGATAGTATGATACAAACAATCCTGAAATTGTGAAAAGCTCGGCTAAGACTACAGATAAAATCAGCGTCTTTTTATAGCTTTTCGCTATCATCATTGCTGTTGCAACAGGTATTACCAGAAGCGAGGAAATCATAAGCGCGCCGACTATTCTTGACGCTACCGACACAGTCACTGCGGTCAGAACCATAATAACAAAGTTTATCCCGCCCACAGGCACTCCGGCAAGCCTTGCGGCTTCCTCATCAAACGTGACGAAGAACAGCTCTTTATATAACAGAAACGAAACGATTATCACCGCCGCGCCGAGTCCTATTGTTAAGTACATTTCAAAATCCGATATCGCAACAATTGAGCCAAACAGGAAGCTGTTTAAGTTCGCGGAGCCGTTCGTTATAAATCCCGACAAAACCGCCGTCAGTCCTATTCCTGCTGACATCACCACAACCGTCGCAATCTCCGAGTATTTTCCGAAAACTCGTCTTAATGCTTCTATACCAAGCACCGCAATAATTGAAAATACCACAGCGCCCACTATCGGATTTACTCCTGTAACAAGTCCCAAAGCGATTCCGGCAAGCGCCGAATGTGAGGTCGCGTCGCCTATCGCGGAAAGTCTTTTTAAAACAAGCGGCATACCTATACATGGCGCAATTACCGCTATCACCGCCGCGACAACAAACGCGCGACGCATAAAATCAAATCCGAAAATCTCAAGCATGATGGTGCGCCCTCCTTCCCGCAAATATATCGTTTACCTGTTCCACGGTAAGGTCGTTGCGGCGCACGAACTCTCCGTTGCCATGTTCACAGAATATCAGAAGCTTACCCGATACTCGCACAAGCTCGGGTGTATCATGGTTAGTCATTATTATAGTCATTCCATGTTTATTAAGCTCACAGATTATTTCCATTATCTGCTTTACTGATTTTGCATCCACGCCAACAGTCGGCTCGTCCATGAGTAACAGTTCAGGCTCAGAAATCAGAGCGCGCGCAATAAAAATACGCTGCTGCTGTCCGCCTGAAAGTGAGCCTATAAGCTTATTTTCGTACTCCTCCATACCAACCTTTTTAAGAACGCTGCGCATTTTTTCCTCATCCTCATGGGTATAGCGTCTGAACAGCCCCTTCTTGCTGTAGAGGTTTGCCATAACAACCTCTTTAACAGTCGCCGGGAAATCCGAATTAAATGAATTGGCTTTCTGGGAAACATAGCCTATTTTGTGATTATCACGAAATTTCGCCAAGTCCTCGCCAAACAGCGTTATTTTGCCCTCACTGAGAGGTAGTATTTTAAGTATAAGCTTTATAAGCGTGCTTTTTCCCGCGCCGTTTGCGCCGATTATACCTAAGAAATCACCCTTGTTGAGCGCGAAATTTACGTCTCTCAGAACGGACGTGTCGGGGTATTCAAAGCACAGGTTCTGAACCTTTAAAATTTCCTGTTCCATTTTCTCTCCATTCCGCCGCTTTGCGGCACAAATCATAACGTGGGAAAGAGACAAGCAGGTCGCCCTTTTGAGTAACGCCGACGTATGCGGATACTTCAAGTTCCGATAAAGGGTGAGATGCGCCGTCTATTTTCACGTTATCTCCTTACTGTCGAGCTTTTTTCAATTGCTCTAAATTAAACCGCATAACAGTTACGTAGTCTCTATTCTCAGTGTCGCCCTCAAATGTATAGAGCGGCAGAGTCTCTATCCCCGCCTCTTTAGCGGCGGCGGAAGCGGTTTTGTCACCCTCAAGCGGGTCGTAGAAAATATACTTCGCGCCATCAGCCTTAATCTGATTGACAACCTCAGCCATCTGCGCGGGTGACGGGTCACTTTCGCCCGCTGTGCCTTCAAGCGCTATCTGTGTCATTTCGTAGTCTTTGCACAACGCATTGTACGCACCGTGAGTTACGAATAATTTCATACCCACAAAACCTGCATTGAAATATTCCCAGTAAAGCTCATCAAGCTGAGATGATAAGCTGTTCATGCGCTCACGGTACTTCCCGGCGTTTTGGCTATCTGCCGTTTCAAGTGATTTGCAAATCTTTTCTGCTTGCATAGCAGCACAAAACGGACTCAGCCACGTGTGCGGATCGCCGTCATAGTAAGTTGAAAGCGCCGCTGATGTATTTATCACAAAAACCGTATCCGGAAGAGTTTTTGCGATATCCTCCGCCCATTCGTCTACTCCGCGTCCGTTATATATGAAAACATCAGCCTTACTAAGCTTTGCCATATCCGCAGCCGTAGGCTCAAAGTCGTGCGGCTCTGTGCCGACAGGGACAATGTTGTATAAGTCAATGTCATCGCCGCCTATCGTGCGCGCGAAGTCGTACATTGGATAGAACGATGTGTAAACCTGTAATTTATCCGACTGCTCATGCGATTTTGCGCATGATGCAAGCAGAAATAATGCTGTGATTAATAATATTATTTTTTTCATGCATGGATTCCTTTCATTTCAATATCTTCGGCACTACGTGCCGGTATACTTCGTCACAATGCTTCGCATTGACGCAAACTGGCAAACAGATTTGCTTCGCAAAGAATATACATCAGTATTCTTTATACTTTTGGCTGACCTCCGGTCAGACCATACTTCGCCTGTGTGCCTCCTTGTTGCGGCAGCTGTGCTGCCTTGTCATTCCGCTTCGCTTCATGACGTCACACCGGTGCGCTCGTATGGTGTCGCGACTTCACTTCGTGAAGTCGCTTGACCATGCGTTTGCTTGACTCGTATACTTGCGTAACTTTGCTATGCAAAGTTACTTTGCATCATACCAGCTATGGCCTACCGACATATCCACCTTAAGCGGCACACGAAGCTCCATTGCGCCCTGCATTTCTTCAAGCAGTATCTTCTTTACCTGCTCCACCTCATCCTCATGCGCCTCGACAATCAGCTCGTCGTGTACCTGAAGAATAAGCCGTGATTTCATATTTTCCCTTATAAGTCTGTTATCCGTTCTTACCATCGCAAGCTTTATGATATCCGCCGCGCTGCCCTGTATGGGTGTATTGAGCGCGACACGCTCGCCGAACTGACGTATATTATAATTCGGTGATTTCAACTCAGGAATATAGCGTATCCTGTTCATCATGGTTTTCACGTATCCGTCCTTTTTCGCCTGTTCTCTGATATTTTCCATATAATTACGCACGCCATGATATTTTTCAAGATATCCGTCAATATACGCTTTCGCTTCCTTTACGGAAATTTTCAAATCCTGAGACAGAGAAAACTCTCCTATGCCGTAGACGATACCGAAATTAACCGCCTTCGCGCTTGAACGCTGTTCCTTTGTCACTTCATCAAGCGGTATGCCGAGTACCTGCGACGCTGTAACCGCATGGATATCCTCGTCGTTTTTGAATGCCTCTATCATAGTCTCGTCATCAGCTATATGCGCGAGTACGCGGAGTTCAATCTGCGAATAGTCCGCGTCCACAAGCACATAGCCTTCCCTTGCGACAAACATCTTGCGTATCTCGCGTCCTAATTCCGTGCGGGTTGGTATATTCTGCAAGTTCGGCTCAGTTGATGACAGTCTGCCTGTAACAGTCACGGTCTGCGTGAATACGGAATGTATACGGTGTGTCTCGGGATTAATCACAGCCGCAAGCCCGTCACAATAAGTGCTTTTGAGCTTCGTAAGCTGACGGTATTCCATCAGGAAACCGATTATCGGATGTTTATCCTTGAGCTTCTCAAGCACATCAACATTTGTGGCATAGCCTGTTTTCGTTTTCTTAACCGGCGTAAGATTCAGCTTTTCAAAAAGTATAACGCCGAGCTGCTTCGGAGAATTGATATTAAACTCCTCACCGGCAAGCATATAAATCTCGTTTGTCAATGCGTCAATCTTCGCCGCAAGCTTTTTTGAAAATTCCTTAAGCTGCGCATCGTCCACAAGGAAACCGTTTATTTCCAGATGCGCAAGCACCTCAACAAGCGGAAGCTCCACTTCACGGTAGAGTTTTTCCTGTCCGTTTTCTTCTATTTTTTTATTGATACGCTCATTAAGCAAACCGAGAGCAACCGCGCACTTGGCAAGATACTCGCCTCTGTCACTTTCGTCATCATCAAGCAGGGAAAGCTGCTTTGCCTCGGGCTTCTCAATTTCAACACCGAAATAATCAGCGGTTAATCTCTCAATCGTGTATTCATTTCTTGCCGGGTCTGTGAGATATGCGGCAATCGCAGTATCGTCTGACATATTCTTTATCTCAATCTTACCGCTTAGCTTTACAATAGTTTCTTTCGCGTCAAAAAGGATTTTTTCTATGCCGCTGTCTTCAAGGATTGCCTTTGCGCATTTTTCAGCATTCTCACCCGAAACCACTACCGCATTTTTACCTGACGCGGCGGCAATAGCAGAAATTCTGTCACCGTTAAAATCTAACACTAAAGGAAGCTTTTTATCAGTGATAGCAGACAGATTTTCAGCCGCAGCATATGAAAAGCCTTCAAAAATATCCTCATGCGCTGTTTCCCTGCCCTGCTCAGGTGATAGGTCAAGCTTCTTAATAATACTGTTAAGTTCAAGACGTCTTAAAATATCATATAGCCCGTCGTTCTCATTAAAACCGTTAAATACGCAGTCTTCCGCAGAAAACTCAATAGGCGTATGAACATCTATAGTGGCAAGCTCCTTTGACATGAATGCCATATCGCGTCCGTCTTTAAGCTTTTGGAGCATTGCGCCCTTAAGGTCTATTGCGTCAATGTTATCATATATATATTCTATGCTGTGGTATTTTTCGATAAGACTCATTGCCGTCTTTTCGCCTATGCCCTTAACGCCCGGAATATTATCAGACGGGTCGCCCATAAGCGCCTTCACGTCAATAAACTCCTTCGGCGTTACATGGTAACGCTCCTTTACAGCATCTTCGTCATAAACAATTGTTTCGTTATAACCTGATTTTGTGACAGTCAGAATTACCCTTGTCTTATCGTCAGCAAGCTGCAAATCATCCTTATCGCCCGTGGCAATAAAACAGCTGATGCCGCTCTGGGAACAAAGTCTTGCAACAGTTCCTATAATATCATCAGCCTCATAGCCCTCTTTTTCGAGGATTGTTATACCCATAGCGCCAAGAACTTCCTTCATGAGCGGCATCTGTACCGCCAAGCCCTCCGGCATAGGCTTACGCTGCGCCTTATATCCCTCATACTGCTTATGACGGAAGGTCGGAGCCTTCACATCAAACGCGGCGCATATATAATCCGGCTCCTGCTCCTTTATAAGCTTTAAAAGAATATTCAAAAATCCGTATATAGCGTTTGTCGGCGTACCGTCTTTCGCGCTCAGATACCGCACTCCGTAAAACGCTCTGTTCAGAATACTGTTTGAGTCAATAATAAGCAGTTTTTTCATGTTTTTTCCTTTCTTCTTATCACACTTGATAACGTGGAAAATGCGCAAGCAGATTGCTCTTTTGAGGGACGCTGACGTATATTGATACTTCAAGTCCCGAAAAAGGGTGAGATGCGCCGCTCATTCTTCCCGTTAATTGCAAATAATTTGCATTTGCAATTATATGTTTATATTTTATTCTTATTATAGACACTTGTCAATACTTGTTAACAATTTATTCATAAAATATATGATTTCTATTTACATTTAATTCATACCAATGTCAAAAGTATGCTATATTATATAATCAAAGTACAGGAAATGCTGTAACAAGTATTAATTAAGGTGATTTTGACAATACTTATATTGGAGGCTTGAAAAAATGAAAAGATATCCTTACACAGAATCAACTGACTTGATTATTTACAATCAGAAACCGAAAAAAGCTAAGAAGCCTAAAGTATGGCTTACGGCAATTTGTTCCGCGCTGGCGGCAAGTATATTTACGGCAGGAGTTTTCGGTACGGGAATGTACTTTGCAATGAAGAATGCCCGCCAGACCATGCATATGCCGGCCGATTCAAGCACAATTACTCAACAACAGCAGAATAATTCACCAAATGACAACAGCACACAGCTTGCGGCATACAGAAGCGGCAAAAGAATTCTGACAGTTCCCGAAATAGCTCAACAGGTTGGTCCGAGCGTTGTGGGAGTGATAAATAAAGCAACAATAAAGCAGAGATTCTATGACCCGTTCACCGGAAGATATTATTACTACTCAAACGATCCGTCAGGAAGCGGCGAAACGGTTGAACAGGGCAGCGGCTCAGGTATTGTATTCCAGAAAGACGGATATATAGTAACCAATCAGCACGTTATTGACGGAGCATCGGAAATTTCGGTAATATTAAATACCGGTGAAGAATTTTCCGCTAAGCTCGTTGGGCAGGATACAAAAACAGACCTTGCCGTTCTGAAGATTGACCCGGGCAAAACTGAACTTACTGCCGCGACCCTCGGCGATTCAACAGCAGTTCAGGTCGGCGAGCTTGCTGTCGCAATAGGCAACCCTATGGGACAGGAATTCTCCGGAAGCGTTACTGCCGGAATTATAAGCGCACTCAACAGAACAATGACAATAGAAAACAGAACTTATAACCTTATTCAGACTGATGCGGCGATAAACTCCGGAAACTCCGGCGGAGCGCTGATAAACCAATATGGCGAAATCATAGGTATTAACTCTGTTAAGCTGTCATCATCAGGTGTTGAAGGAATGGGATTTGCAATAGCTATCTCAGAGGCAAAGCCGATTATTGACGATTTAATGTCATCAGGATATGTCACAGGCAGACCTCTCGTTGGTATTCAGATACGTGACACCGGATACGGTCTCTTTATCAGCAGCGTGAGTGAAGGCAGCGGCGCTGAAGAAGCAGGACTCAAGCCCTATGATATGATTTTAGAGGTGGACGGTCAGAAAGTATCTTCCACAGAGGAAGTTAACAATATCCGTGACAAGAAAAAGGCAGGAGACTACCTGACATTCAAGATACTCCGTGACGGCGAAACAATGGAAATTCAGGTTCGTCTTATGGAAGATTCGGGTAATAAATAATTAAGAAATTCAGTTTTAATTGATGGCTGTATAATACAGCCGATACCATCCTTTTTTTCATATGCCCTTGCCTTTCCCCAAAAGGCAAGGGTCCCCCCGAAGCTATCAAATATCAAAGATATTTGTTGCTATAGTTACATCTTTTATAGTTGTGATACCCCCCCTATAAAACATTTACTCCCCAAATGTATTTGTTTTTAGCGCCGCCCAAAGGGCGGTGTTTTTTTACACAAAAATGGACTGCCCGATTTAGCGCAGAACGTTTAAAGGCATACATATATCAGAAAAAAGCCTTTAAACTACGAACAAAACTCACCTCTCGGAGTACCCTGCACGCTATCGGCTTATAGCCAGATAATCGCCACAGGCGAGTTTTGCTAAAAGCAAAACCGTTACGATACGCCGTCGGGTGAGTTTCTTCGTTGAGCATCTAAATCCAATCAGCCCATTGAGACTGCTTCTTAATTGGGCATCCCCAATCTTCTGTATTCTTCTTTCATATAACCGCTGAGCTCAGTAAGCGACAGTGGGAATTCAACAAAGCCGCGCGCGTAATACGACAGCTCATACGGCTGGAAAAATATCACAAGCTTATCATCATCTATATAAAAATCCGTCTGATGTCTGTCCTGTATCTCAGGCTTCGCCCACAGGTCCTTGTATTCGTCGCTATGTTCTGTCATAAGCTCATTTATCATACGATTCAGAGTATTTACATATCCATCATCCGCAAATAAATCACTAAGCTTTACCTCTTTCAATTCGGAAAGGTCGATGTTTTTCGGTATTCGCACAGTGCTGCCGTGCGCGCCGCCCGTATATACATACTTTTCTTCAACAACGCTTATAAAATCATTTTTATTATATTCCTCTTCCCAGTCAATCTCCATCACGCATTTATTCCCCATTCGTACATTATCGCTGCTCTCTGAAGCCTGACTGTCGAAAGCTACCAGTTCACTCTCGACAGCCTGCTCAATTTCTCCGTTCAGAGCGTTCTCAAATTCTTTGTCTGAAATCCCCGAAAATTGTATCGTTTCCGCGTAGACGCTTGAATAATCCGTTTCGTACTCCTTTATGGTTTTTTCAGTATGTACCCTGTTTATACTGCACCCGCTAAGACACAGCGCCATAACTGTAAAAACAAGCAAACGTCTCATCATACCCTCCGCCTATAGAATAATACAAATAAGTCCGTTACTGCCGTCGTTTATAATCCGCTGCAATGTTTCTCTGAGTTTCATTCTTGCCGACTCTGGCATACGCGACAGCTTATTATGCAGTCCTTCGTTAACCAGTTCATATAAAGACTTACCGAATATATTCGACTGCCATATCTTTGTGGGATCACTTTCAAATTCAGACAACAGATAATGCACAAGCTCCTCCGACTGTTTTTCTGTGCCGACAATAGGACTTACCTCTGTTTCAATGTCAGCGCGTATCATATGTATGCTCGGAGCGGATGCCTTTAATTTAACCCCGAACTTACCGCCCTGCTTAACTATTTTCGGTTCGTTCAATGACAGCTCCTCAGTTGACGGAGACACAATTCCATAGCCTTTTTCCATAACCTCATGCAGCGCGAACGCGACCTTGTCATACTCCTCTTTTATGGAAGCAAGCTCTTCCATCAGCGTCATAAGCTGATGCTCGCTGTCTATCTCAAAGCCCGAAGTTTCGCCAAGCACCCTGTAGAAAAGCGGCTGGGGAAGCTCTATGCACATTTTCACATTACCGCTGCCTAAATCCATGCTTTCTATATATGCGCGTTTTATAAACTCAAGACTGTCTATGCCGCCTGAAAGGTCTCTTACGTTGCGTATACGGTTCACGCCGTTGATATTATCCATAACAGCTCCGTATATATCCTGTTTCAGCCAATGCTCGTTATCAAGGTCTCCTATCCAGTCGGGAATCCTGATATTGATTTCACGGAGAGGAAATTCAAACAGCACCGTTTCAATAATATCGTGTATATCCGATGCGGTGAGTGCCTCGCAGTCCACTGCGATAACCGGAACTCCGTGGCGTGCGCCAAGCTCATTTTTAAGACTCTGCGCCGTCTGTGAACGCGGATTGGTGGAGTTCAGGAGCACTATAAACGGCTTGTTTATTGACTTCAATTCACTTATAACCTTATTTTCCGCCTCAACGTAGTCCTCTCTGTTAATATCCGTGATAGTGCCGTCCGTAGTGACTACAAGTCCTATTGTGCTGTGCTCGGTTATAACCTTCCTTGTTCCTATCTCCGCGGCCTCGTTAAAAGCAATCGGTTCTTCAAACCACGGTGTCGTCACCATTCTCGGCTCGCCCTCCTCAACATATCCCAGAGAGCTGTCAACAATATATCCCACGCAGTCTATCATTCGTACTCTCAGATGAGCGTTATCTCCCAGTGAGATTTCAACAGCCTCATTCGGTATAAACTTCGGTTCGGTGGTCATAATCGTCCTGCCCGCCGCCGACTGCGGCAATTCGTCCCGCGCGCGTTCCGCCTGATACACATTTTCAATATTCGGTATCACCAGCAAATCCATAAACTTTTTTATAAAAGTTGATTTACCCGTTCTGACAGGTCCTACCACGCCTATATACACATCCCCCTGACTCCTCTGCGCTATATCATTGTAAATATTATACTCCTCCACTTTTACATTTCCTCCTTTTGTCCAAAATATATGTTATATGTATATGCGCTTTTTCATTTAATATGTGTCCGAAAAAAATTATGATATTTTTTTTATATAAAAAAGAACGCGCTGTTTCGATTGAAACAGAACGCTCTTTTATCTATAACGACATTATACAATTTTCTTAATATCTGAATTTATTAAATCCGGTATCTATATCACTGCGGAGTTGTAAACTCCTCCATCATTTTATCAAGCATATCCATTCCCGGATTGTCCCCGTAATTCAATCCCTCAGATACGGCATTGCCGATATTCTGATATGCCGCGCTGAACAAGGTTGTAAACATGGAGCTTACAAAGCTGTCATCCAGATGTACCTTCCACTTTTTATCGTCGCCCTTTTTAACTCTTACGCTTAATTCCTTTGTTATAAGATTACTGAGGTCGGTGTTTGCAAGGCTTTCTTTAAGCATTTCAGATAACTCTTGTTCTGCGTTTTCCTGAGTAACCGCACCCGAAGCAATATTTGCGAAGTTTGCCATCATGTATTTCAATGTCTTTGGCAGATAATCACCTATGAACGGAGACAAATCACTTACTGTAACCTCTGTTTTTACAACTACATTGTTATCGTCCTTCTGCTCCGTGGAAATGATTTTGTAGTCGAGATTTTCCGAAATCGCTTCAAAAACCGGTTCATACTGTTTCAGTTTGTAAGTGTCAAGGTCTTTATAGTCTATGTCCACATACTCAGTAAGCTTATCAATGTTTACTGATTTCAGAGCGCCCAGCGCGCCCTCCACCACATTCTCCGCCTTGTTTGTTCCGCCCCCGCACGCAGTCAGTGAAAGACATAACGCTAATGCGGAAATAACTGCAACTATTTTTTTCATAATCCTTCCTCCATCTTTTCATCTATTTTATATATAAGTTGTTCCCCGAAGGATACGGCATAGTGCCGCACCCTTTGAGGATATATGAATGTGACTCGTTTATTGTGTTATATTCACGGTTTGGGCTCCGCAAAGCGGACGCATACCTTTAAGACTGTTCCATATAAATATTCTTGCCGTATCGGAAGTATTCGCCATAACCTCAACGGTTTTCTCCGACGTGTCGGAATTGAAGGCTGATGTTGCAAGTCCGGTGCTTTCATCTCCGTTATACAATGCGGTAATAAGCGCGCATTTCGCTGTCGGCGCTTCTTCAAGTTTAACAGTAATCTTATAACCGGTAGTTGTCTTTTCAACAGCCACATCATCTATAACAACATCCTCCGGCTCCGGTTCGGGCAGTGTATTGTAGTGGATTGTTGCATTAGTAAGATAATTGTTTCCACTGCTTATAGTTATAGCTTTCCATTCATTTTCATTTCCACCGTAATACACATCTTTAAGAGATTTGCAATCACTAAATGCATTAGAACTAATGCTTGTCATGCTATTATGGATAACAATATTGTTTAAGCCAATACAAGATTTAAATGCACTCGAACCGATACTTGTCACAGTTTCAGGTAGCGCAACGCTTGTCAGTTCAGTGCAGTTTTCAAATGCGTTACTACCAATACTTGTCACGCTATCCTGCATAGTTATGACAGTTAAGGCTGTACAATTTTTAAACGTAGAATCTCCAATGCCGGTTACACCGTCAGGAATTGTTATATTGGTTAATCCTGTGCAACCGCTAAACGCACTATCGCCAATGCTTGTCACACTATCGGGAATGATTATTTCGGTTAATCCTGTACAACCGCTAAACGCACCATCGCCAATGCTTGTCACACTATCGGGTATGATTATTTCGGTTAATCCTGTACAACCGCTAAACGCACCATCGCCAATGCTTGTCACACTATCGGGTATGATTATTTCGGTTAATTCTGTACAACCGCTAAATGCATACTCGTCAATGCTTATAACTCCGTCAGAAATACTGTGGTTGCCTTGTTTTTTCGGAGGGCAGTATATTACAGCTGTACCGGCTTTATTATAAACAACTCTATCTTCTACTTTATAGCAAGAACTTTCAGGACTAATGTTGACCTCTTCTATATTATCAGAAGTGATAAATGTACCATGAATATTTGTCACGCTGTCAGATATAGTTATTTCGGTTAATCCTGTACAACCCCAAAATGCAAAACCACCACCAATACTAGTTACACTGTCAGGGATGTTGATTTCGGTTAAACCCGTACAGTTAAAAAATGCATAATTTCCAATTTCTGTCACTCCATCGGGGATGGTTACATTGGTTAAACCGCCGCATTCATAAAATGCATAATTTCCAATTTGTGTTACACTATCGGGAATGTCAATTTCAGTTAGACTCGCACAACCGGCGAATGCATGATCGCCGATAATTGTCACACTATCGGGGATATTGATTTCAGTTAAACTCGTACAACCTCCAAAAGTACACATACTAAATTCAATACCCTCAAAACCAATATCACCAAGACTTGTTATGCCATCCGGAAGGGTTACACTGGTTAGTCCTGTACACTCGGCAAATATACTACCGCCAGCTCCCCCACCGCCAATAGTTGTCACGCTGTCGGGAATTGTTATTTCAGTCAATCCTGTGCAACCTCTGAATGCATCACTTTCTATGGTTGTTACGCTATTGGGTATGGTTATGCCGGTTAATCCTGTACAATCCCAAAATGCAGATTCGCCAATAGTTGTCACACTATCAGGAATTGTTATGCTGGTTAATTCATTACAGTTATAAAACAACTGACGAGAAATGCGTGTCATGCCATTGGGAAGGATTATGCTGGTTAATCCTGTACAGTTATAAAATGCATAATTACCAATCTCTGTCACATCATCGGGGATGGTTATGCCGGTTAATCCTCTGCAATTGTAAAATGCATACGACTTAATCTCTTCTACTTTTACTCCATCTATTTCTGACGGTATCACCAGGTCGCCGCTTATTCTGTTATCACATCCGGTGATAACACCGGTTTCGCTGTCGAAGCTCAGATACTCTATGTTGGATTCGGGCTCTTGCTCGTCTCCATCACTGTTATAATGCCATTGTGCATTGGATAAGAGAGAAATTTTAAGCGCAGTCCATTCCTCCTCACTGCCCTTATAATATACATGTGATACGGGAGAGCCGTCAAATACATATCTGCCGGTAGTTTTTAATCCATTGCCGATAACTACTTTCCTCAATTTAGAACATTCACGAAAAGCGTTTTCGCCAAGGTTGGTGACACTATCCGGTATTGTAATACTAGTCAATGCTGTGCAACCTCTAAATGCTTCGTTGTTAATAGTTGTCACGCTGTCGGGGATGGTTATGCCGGTTAAAGCTGTGCAGTTTTTAAATCCGCTAAGACTTGTCACACTATTAGGGATTGTTACATCTGTTAATCCGGTGCATCCCCTAAATGTTGCTCCGCCGACACTTGTTACACCGTCAGGGATAGTTATGCTGGTTAATCCTGTGCAGTTTTCAAATGTACCTGCGCCAAGGCTTGTCACGCTATTGGGAATGGTTATGTCGGTTAATCCTGTACAACCACTAAACGAGTACCCGGTAATGCTTTTCACGCTATTGGGGATGGTTATGCCGGTTAATCCTGTACAACCGCTAAACGCATAATCGCCAATACGGGTTACACCGTCGGGGATACTGTAATGACCTTGCTTTTTGCGCGGATAGTATATGATTTCCGTACCGGATTTATCAAAGAGAACTCCATCTTCATCTTTGTATCTGGTATTTTCGGAACTCACGATGATTTTTTCTATATTACTACAATTTTCAAACGTAGTGTCAGTAATACTTGTCACGCTGTCGGGAATGGTTATTTCGGTTAATCCTGTACAACCGCTAAATGCTTCACGCCGAATGAATGTCACACCATCGGAAATTGTTACGTCGGTTAATCCCGTGCAGTCTTTAAATGCTTCCGCTTCAATGTTTTTTACGCTATCGGGAATTGTTATGCTGGTTAATCCTGTACAACCACTAAACGCGCTCTGGTCGATGGTTGTCACGCTGTTGGGAATGGTTATGCTGGTTAATCCTGTACAACCACTAAACGTGCCTGTGCCGATACTTGTCATGCTGTCGGGAATCGTTACGCTGGTTAGTCCTGTACAGTCAGCAAACATATAGGTGCCGGTGCTTGTCGCGCCGTCAGCAATCATTATGTCGGTTAGTCCAACACATCTCTGAAAGGCACGAAGACCAATGCTTGCCACACTGTTGGGGATTGTTACACTAGTTAACCCATAACACTTATTAAATGCGTAATTGCCGATACTGGTTACACTATCGGGGATTGTTACACTGGTTATTCCTGTGCAGTCTTCGAATGCATTTTTGCCGATGCTTGTAACGGCAACACCGTCTATTTCGCTCGGAATAATTAAATCACCGCGCGCAGCAGTGTGACAATCTGTGATTGTACCGGTGGAAGCATCAAAATACAAATACCAATCCTTTACTGTCTCAGCGCTTGCCGTTGCCGCCGTAAATGACAGCATCGCCGCCATTACCGCTAACATTATCAAAATCCTTTTCTTCATAAATTCCATCCTTTCTATTGTTCATACCTTTGTTTATATAAACCGCCGCAGCGGAAAAGCGAATAAATTGTTGAAATGTAACATATAATGCAAATTAACAAGGTGTATTATATCATAATTTTTCAATAAATGCAACTTATTTTGTGGTATTTACCATTTTGGGGGTGGTCGATTGTCGTTATAAACTGCACTATAATTGTAATGAGGAGTGATTAAGATGAACGGAAGATATTTCGATACTTGGCTGGGAATAGGTCTGAATATACTACATTACAGAAAGGCGCAGGGACTAACCCAGATGCAACTTGCTGAAAAATGTGGTATAAGCCGTAATCATATGCAACGCATTGAGACTGCCGCCGCTGCGTGTACAGTCAACACCCTCGTTGACATTGCTGACGCGCTCAACATACCGCTAAAAAGATTATTTGAATTCAGAGATTAAAAAAGACGGTCTCAGCATATTTACCGAGACCGCCTTTTGTTTACATTTGTTGCTAATTGTCATATCGACAACATATATAGAATACCTTGAATCTAAGCATTTGTCAAATCTAAAAAGGGACTTCCGATTGCCGGAAGTCCTTTTGCCATAAGAGGATAATATTGTCAAAGGTGAATATTTGATTATGCTTTCAAAGGCGCTATGCTGTAAGAGCGAAGATTTAATCGAATATGTGATAAAGAATGACGTTATTGCTGAATTGTAACATTAATAATAAACTGCCAGTAAATATCGAACTCCTTGACAGTTTTGTGATTGTTTCACAATGCAAGCAATATTAAAAAAATTATGGTATTTCTTCAAATAACATTTGATTATTGGTACAAATTGTTATATAATATATGTTAGACAAATTTAAATTATTGAGGATAAGCCGATGAAGAATTTAAAAAGGATTTTAATTGTTTTTTCACTACTTGCCGTATTCGCATTTGCAGCATCTGTTTATGCTGACAACACATATGACGCCGGAATACTCAGCGATTATGAATTTTCCGGAAACAGTGTTTCGCAATACGCCCGGGCAAGTATATCTGATGTATTTGAGGAATCATTGTTTTCCATGTTGAATATGACCGGAGATTATAAGCTCTCCGAGGGACTTGACGCGCTCTCAGATGGTCAGATTGATTTCCTGTGCATGGTTCCTGCGAGCGAGTCACTTCTGACAAGCGTGGATTATACATCTGAACCTATGGCAACCGGCTTCCTTACACTTCTTACTTCAATTGAAAGTGATATCTATTTTGAAAACTTCTTAAGCTTTAACAATATGAAGATAGGTCTTATAAAGGACTCTTATTTTGAAGAAAGACTTCGCCGATACGCTTCAGAGCACGGTTTTAATTACATCCCTGTTTATTTCACTACTATTGACGAGCTTACGAGCGCGGCTGTTTCCGGAGATATTGACGCTATCCTTTCACCTGTCACAGAAGCGCCGGAAGGATTGCGTATTGCGGCAAAATTAGGTAATATCAGCTATTACTGCGCCGTTAAAAAGGGCGATAAAGAGACGCTTGACTTCCTGAACGGACTTTTAGCGGAGCATAAAAAGCTTTCACCGTTTTACATACAGAATTTATATCAGGATTATTTCCGCATTCCATATGCTAATATGATTCCTTTTACAACTGAGAATATGCGCGCGTCCAAGACACAGAAAAAACTGCGTGTGTTTGTCTCGAACAGCCACTATCCCATGGCGTACCTTGATCAGGAAACATCTGAATACACAGGAATATATATTGATGTGCTGAAAAAGGTAGCAGCCAACTGCGGTCTTGAGCTTGTATATATACCGGGCGAACAGGAAGACATAACTATGAACAGCATAGTTATAGGAAGAGCGGATATAATACTTACCGTGACAGGTTCATCCCAGGGACTGATTGAAGCAAGCAAACCGTACGCATCTCTTAAATATGTGCCGGTGGTGAAAAACAACAATGAAATATCAGAAGAAGGTGAACACCGGATAGGAATTGTCAGGGACGATATATGGATTGAGGACTACCTCACGGCTCAATATCCGACATGGACAATAAAAGAATACGGTTCCGTTAACTCGCTTTTAACCGCCGCTGACTTCGGCAGAGTTGACGCCGCTCTTATTTCGTCAATAGATATGCAGACAAAGTTAAGCCTTACCACCCATCCCAAGCTTTCGATTTTTGAGAATCTTAATGTTGTTGTTCCCGTAAGCTTCGGAATTTCAAAAGTGACTTGTCCGCAGGACGTCGTTAACCTGATAAATGACGCAATTTCAAACACTCCGACAGATATTGAAGCAGACACAGGTGTTATAACATACATAATGGGCAACACCTATGTTCCGAATATACGCGATATTGTTTACGAATACAAATGGCTTATCATGCTTGTTATTATTGTGTTTGCACTTGTAATCATAATATTCAAGCTGCGTGAGCGGTATTTCAAAAAACTATCGCAAAGCGATTCTCTTACCAATATACACAACAGTATGTATTTTTACAAAGCAGCCGAAAAAATGCTTGCTAAAAATCCTGATCTGCCACATCTTCTCGCTTCTCTTGACGCAAGAAACTTCAAGCTGATAAACGACAGATTCGGACGTATAATCGGCGACCAGACACTTGTGAGCATATCAAATGAAATTGCAAAGATATTCAAGGATGAAGGATTATATGCGCGTCTTCAGGGCGATAACTTTATTATTCTTGTAGAAGACACGCCTGAAAATAAAAGAAGACTTGCTGCTCTGGAGCATATTGATATACATATCCATGACTCATCAGAATATCGCGTACCAATAAAAACAGGAGTCTGCCCTATCCCGGCATACGACCCTGCCATACCTCTGTCAAGCTATATAGACAAAGCTAATATCGCAAAAGATGATAAGCAGGGCAGAAGCGCGAATTACCTCAGGTATTTCACAAATGAAATGGCTGACCAGCTTAACACGAAAAATGTTATTGAGGTTGAAATGGTTCATGCCCTTAACCGTGGGGAATTTATCGTTTTCTATCAGCCTAAATATGAGCTTAACACTGATAAGATAATAGGCGCAGAGGCTCTTGTGCGCTGGAACCACAGAGAAAGAGGTCTTATGTCGCCGTCAGTTTTCGTGCCGCTCTTTGAGCAGAACGGATTCATTCTGAATCTGGATTTCTATGTTTATAAATCAGTATTCAAAATGATGAAGGAGCGTCTGAAGAAAAAACAGCCTATGGTTCCTATCTCAATGAATGTTTCACGCTGTCATCTTATAGATAAGGGGTTTGCCGAGAAGCTTGATAAGCTTGTGAGCGAGTATAAAATACCGAAGGAATATATAGAGATGGAAATCACCGAAAGCATCTTCAGCGAAGAAGACAGCTATGCCGTTTCTCTGCTGTATGAGCTTAAGGAACGCGGTTTCAGCATATCAATGGACGACTTCGGAAGCGGGTATTCATCGCTTAATCTGCTGCGCGAGCTTCCTATTGACACTCTTAAAATTGATAAGGTGTTCATAGACAACGCGGAAACATCAGAGCGCGGACGAGTTATTGTCGAAGCTATACTTGAAATGGCGTCTAAGATACAATTAAAAACAATATGCGAAGGCGTTGAAACAAAAGAGCAGCGCGATTTCCTTAAAGAAGCAGGCTGTGATATGGTACAGGGATTTTTCTACTCAAGACCTCTTCCCTGCCGGGACTTTGAGGCTCTGCTGGATTCGTCAAATTGATATTGACATTTCGGTGCGTGTATGTTATAATTTAGTAACGAGTAATGGGGCTGATATTCAGCCCTGTTTATTTATGAAAGGAATGATTTTAAATGGCTAAAATTCAGATGAAAACGCCGCTTGTTGAAATGGACGGCGACGAGATGACACGTATTATATGGAAGATGATTAAGGATATTCTCCTTACACCTTACATAGACCTTAAAACGGAATATTACGATCTCGGTCTTGAATACAGAAATGAAACCAATGACCAGGTAACGGTTGACAGCGCTAACGCGACAAAGAAATACGGCGTTGCGGTAAAGTGCGCGACAATAACGCCTAACGCGGCAAGAATGACGGAATACGACCTTAAAGAAATGTGGAAGTCACCAAACGGAACTATCCGCGCAATGCTTGACGGCACAGTGTTCAGAACGCCTATTCTTGTTAAGGGTATTACTCCTTATATCCCTACATGGACAAAGCCTATCACAATAGCGCGTCACGCATACGGCGATATTTATAAGAACGTTGAAATGCAGGTTAAAGCCGGCAGCAAAGCCGAGCTTGTGACAACAGATGCTGACGGTAATGAAACGCGCGAGCTTATATTTGATTTTGCAAATGAGGATGGTATTATTCAGGGTGTGCATAACAGGGACAAGTCCATCGGAAGCTTCGCAAGAGCTTGCTTTAATTACGCGCTTGACATGAATCAGGATATCTGGTTCGCTACAAAGGATACAATCTCAAAGAAATATGACCACCGATTCAAGGATATTTTCCAGGAGATTTATGACAATGAATACAAGGAAAAGTTTGAGGATGCAGGCATTGAGTATTTCTACACGCTGATCGACGACGCTGTCGCAAGAGTTGTGCGCTCAAACGGCGGATATATATGGGCGTGCAAGAATTATGACGGTGATGTTATGTCTGACATGGTTGCGACTGCATATGGCTCTCTCGCTATGATGACATCGGTGCTTGTCTCACCGGACGGCGTATACGAGTATGAAGCGGCGCACGGCACTGTTCAAAGACATTACTATAAGCATTTAAAGGGTGAAAAGACCTCAACCAATTCAGTTGCCACGCTATTCGCATGGACAGGCGCGCTCAGAAAAAGAGGCGAGCTGGACGAATTGAGTGACCTTGTAAAGTTCGCAGATAATCTTGAAAAGGCGACAATACAGACTATTGAAGAAGGCGTTATGACAGGTGATTTAGCCGCTCTGTCAACACTTCCAAATAAGCAGACAGTTGATACGGAAGCGTTCCTCGTTGCGGTAAATGAAAGACTGCAGAAGCTGATGTAAGAGATATAAAAAATATATGCGTGTGCATATCTGCACACGCATATATTTTTATTGTCTTAATGAACCTCTCGGCGAAATATTTCCGCGTGGTGTTTCTGCCGGTTGTTCCGTTCCCCCGGGCATGCCGTATTGTGTCGGCGCAGGAGTGGGCATTGAAGCGAGTTGGGCTGTCAGATCATCTATTTCTTTCTGCATTCTCGCAACCGCATCATTAAGCTCGCTTATCTGCATTTTCAGGTACGTGTTTTCCTCTACTACAGCTGAAACATGCTCCATTTCAGTTCCGTCTGAACCCACGGTTATTCCAATGAGGAATAATATTGCCGCCAGACAAATAATTACACTAACCACAGCAACAATAATTTTTTTGCCCTTTCTTTTCCTATTCAAATTAAAATTGCCGTAGTTTGCCATTATCTTCACCTCATAATTTCATACTAATCTAATTTTACCACACTTTTCGCTGAAAATAAATACAAATATTTATCTTTTACAGATTTTTTTAATATTTTTTCCATAGCCATTCCGTAAAGCTCAAGCTGCTTCGAATAGCGCAAAGCGATATTCTGTTTCTCCTCTTCACCTCTGCAGCGGTCGGTTTTATAATCGACAAGTATTATATCGCCGTTACTGTCCTCGAAATAAAGGTCTATGATACCCTGAACTATTACCTTTTCATCGATGTATACCCCATCCAGTTTCCTGTCATATTCGTTAGCCGTTATTTCTATCTCAAACGGCTTCTCTCTGTATACGCGTCTTGCAGCGAATATAGCTTTTCCCATTTCACTTCTGAAAAATGAGCATACATTTTTACATATTTCATCAAGAAGCTTTTCATCTTCAGCAATCACATTTTCCAGCTGTCCCATATCCACGATGCGTTTTATCTCTTTCCCGACGAACTCCTCGTAATCCGTCACAGGTACTTTTTTCATTTTGTCGATGTCTATATACGCCATTACCTGATGATGCGCTGTGCCGATTTGCGCTCCGCGTTTTTCGCTTCTCATAAACTCCGGCTCATGTATCATATACACAGGGCCTTCCCTGAGTGAGTGTTCCTCATCCTCCATCTCCTTTATTGCTGTCACAGAGGTTTTAGCCGGAATAGCGCCGCTTAGAGGATATTTATAGCTGAATTCAAGGATTTTCCTTACCTGCGCTCTTACTTCGTCAGGATTCTCTATTATGATTTCGTCTTTTTCCGTATCTTCATCCTGAGCATATTCGAGAGAAGAAACGCTTCTTTCAAATTGCGCCCAGCATTCACCGTTCTTCATAACCGCCGGAGTTATCCAGTCATTATAGCAGGAAGCTGTTGCGGCCGCTCTCCTTATTCCGGCATATCCAGCGCACGAAAGACGGAGCGCGTTCATTGTTTCATCATAATCTTCCTTGCTCTTATATAACCGCGATGATGTCACAATAAGCTTTTCCTTCGCGCGCGTCATTGCAACATACATGAGCCGCATTTCCTCGCTTCTGTGTTCTCTGTCGCTTTCATCCTTTATATATGTGTTGAAGATAAGCTTTTTACAGTACATATCCTCATAATCATAATAGTCCACACCGATACCGAAATCCTTATGAAGACGTATTCTGGTTTCATCGCCCGGTATATAGGCGTTGAATTTCTTTGTCGTTCGCGCAAGAAATACAACAGGGAATTCCAGCCCCTTACTTTTATGTATCGTCATTATCCTGACTACGTTATGGCTCTCATTCACAAGCCTTGCGCCGCTAATGTCATCATGCCTGTTTTCCATTCGTTCAATATAGCGTATAAAATTAAAGATACCTTTAAATCCTGATTCCTCGTATCTTTTCGCGCGTTCATAAAGAAGCTTGAGATTCGCCTGTGCCTCTTCACCGCCCTCCAGCGCGCCCATGAAATCATAAATATTCGTTTCCTCATAAAGCGTCCATATAAGCTGAGCAATCGGCTTTATTTTCACATACCCTCTCCATCGGTCTATGTCATTTATAAAACGCCGGCACTTATCACGAAGCCGTTTTTCCTTTTCGTTAAGATTATTTTCCGCTGTCTTATAATTTTTTACCGCTTTATAAAAGGATTTGCCTTTATAGTCTATCTTAATCATAGCAAGTTCATTTTCGCTGAATCCGCCTATCGGTGAACGCATCACGGCTACAAGAGGAATATCCTGCATATGGTTATTTATAAGCGAGATAAGAGACAGTATCAGTTTTATTTCTCTGCGTTCAAAATACTCCTCCTTCTGTACAAATGCAGGAATATTGAATTTTGCAAGCATATCGCTAAGCATATCGCCGCTGCTCTTAACAGAGCGCATCAAAATCACAATATCACGATATTCTATATCGCGGTATTTTCCGTTACCCGCATGCACTTTATAATGTCCGTCAACAAGAGCACGTATACGCTCCGCAATATACTTTGCCTCTGCTCTGTCCGCCGTTATTTCCTCCTCCGTATCTTCATCAGGAAATACGGAAATGGTATGAAGCTCCGATGAATAGCCGCTTCTTATATTCTCCTGACTTTCCAGATTTTCGCCGTCAATGTAGCATTCTCTGTCCTCGTCACGCTTCAACTCTTCGTCTTGGCCGTATACAACATCACCCACCTCGTCCGACATAACTTCGGAAAAGATTGAGTTTATGCTTCTTAAAACCTCTTTGCGGCTTCTGAAATTCTGCGACAGCACTATCCTTTTACCGTCACCTTCGCCAAACAGCTTGCTTTTGTTTTTGAAAATAGTCGGATCACCGCCGCGGAAACGGTAAATACTCTGTTTGAGGTCCCCGACCATGAACATATTCTTATTATCACGTGATATTGAAGTGAAAATCGCATCCTGCAAACCGTTCGTATCCTGATACTCGTCAATCAGTATTTCCCTGTAACGCTGCGCGTATTCGCCGCGTATATTCTCGTTCTCCCGAAACAGTCTGTATGCGAGATGTTCTATATCCGAAAAGGTTTTTTCATTCTTTTTATTCTTCTTCTCTTCAAACATTTCAATAAACAGCTCAGTAAGCCAGACAATATCATCCGTATGTTTTTTTAGCTTGTCTGAGTGCAGATACGCGTTAAAAGCGCTTCTGTCCTGCACCGGCATCTTCATACATTCCTGACGCAGATTATCACGCATATAATTATATTCGTTATAGTAATACTGCCACTCATCATCAGACGCTTCCTTTTTCTTCGGCACAGCGTTGATTGCCGAACCGAGATACGATTTTTTTTCAATGTACGTCTTATAAATCCCGTAGATATCATCATAGCCTTCGGCAGTTTTAAGCATACTGACCGCCTCGCGGCATTTGCACACATTACTCCAGATTTTACCCCAATATGCATCCGCTTCTTTTATCTCCTCATACGCGATAATGTTTTCAGTGTTTATATTATAATGCTTTTTCACAATATCAAGCATTTTATCTATAAGTTCCTGCCAGAAGCTTTCATGACGGAGTATAATATTATCCCTGTGCCGGGTGAGAAAAATATCTTTTATCCATTTGCTTTCCGTCATGTCATCGCTGTACATATCCGCCTTTTCACGAAGCCATTCCTCAGGCGACGGGAACGACTGAATGAAATTATATACCTTACGGATAATTCTTTTTAGCCCCTCATCGTCGCGGTTAGATGCGTATATATTGACAAGCGAATTAAATCTTTCTTTTTCCTCCTCGTTTTCTGTTGCGTACAGCGACATAAACAGTTCTGATAATGTGTCGTCCATAAGCATATCGCGCTCATTGTTATCCATTATACTGAAATTCGGGTCAACGCCGAGAACATGGAAATTATTTTTCACCACGTTAAGGCAGAAAGAATCTATAGTATTTATATCAGCGGAAGCCGTAAGGTTAATCTGTTCTCTCAGGTACTTTGCCTTTAGGGCATTTCCTTTACTGAGCTGAAGACGGTATTCTTCATTTATACGTCTCACAATTCTCTCGCGCATCTCCGCTGCCGCTGCCTCTGTGAATGTTACAACAAGCAGTTCGTCCACAGATACTCTGTCCTCATCACGCATTATCATATTCGCGATGCGCTCCACAAGCACTGCCGTCTTACCGGAGCCTGCCGCCGCGCTTACCAGTATGCTGCCTTCTCCCGAAGGCTCATAAATCGCTTTTTTCTGCGCGTCAGTCCATATCGGCATCGTTCTTCACTCCTCTCAGCGCTGCGCCCTTAGTTTTCATGATTTCCCATATCTCATCTGCGCTGCCCCGTCTATCGCGCGGAATACGTCTGCTTTCATCAAATTTACACACGCTTTCATAAGAGCAGTATGCACACGCGCTGCTCCCCTTGCCCGAATCATACGGGTTAAGACTTATATCGCCCTCCCGCGCGCGGCTGTCCATATCCAGAATCGTTTCCGTGACGTGAGCCATAACTCCGTTTATTTCGTCAGATGAGCGCACGCCTTTTATGTTCCCGTCTTTATCGGTTTTTATCTTCGCATACTCGCTTTCTCCGTTTTCAAAAAACCCGTTATCCATACTATGAAGCACTTTTGCTGTTTCTTCCTCACCATCGCCGGCAAAGGTCACTCCGTCAAGACACATTTCACGTATATTTTTTTCTCTTACGTTATCCTCTGTAACGGTTTTAGTAAGTTCCCTGTATTTACTTCTCACGCCTGTATAATAGATACCTGTAACATCAGTATCGAAACCGTTTTCCTTCATGAGCTGTGCCGCCGCGAGAGCGTATATCACCATTTGCATATCATAGCCGTTGGAAATATTAACAACGTCAAATTTAGTTGTTCCTGTTTTGTAGTCGATTATCCGCATATATCTCTTGCCGTCAGACGTTTCACAAACGTCTATCCTGTCAATAAGCCCGCGCAAAGCGACATTTTCAGATAAGTCTATTTCGAAATTACACTCCATGCCGTTCTCGGCAAAATCACCGGCTGAAAGACTTCTCTGAACGAGTGTGGCAGCCTCGGAAATGGTTTTGCCCATACGCCGGAATATTCCTGCTGTGCGCTCCTTGTCACGAACCTGTGATGACAGCATATTTTCACAGGTTTCATCTATTATCTTTTGCAGTATTCCGTTTCTCTTTTCATCATTGAGAGAACGCCATGCTCTTATCTTTTCCGCGTTAGTTTCCGCGCCGTCTTCAACCGCCACGCAGAAATCATTTATAACACGGTGCGCATAGCTTCCCATATTTGCCGGAGTCACGTCCCATTCATCGCGTTCCTTCGCGCCAAGTCCGTATTTTAAGAAATATTCAAACGGACAGCTTGCAAACGTGTTTATACGGCTCGCGCTGTATACTATTTTTCCGTCATAAAGCATATTTGCAATATCACTGTCAAGCATTACACCGCGTCTGTTATAATAATCCGCCTTATCCATCAGGGACAGTACAGAACGGCGCTCAGGACTTTCCTCATACCATTCCCGGACAATGTCCCAGAGCGGGTTTTTACGACCGTCATATCTGTCCGAAAGAGATATAAGCATTCTGTGTATAGTAGCTTTGGGTGAGGAAATATACACTCTGTCATTATTAGCGTCATTCAAAAGATTATCATAAACGCGCATATTCGGGAACTTCCTGAATATGTCATTAAGCATACCGGACGGCAGGAGCGGCGAACCCTCCTCATCCTGTATTGAGTAGCTCAGATATAGCTTTTCACTCACAGCGCATAAGGCTCTGTAAACCTTAAAATACTGCTCGTCCATCTTCTTTTTAGTATCGGGAGCAAGCTTTATTCCGTATCTGTCGCTAAGCGTGCCACGGTCTTTATTGGAAAGAAATCCTTCTGTTTTTATAACCGTCGGAAATGTACCGCTTTTCGCTCCGGCAATGAACATAGCTTTTACATTTGCATGACTGCTTCTTTCCACACTTCCGACATACACCTGATCTATCCCTGACGGTATAGTGCGTATTTCACATTTTGAAAGTCCCACATTCATATATGCGGCAAAATCCTCTATCTTTATTTTGTCCTCCGACAGCGCGGAAGTTGTCTGGTTAAGTACGTCCAGAATTAAATTCCATATTTTCGTAAACTGCTCCGCCTCATTAATCATATCCCTTTTGCGGAACGATGATATATCCGTCTTTAACCCTTCATACAGATGGATATCCTTTAAATACTCAAACAAAGCTGTGGCAAATTCCATCGCCGTTTTTCTGCCTTTCACCTTTTCGGCAAATTTTGATACAGGCAGCGCGATTTCTTTTCTCAGAGAGTCTATTATTTCCTCTGCTTCATTTTCGCCCTCCTCACCGAAAGCGGCGTTTACTATATCATTTTCGCGAAGCCACTTTTCCTCCTGAGTCCATCTTTTTGCGCCGCGTATTCCGCATTTTAAGACAAAGTTTTCGAGAGAATCAATATCCTCCTGATTGAGCGGGCTATAAAACGTGTAGTTTCCTTTCTGCTCTTTTCTGTATATAAATCCCGAACGGAGATATCTGAATACGCTGTCATAACTCCAATCATCTTCAATCAAAGAAAACAGAGATAAAATCTGCATTGCGATAGGGTGGTCGCTAAGTATAATCTTTCTGTCGGTAAAGTACGGAATTTCATACTCACCGAAAACCGCCTCAATAAGGTGTCTGTATTCCTCCTCGTCACCGCACAGAATCGCTATATCACGGTAACGATATCCCTCTTCCCGTACTAAATCCGTTATCTTGCAGGCTATACGCTCAATTTCCCCGTATGAGTCGCGGCTCTGGAATAAAGCGATATTACGCGGTATATCTTTATACTCAAAATCCTCAGTCCAGTAACGGAACAATTTGTATAAATCAGGCTTATCCTTAATATGCGAAAGACCTTCCCCCGCGCTTCTCTCGCCCTCAAACCCGTAGACATCCGCCAGCTCCCTTATTTTATTAAGCGTTTTCTCGGTCTGAGTATATAATAGTTTTTCAGATTCGTCCTCTGCATCGGGACAGCATACGCTTACCGTCATATTCACGCCCTTTTTTAAAAGAGCCTCAATAACACAAAGCTGCTGCGGCATAAATTTATCGAAGCGGTTTACCCAGATATATGTATCGGAATCAAATTCATTTCCCTGTTCAATACGTCCGGCAAGACGATATAAGTCATCATCGCTGTCGCTGCAGCCTGATTCCTCCACGTATTTTATATACTTTTCATATACAAGCGCCAGTGCTGTGAGCTTGTTTTTAAGGGTTTTATTATCGTTTATTATTTCCGCATTTTCCCTTAGCCCCTCCGGAGTCACAAGATACCTCTTCATCTCGCTTATAAGCGACGCGGCAACATCAAGAAAACCTCTCTGCCGCATTGAGGTTACAAGCTTCATATCCTTTTCGTCTCTTACGCTGAGTTCATCACAGGCTGAGGAAACCGCTTTATATATAAGCATTTGCTTGCCTGATCCGGTGAGATGATTAAGTTCTCCGTAACTCAGCATATTTATTGCCATGCGGCGGAGTGTCAGAACTTCTATGTTATTAAGACCTATTCCTCCGAATTTTTCCACGAACATCTTTTCCGTTTCATATGAATAATGATCGGGAACTATCATTATACACCTCAACGAAGGATTTTCATTATGTATCTTTTCTATATCACTAAGGCACATTTTGCTCTTACCGGAGCATATGGCTCCGCGTATAATGCTTATTCCCATAATAATATCCATAGCCTTTCTGCCCACAAATAGTAATAAAAAATTTAACGTCCTCATCGTGGGCAGATAAGGCGTCAAATGGATATTATGCCCATGTGTGTTTTTCGAAGCAACGCGAGAAAAAAATCGCACGGGCAATAAAATCCGATTAACGTGATTTATCACGTTAATCTCCCATTCTTAATCTTAATAACATTTTATCATAATACTTGTACAAAAAAAAGTACTTTATACAAAAACATACAGTAAAATAATTAAAAAAAAGTCTTATGATTAACATCAATGACATTAACCATAAGACTTATTTATTAATATACTATAACCGGATCCCCGGCTGAGATTGATTGATAAACCTTTTCAGCAGCACTGTATGGCATATTGACACATCCGTGTGAACCGTTCCCCTGGTAAATAGTTCCTCCGAAGGTACTGCGCCATGACGCATCATGCATGCCTACTCCGCCGTTAAACGGCATCCAGAAGCTGACAGGTGATGCGTAACCGGGACCTGTCAATACAGTATTCCGTGCCTTATATGCGACGAAGTATGTTCCTTTCGGTGTGTCACGACCTCCGGTACGTCCTGTTACAACATCCGTTGAAACAACAAGATTACCATCCTTATAGTACCACAAATGCTGGTCAGCTATGCTTATTTCTGCATATGTGTTTGCAATATCATTATCGGGACCATGAACTGCGGCTGTGCGTTCATATACAGGCTCTCGCTCCACCGTTTCACCGTTTCTTATAATATTACACAGTTCCTCGGTTTCCTTTTTATTATTAACAAGCCATCCATAATTTCCGCCGCTTACCGTCACAACATTACCCTTTGATGTGGTAAATTTACGCTCCTTACCGTAGGTGTTATATGACTTGGCAAGTTCATCAATAAATTCTCTGACCTTTTCAGTCTCGATATTTACGGAATAATCATCACCTACACGGAGCCACTGGCTGATTTTGTCACTGTCAACCACAGTCTTCTCTTCACCGTTGGTATATGTCACATTTGCTGAAACATATTTATTCAGAAGATTAAGTACGCCCTTCATCATGTCATCGTTCTCAAGTCCGCCGTAACAGTTTTCCTTCTCCATAGACATGCCGCGGTAAAGATCCTTAATTTTCGGCTTAACCTTTTCGTACATTTCATTGATGCTGATAACGTCTTGTGTTCCGTCATCATTAACATAATATGCGCCGTTGTCATAAAAAATATTATTAACGCTTCCCTCTATAATTTCCCTTGAGTTAGCCGCAAAATTCATCTCTGTAATACGGTTATACAGCGTGTCTTTATCATAATCAACTTCAATATTCAGCGGCAGATTACGCACCTTCCGCACATCAATCCAAAGCAACGTCTCCTGCTCATCCAACAGTGCTTCCATACCCTCTATCGGAGAATATGTAAGATGAATTTCATCTCCTGTTATTACTTCCTGCACGTCATTCTTTTCATAGAATGTGAATGTATAGTTGTCAATCTCATTCTGTATTTTTTCCTTTGCGGCCTCCGCTGTAAGATTTGAGCAATCCACGCCGCCTATCAAGGTGTTAAACATGAAATGGCTGTTATAAAATACACATCCGCCCAAATACACCGCTGCAATCAACACAACAATTACTCCGGAAGAAACCAGAAGCTTCTTCCATGGGAAGCGGGATTTACTTTTTTCAGTATTATCGTCATCATTCTCTGACTCTTCCTGAGCGTCATCATGATTTTCAGTTTCTTCTGAATCGAACTCGCCGAAATCATCTTCTGTTTCGACATTTGAGTCCTCAGTGTCAGTATCCTGTTTCTCTCCGGTGTCAGCATCCTGTTTCTCCTCAGATTTGTCCTCTGCCGCATTTTCTGCCGCAGCATCGACATCCTCATCCGGTTTATCAGTTTCAGGAACCTGTTCGCTGTCAGTTACTTCGATAGCTTCTTTTTCCGCGTCATTAACATTGATTTCTTTGTTGTCCCCCATAATTATATTACTTCCTCCATATATACTTCTATGCCCTGCATATTCCCTCTGCGCGTTCATGTCAGAAATATATTGCATCAGGCTATTCTCTTATCTGTCCGTCTCCGTATATCACATACTTTATTGATGTCAATGCCTCAAGAGATCGGAAGAGCGTCGT
>JAFLUB010000022.1 GCA_022509025.1 Oscillospiraceae bacterium | reverse complement strand
ACCACAATGCGCTTTCAGCGCAAGCGGTGTCGAACGCTTTCGCGTTCTGCAAATATATGATATAATAACCTTAGGGTGTTACCCAAATTAAAATTTGGACACCCTTAAGAACATTGAATCATAACGCCGCGCACACGCTGCGCGCTTGCAGTTATGTTATAATATAAATAGTATGATAAATTAATTCCTTAGGAGAAAAAGATGTTTAATAATGATATAAGTATAGATCTCGGTACCGCCACGATGCTTGTTTATATAAAAAATAAGGGAATCGTGCTCCGTGAACCAACGGTTATTGCGGTAAATACTAAAACGAATGAAGTTTGCGGCGTGGGAAATGAAGCGCTAAAAATGCTTGGCAGAACGCCTCCGCATATTCAGGCTGTGCGTCCGCTTATCGACGGAGTAATTTCAAATCTGACGCTGACGCAGGAAATGATAAAGCACTTTTTCAGGAAAATATTTTCGCGGACAATTGGACATCCGCGTATTATGATGTGCGTTCCCAGCGGCGTGACAGATGTTGAGCAGCGCGCCGTTATTGAGGCGGCGAGAGACGTCGGAGCGAGAGATATCTATATTATTGAGGAGCCTGTGGCAGCGGCTTTGGGCGCGGGGTTTGATATTTCGCGCGCTCACGGCACAATGATTGTTGATATAGGCGGCGGAACAACGGATATAGCGGTTATGTCGCTCGGAGGAGTGGTAGTAAGCCGTTCCTTAAAGATAGCGGGCGATGAATTTAATGAAGCGATTATAAGATATGTGCGTAAAGAGATGGGAATGATTATAGGTCCCAGAACTGCAGAGAGGATAAAACTTGAAATCGGCGGTGTTATGCCGCGCTCAAAGGAAATCCTGTGCGAAGCGAAGGGAATAAGCGTGCTTTCGGGACTTCCGAAGGCTTCGGTTATCTCGTCAAATGACCTGTATCCCGCGTTTGATGATTTTGTTTACAACATTACGGAACGCGTGAGAGAGGTTCTTGAGGAAACACCGCCGGAACTGCACGGGGATATTATTCAGGACGGAATTATAATGACCGGCGGCGGCTCGCTTATATACGGTCTTGATAAGCGTATTCGTGACGAAACCGGTGTCAATGTTATCCTCGCAGAGGATATTATAGATTGTGTTGCCTTAGGCGCCGGAATTGCGTTGGATAATATAGACACGGTGTCAGACCCGACACATGTATTCCATAAGAAAGCTTATATCAGAGATTAACGCGAAAGATAATCTTCGCAGCTCAAGCAACTTCACAAAGTGAAGTTTGCGAACACCATACGAGCGCGCCGGTGTGACGTCATGAAGCGAAGCGGAGTGACAAGGTGACAAAGTCACCGCAACAAGGAGGCGCATAGGCGAAGTATGGTCTGACCGAAGCTCAGTTAAATGGATAGTATAGCGCTGAAGCTGGTTTGAGGATATTCCTCAAAAGGGCAAGCTGCTCGATTCTTTTCCGCGATATATTTTTAGAATAAGAGAGGATATAAAACTATGAAAAATGAACCAATTACGTTGACAAATGTAGAAATTCAGAAGATTCTTCCGCATCGTTATCCGTTTCTGCTCGTTGATAAAATCATCGAATTTGAAGAGGGTAAGAGCATAACGGGAATTAAAAATGTTACGGCAAATGAACCGCAATTTACCGGTCACTTCCCGGGAAATCCGATTATGCCGGGCGTTCTTATCGTCGAGGCTCTCGCTCAGGTGGGAGCTGTGATGCTTCTGTCCATGCCGGAAAACCGCGGCAAGCTGGGCGTGTTCACGGGAATAAATAATTTTAAGTTCCGTCGTCAGGTAGTGCCGGGCGATACGCTTGAACTTCATGCGGAGCTTCTGACGTACCGTCATAATATGGGTAAAGCGAACGTAAAGGCTACCGTAGGCGGACAAACCGCCGCAATGGGCGAGGTAAGCTTTGCAGTAGTGGATAACGTGGCTAACGAAGAATAATGATAAAAAACGATGAAGTCTTAGATGATTTGCAGAACGGTCTTTTTATAATCCAGAAAAAAGACGGGTTCAAATTCGGTATTGATGCTGTGCTTCTTGCTGATTTTGCGAAGAACGCCGTAAGCAAAAATACGCTTGATTTGTGTACCGGTACAGGTATAGTTCCGCTTTTGCTGTCCGAAAAGACAGAGACGGGGAATATATGCGGGCTTGAAATTCAGACTGAAATTGCCGAAATGGCAAAGAGGAGCGTTGAATATAACAGATTAAGCGAAAGAATACATATAACACAGGGAGACTTAAAGGAAGCTGATAATATTTACGGCAGGGGTGTGTTTGATAAGATTACCTGTAATCCGCCGTATATGAAAAGCGGCGGAGGATTACAGAATATTAATGATGTGAAGTCCGTTTCACGTCATGAGCTTTTATGCACTCTTGATGATGTGATTTCAGTGTCGGCAAAGCTTCTCATATCCAAGGGCAGGTTTTTTATGGTACACCGTCCGGCGCGATTGGCGGATATAATGTGCTCTATGCGCAAATTCAATATAGAGCCAAAGCGTCTGAGATTTGTCCATTCGTCATGCGCTAAAGCACCGAACCTTGTATTGGTTGAGGGAATGAAGGATGGCGGAAACGAGCTTAGAATTTTGCCGCCATTGTATGTGTATAACGAAGACGGGACATATTCTGATGAAATCAATGAAATTTACGGACGGAAATAAAGAGGAATTTGGTATTTTAATTATTATTTGTGGGCAGAAAGGCTATGGATATTAGTATGTCAGGAAAATTATATTTATGCGCAACGCCTATAGGAAATTTAGGTGATGTGTCATCAAGATGTCTTGAGGTATTCGGATTTGTGGATCTGATTGCCGCCGAGGATACGCGAAGAACCTTGCAGCTTCTCAATCACTTTGAAGTATCAAAGCCGCTTACGAGTTATCATGAGCATAACAAGCATGAAAAAGGCGGATATATAATATCCCTTTTAAAAAACGGAAAGAACGTAGCGCTTGTTTCGGACGCTGGTACTCCTGCGATTTCCGACCCGGGCGAGGACTTGGTTAAGCTATGTATCGAGAATGATATAGAGGTAACATCAATTCCGGGTCCTGTAGCCGGAATAAACGCGCTTATTCTCTCGGGACTGCCGACAAGACGTTTTGCTTTTGAAGGATTTCTGTCCGTGAACAAGCGGCACAGGCGTGAGCATCTTGAAAGCGTGAAAAATGACACGCACACGCTTATATTCTATGAAGCGCCGCATAAGCTCAGGAATACTATAGATGATATGCAGAAAACCTTTGGCGGGGAAAGAAGGATAGCGCTTGTCAGAGAACTCACAAAGCTGCATGAAGAAGTAAAACGCTGTACTCTTTCCGAAGCGGCACAGTTTTACAAAGATAATTCACCGCGCGGCGAATATGTCATAGTTGTAGAGGGCGCGGCTGAGGCAGTAGAACCTGAAAAGAATGAATGGGAAGATATTCCGCTAAGGGAGCATATAGATAAATATATAGCTGAGGGAATGACGTCCAAAGAAGCGATAAAGCAGGCAGCGGCGGACAGAAATCTGCCCAAGCGAGAAGTATACAACGAGTATCATAGGGGTGATAATTAATTATGAAAAAGAAAACCTTATTCCTGCTCGGCACAGCTGCCGCGGCAGGTATATACAGCGCCGTAACAGGCAAAGGACCGTTTAACAGAATACGCTTTAAGGAACAGCATGAGCGGATTGCGAACTATATGGAAACACATTATCCGAAAGCGATTTACACTCCTGTTGAGGCGACGGAAAACGGATATGTCACGGTAATAAAGCGTCTCGGAATGCCTGATATAATTTTATATATAACCTGTGATGAAGACGGTAATTATATTTTCACGGAAACGCAGACAGCTAACGCGTAACCTTTAACCTCCTTTTGGCATAGTATATGCTAAAAGGAGGTCTTTTAACGTGAAAAGCACGTTAAAAAGATTAAATTGCCCGTGACAGTATTTTCCGCAGGAAAAACGGCACCCGGGCATAATCTCCATTTGACGCCTTATCTGCCCACAATAAGGACGTCAGAAAATCTGTGGGCAGAAAGGCTATGGAGATTAATTATGTTATTTGGCGGAGGTAGAAACGACGGAGGATTGGACTCGTGGGTATGGATTATCATCATTATCGTTCTGATATGGTTATGCTGTGATGGTAATCTTTTCGGCAGCAACGATAATAATTGCTGCAAGCCGTGCTGTGACCCGTGCTGTGACCCATGCTGCGATCCATGCTGCGACCCGTGCAAGAAGCATGATAAGCATGACGATTGCTGCTAATTGAAAAAACCTTTAAACTACGAACAAAACTCATCACTCGGAGTACCCTGTACGCCGTCTGGTGAGTTTTGTCCGTTCTGCACCTGAGTCAAATCAGCCCGCCAATGCGGTTTTTCCTAAAACTTTATATAAAAAACCAAGAATCTGTGAAATTTTACTTGAACTATAGCGAACTTTGTAATATAATGGTAACATACTTGCAATGTTGTTTTAATAAACATCTTGAAGTAAAATATTTAAGGAGGTTTTCAAATGAAGAAGAAAATCATAAGCTTATTTACAATCGCTGCAATGGTGGCGGCGTCTGTGCCGGTTGTCTCAATGGCGGCAAATGATAATGGAAAGGAACTGTGGTCGGATAATTTTGACAGTTACAAAAACACAGTTGAATATTATCATGAGAAAAAACTCGACTACAACAACAAGGTTCTTGTGGACGGTACTCTTTCAACGGGTGAATACACGGACATCAAAGGTATAACGCTTTATACAACATCCCGTGATAGCGGTGATGACTCGTCATACTGGCAGCTTACAAAGGACGCGAAGGGCAAAAACGCTCTCACAACTCAGGTATCGCGTTTCTCAAGCGGTGGCAGAGGCGCTAAGATTGAGTTCGCAGAGGAGTACGCTCCGACTGATGAGAACGCTATCGTTCTTAAGTTTGACGTAAAGTACACCAACGATGCTGAGACTGCATATGATGAGTCAATCCAGCTGAACGGCTCAGATGCGCTCCAGATTGATTTCGCCGACGGTTTAGCAATAGAGGCGGACAAATGGGCAACAGTAAAGGTTGTTATGGAAACATGGGGTACAAATGTTTATCTCGGCGATGCCGAGGAGCCGGCGCTTGAACTTGGCGCGACGACCCTTAAGTCAATCAATTTCAACGGTCTTATCGGTGGCGTTTCCGCAGGTGACGCTATAAAGGCTGAGTCAAATCCGTTCGGTTATCCGACAATTTCGCTTGATAATATGTCAGTTACGTCGGTTGCCGCTACTGAAGCTCCCGAGGACGCTGATCCGTCAGCAACTGACGAGCCGACAGAGACTCCCGATCCGTCAGCAACTGACGAGCCGACAGAGACTCCTGATCCGGCAGCAACTGTTGAGCCGACCTTAGCTCCCGAGGCAAACTTTGCTAAGGTTTCAGACTGGGCAGAGGCTGAGCTTGAAAAGGCAGTTGAAGCAAATCTCGTACCGGCTGAAATGCTCAGCGATGACATGACCGCCGAGATTACCCGCGCTGAATTTGCGGCTGTAGCTGTTAAGCTTTATGAGAAGCTTTCAGGCACAATTGTGCCTGACGCTAAGCTTGTTGCATTTGGTGACATTACTGACAGTGAGTACATGACGTATATAAACGCGGCTTATGTGCTTGATATAGTAAGAGGTGTAAGCGAGACCGATTTCGCGCCTGATGCTTCGCTCACACGCGAGCAGCTTGCGACAATGCTTACAAGAGTTATCAAGAAGGTAAGCCTTGAAGGCTGGACAATAGATGATGACGCTAACTTCCAGTACGATGTTAAGGATGTAGCGAAGTTCGCAGACGACGCTGAAATTTCAGCTTACGCTAACAACTCCGTATACTATATGGCTCAGCAGGGCTTTGTAAAGGGCATGGACGATACACACTTCGCTCCGCTCTCTACAGCCACAAGAGAGCAGGCAGTTGCTATCGCTCTCCGCTGCATAGCTGAATAAGCTGAAATAGAGTAACAATTAAAGAATGAGCAGACTTTGACAAATCAGGTCAGATTTCGCGAAAATAAGCCTGTCGGCGTACGTTGGTACGGTAAGGCTTGTTTTCGTGAAAAGCGCATAACAGCGGTGTTTTTCGATAAAATACCGTTGTTAAATTTACTTAGTATAAAAAATACCTTGATATTGTAGATTGTAATATTGCGCGATCTGGGCAATTTGTCGATAGTCTGAGAGGGTGTTGCGTTATGCAATACCCTCTTTTGCATGGAAAAATAAATGAATATGTGGTATACTATTATCGGAGGTGTTAGCATGAAATACGGACTTGTTTTAGCGGGCGGCGGTGTAAGAGGAGCGTGTCAGGTTGGAGTGTGGAAAGCGCTTCTTGATATGAAAATAGAAATTTCCGCCATTGCCGGAGCGTCAATCGGCGCGATAAACGGAGCAATATTTGCTCAGGGTGATTTTGACATGGCTTTAAAGCTCTGGAAGGGGATTTCGGCTGATGATATTGTAGCAATGCCGGACAGTATCAATAACGACGATAATCTATTTGATATCAAAAATTTTTCGGACATAGCCAAAGAAATATATATAAACGAGGGACTTGATATGTCTCCTCTTGAAAGACTGCTGACCTCAATCATTAACGAGGATAAGCTTAGGAAATCTCCCGTTGATTTCGGCGCAGCCGCGTTTTCCCTGACTCAGAAAAAGGAGATATATAAATTCAAAAACGAGATACCGGATGGGGAAATAATTGATTATCTTATGGCGAGCGCGTGTATGCCCGGGTTCCGTTCAAGGGTAATAGATAATGACAAGCTTATAGACGGCGGAGTGGCGGATAATATGCCTGTCGGTATGCTGCTTGGCAGGGGTATCCGGGATATCATAACGGTTGACGTAAAAGGCGCTGGTGTATACCGTGACTTTAATTGCGCGGGCAGAAATGTTATCAGAATATGCTGCGATGAACCTCAGACGGGGCTTATGGATTTTGACCGCGAGGGAATAGAGCGCAGTATATCAGAGGGGTATATAAAATGCATGAAAGCGTTCGGACGGTACGAAGGCGGAATATACGCGTTTGAGACAGAGGATTACAGAAGGGCGAGAATGAGATATTCCGATGAAATAATTGCAGGGATAGAACAGGCGGCAAGAGTGTTTGGTGTTGATAATACGCGTCTTTATACTGTGGATAATCTAATAAAGATGACAATAGATGAGTATCGGCGGCAGAAAGGCGAAAGGAATGAAGACGGGAATATATTTGAAAAAATACGGGGTCTCGACGGAAAAAAGGTTGTAATGTGGCTTGCAGGTGCGCTTGAAAAAGGCGCTGACGATATTATGGGCGAAAAACTATCTGTTCTCGGAGCAAATTACGACGCCGCTTCAGCGATTGTGTACTTTATTAATCAATGAAAAATTAAAAATATGTTGTATTTAGTCAGAAAAACCTGTATAATAAATCTTGAAGACGTATTTTATAGGGAGCAGATAAAAGATGAAGAAATTTTTTATCGCAGTATTAAGCATCTCAGTTATAGCTTTTGTAGGTTTTGGAATACATTACATTGTAGCGCCGGTAAATACTCTGCGACCGGAGTATATGGCGCAGGAGGATTCAATAAATACAAACGGATTTATTATTCGTGACGAATGGGTAATGTACACAAGGAGCGCGGGAACGGTATATTATTCCGTCCCGGAGGGCGAGCGTGTTGCGCGTGACAGCGTAATCGGTTCGTTTTTCTATGGAGATGTGAGCGAGAACAGTATAAAGGAACTTACTGCTGTGGATAATAAAATCAAAAATGCAAATTTTGATGCGAATGGAAGCTCAGCGAGGGTTCCTGATACGACAAATGTGGAAAATAATATTTATGAATATGAAAATCGAATAATTGCCGCGGCAGATGATAATGATATACTATCTATATCCAAGTACAAAAATGATATCAACAGCTTAAGGCAAAATAATACTTTGTCATCAGACAATTCAGCGCAGGAGCTTGAGGCGCAGAAGGAACGGATACTGCGGGAGATAGGATTCATAAAGGAAGACATAACGGCAAATATTTCAGGCGTGTTTACGACATATACGGATGGTTATGAAGAACTGCTTGTGCCATCAGACATTGTGAATTACGATGTGGCATATTTTGAATCGCTTTCCCAATCCCCCCGTACACAGAGGTCAGATGGTAAGGTTGATGCCGGCGGGGCGGCAGGTAAGATAGTAAATAACCATGTGTGGTATGTTATGATGGATATAAGTTCGGATATTATCGCCGGACATAATGAGGGGGACAGCGTAAAAATCCGCTTTAATAATATGGCTGATATTGTTATTGACGGGGAAATATACCACATAAGCCCGGAGCAAAACGGAAGAAACGCTGTAACCGTGAAGTGTTCAACCTATATTGAAAACGCTTTTGCCTACAGATTTATTGATGTAGACCTGATATTTAAAAGCTATGACGGCTATAAAATCCCTGTTCATGCAATACGTACCGATGAGGACGGAAGGCAGAAGGTTATCGGAATAAGCGGCGGTAAGCAGTACGACTGTTACTGTGATTTGCTGTTTACCAATGCAGAAGTAGGATATGCCATAGTGGAATCGACCGCTGACGCAGTGAATAAATTATCACAAATGGAAAGAATACTTGTAGGTGAAAGGTAGTGGGTGAGAAAATGAGTATAAAATCAAATCTGGAAGAGGTTGAAAGACGCATAAGCGAGGCGGCAGAAAAAAGCGGCAGAGAGCGCGGCGATATTACGCTTATCGCCGTGACCAAAACACATCCGGTGGAGATGATGAACGAAGCAATAGCTTTGGGTGTAACGGATATAGGCGAGAACAAGCCCCAGGAGGTTAGGGATAAATTCGGATTTGTCGAGCCTGTCAAGTGGCACCTTATCGGACATTTGCAGACAAATAAGGTAAAGTACATTATAGATAAGGTCTGCCTTATCCATTCTGTTGACTCCATAAAGCTTATGGATGAAATTGAACGTCAGGCGGCAAAGCATGATATTAATATGGACATACTTATTCAGGTTAATATTTCCGGTGAAGAAACAAAATCAGGCATCAGAAAAGAAGAACTTCACGAATTGCTTCTCCATGCGGGAGATTTGAGTCATGTCAAGGTTAAAGGGCTGATGACTATTGCCCCAAAAACAGACAATTCTGTTATAAATACCGTACATTTTGACAATATGAGACAACTTTTTATTGACATAGGGCAAAAAAAATACTATAATGTTAGTATGTCATACTTGTCAATGGGTATGAGTGGGGATTTTGAAACTGCCATAGAATGCGGCGCCAACATGGTGCGCGTCGGCAGCGCAATTTTCGGAGAAAGAGATTACTCACAAAAATAATACAGAAAGGATACGGAGACATGAGTTTTATTAATGCAGTAAAAAACTTTATAGGTATCGAGTCGGAAGAAGATTATTACGATGATGAGTATTATGATGAAGAGGATGAAATTGAAGAGGACGAGCCGCCAAGGCGCTCAATGTCATTTTCAAGAAGAAGCTCTTCAAAGGTTGTTCCTATAAATCCGGGAGCATCTTCCAGAATAAGAATTATGAAGCCTAATGATTTTGAGGATTCAACGGGAATAGCGGATGAAATTAAGGGCGGAAGACTTGTGATATTTGATGTCGGCAATCTTGACGCCTCAGATGCGAGACGTGTTGTTGACTTTGTTTCAGGCGCGGCATACGGTGTGAACGGAAATGTAAGACGTGTTTCCGGCGGTATATTTGTTGCGGCTCCGAGAAATATTGATATTACAGGTGACAATCTGAAGGAGCATACAAGAAATTCTTTTGACTGGAGCGTATAACTTGAAAGGGTGGTAAGTGTTTACCACCCCTTTTAACTATGAGGTGGGTATAAATTCATATGAACTCTGATAAAAAGCTGATAAAGGCAAGAACAGAGGATTTGTTTAAGCTCTGTGATAAGCATTGTGAAGCAAAATTTTCGCCGTTTTTAGACGGCGGTGAGATTGCGGTTATAGAGGATGAATTTCATATTCCTTATGGATATAATACAATGTTTTTCGGAGGTTATGAGGGTGCCGAACGGCGGATTCTCGGTGTATTTCCCGAATGGCAGGAGGCTTGCGAAAAGGATTTTCCGATAATATCTCTGCGGTTTGATGTGCCTAAGTTCAGACCTCTGACCCACAGGGACTATCTGGGCACGGTCATGTCTTTGGGATTGGACAGAAATAAAACAGGTGATATCCTGATTGATGAAGACGGAGCATATATTTTCCTGGAAAAATCTATCGCGGAATATGTTCGGGATAATGTGAATAAAATTGCCAATATAGGCGTTAAAGGCCGCATAATAGACATGGCGGATTTTGCCGCGCCAAAACCGAAAACCGTGACGAAGATGTGTGTATGCGCGTCTTTAAGGCTTGACGCGGTAATTGCGGCGGCTCTTAATATATCCCGCGCAAACGCTGAAAATCTGATACGCGAAGGGTATGTTAAGGTTAATCACCGTGAAACTCCAGACCGTTCAAAACAGGTAGACACCGGTGATTTACTATCAGTCAGAAATCACGGCAGATTTATTTTAAAGGATACGGGGAATAATACCAGAAAAGGAAGACTACACATAGTTGTTGAAAAATTCGTATAGGGAACAACGCGAAAAATAAACGGCGCATCTCACCCTTTTTCGGAACTTGAAGTATCAGCATACGACTGCGTTCCTCAAAAGGGCAATCTGCTTGTTTCTTTCCCGCGTTATGGGATATAATGCCGCGATGCGGCGGAAAGGCTAAGGAGATTATTATGCTAAGACCTATTGATATTCAGAATAAGGAATTTGAAAAGAAAATAAAGGGCTATAATTGTGATGAGGTGGACGATTTTCTGGATGTGGTAATACAGGATTACGAACTGCTATGCAAGGAAAATCAGACCTTGAAGAATAAAATAGGTCTTTTGACTGAGACGGTTGACCGTTATAAGCAGATGGAAGCCACTATGGAAAAATCTATGGATATGGCTAAGCAGGCGGCGGAGGACACGAGAAGGAATGCCGAAGCCGAGGCAAACGCCATAATAAACAAGGCGAAGCTGGACGCCAGCTATCTTGCGCGGCAGATTGATGATGAGCACGTGAAGCGCCATCAGCAAATGCTTGCCTTGAAGGGCGAGATTGAACAGTATAAAACAAGAATGAAAACATATTGCTCAAATATGCTGAAAATGCTTGATGATATGGAATAAAAAATTTACCGCGTTGATTAACGCGGTAAATTTTTTTATTCCATATCAATTTTTATCTCCGAAATCGCGATATCATTTTCTTTCGCTATTTTTTCCAAATCATCATATTCCGCTTTGGATTTTGATACGCCCCAGCCGGAGGATTTCTTTACGCGCACATCTCCGTACGGAGTGTGCGCCGTATAATCCGCTCTGTCAAGGATATACCGGTTAGAAATATATTCGCGCACGCCGATAGTGGTCGTGTGTTTAAAAATAAGTCTCAGCATCTCTTCGCGGTTTTCTTCGCGGCAGATACAGCTTAGCATAATACCGGGTCTGTTTTTCTTCATGCCGATTGATGTGGTAAACACGTCCAGCGCGCCTGCTTCCAACAGCTTGTTTACCGCAAAGCCGATTGCTTCGCCGGTCATATCGTCCAGATTACAGCATAATTCCGATACAGTATCGCGCTTATCCTGCGTTTCGCCGTATATCGCGCGTATGCAGTTTGCAGACTCGAAATCCTTTTTACCCATTCCGTAGCCTATCTTTGAAATACGCATAACGGGCATAGTGCAGAATTCCGACACGAAATGCTTTAATATTGCCGCGCCTGTCGGTGTGCAAAGCTCACTTTGAATATTTCCGCTGTAAATTGGCACATCGCGGAGAATATGCGCTGTCGCGGGCGCGGGCACAGGCAGAATACCGTGCGCGCAGTGTACATGACCGCTGCCGACGTTTACAGGTGACGCGATTATCCTATCGGGATTAATCTCATTTATCAGCATACACACACCCACAACATCCGCTACAGCGTCCATTGTTCCCACCTCATGAAAATGAATGCCGCTTATCTCGCGTCCGTGCGCGTGACTTTCCGCCTGGGCGATAAGGTTATATATACTCACGGCATCGGAGCGCACCTTTTCGGGAATGTTCAGGTGTCCTATGATATGCTCAATCTCGCGCATACCGGTGTGATGATGCTCGTGATTGTGTTCATGGCTATGCTCATGAGTATGCTCGTGGTGATGATGCTCATGAGTATGCTCGTGGTGATGATGCTCATGATTGTGTTCATGGCTATGCTCGTGGTGATGATGCTCGTGGCTATGTTCATGACTTCCATGCGGATGCATATGTTCATCCTCAGCCTTTCCGTTCACAAAAACGTCTGTATGAGTGCCTGTTATGCCGCATTTAACGCTTTTTTTCATCTCATATCTGACACCGGGAATACCGATATTATTCAACATTTCAAGCGCCTCTGCCGGGTCGGGGCAAAGCTCCAGTAATGATGACATAATCATATCGCCTGCCGCGCCCATGTTACATTCAAAATAAATTGTTTTCATTTCTTTTCCTCGCAATTTTATTATTTCTTCAGATTCCCTTTTTTCACATTCGGTTCTATAAAGTTTTCATATGCATATTCCCAAAGAGCTTTTGAACCATCAGCCGTATGCTCATTTCTGTTCATTACCTGTGATAAATGTATCCCGTGTTCTCTCCAGGATTTGCCGTTTGTCGCGCTGTTCAGCATCAGCGGCTGAATATGATCCATAGTATAAGCGAATTTTGCCTCCGGCGTTTTATTTTCCTCAAATTCCTCCCAGAGGGCGCGAAGCTTTTTACCGTGCTCCTCAGGAAGCATGGAAAATATTCTGTCGGCGCATTGTTTTTCACGCGCGGCTTTAGTTTCTATTCCTGCGTCATCATACGCATAAGTGTCGCCTGCGTCTATTTCAACCAAGTCATGTATCAAAAGCATTGTTATTGTTTTCAACACGTCAATTTCCTCGTTTGCGTAACCGCTTAAAAGCACTGTCATAACCGCCATATGCCATGCGTGCTCCGCGTCGTTTTCTTTATGTTCTCCATCGGTAAGATACGTCTGCCGTCCGATAAATTTTTCTTTGTCGATTTCACGGATAAAATTAAATATCCTGTCAAGCTCACTCATAATCAATTCTCCCAGAAAAGTTAACGTGAAAAATCACGTTAACAGATTTAATTGCCCGCGCGGATTTTTTCTCGCAGGCTTCGAAAAACGCGCATGGGCAAAATATCCGTTTAACGCCCTATCTGCCCATAATAAGTGTGTTAGGATTTTTTATTGCAATTTTCGGGCAGAAAGGCTACGGATATTTCCGTGTGATTTATATATTATCACAATCATCTGATTTTTTCAAGTTTGGTAATCCTGATTTATCAGGACATGAAACATATTGTGTTTTCTGAGGAACTGTGATAAAATAATGGCGCATGAAAAGAGATTTTGCAAAGCTAAAAGAGAAGCGGAAAGGCACTTTGGAAGAAATGATAGTAAATCTTGATTTTTATAAAGGTAAAAATGTATTTATAACCGGACATACGGGATTTAAAGGAAGCTGGCTGTGCGAGATTCTGACGCTTGCGGGCGCGAATGTGACGGGGTACGCATTAGACCCTCCGACTGAGCCAAGTCTGTTCAACCTTTCGGGGGTGGATTCTAAGATAAACTCGGTTATAGGAGATATACGGGATTTTGATAAATTAAAAACGGCGTTTGATAAGGCAAAACCGCAGATTGTTCTGCATCTGGCGGCTCAGCCTATTGTGCGCGAAAGCTATGCGCACCCCCGTTACACATATGAGACAAACGTTATGGGTACTGTCAATATACTTGAATGTGTGAGATTATCTGACAGTGTAAAATCATTTGTGAATGTAACCACCGATAAGGTGTACCGTAATAACGAATGGGAATGGGGGTACAGGGAAAGCGACCCGCTTGACGGCTACGATCCTTATTCCAACAGCAAGTCATGCTCGGAGCTTGTGACACACAGCTACATTAACAGCTTTTTTTCGGGCGGCGAAGCCGCGGTGTCTACGGCGCGCGCCGGCAATGCAATCGGAGGCGGTGATTTTGCAAAGGACAGAATACTTCCCGATTGCGTAAGAGCGGCAATCGCGGGTGAGAAAATCATAGTGCGGAATCCGTATTCAACGAGACCTTATCAGCATGTGTTAGATGTTTTGTTTGCATATCTGATGATTGCCCAAAAGCAGTACGAGGATAAAGCATATGCCGGATATTACAATATAGGTTCTGATGACTGCGACTGTATCAGCACGGGCAGTCTTGTTCAGATATTCTGTGATATGTGGGGAGATATGCTGTGGGAGAGCGGTTCGGAGGAAAACGCTCCGTATGAAGCTAATTCACTGAAACTGGATTGCTCAAAGCTGAAAGAGGTGTTTGGTTGGTATCCGCGCTGGCATATAGATGAAGCCGTAGCAAAAACTATAGAGTGGACAAAAGTATATCTGGATGGCGGAGATATAGAAGAGATAATGAGGAATCAGATAAAAGATTTTTACAATTATACAAAAAATCTCTCTTATTCATGATATAAGTATTCAACCCTTATAATAATGCATAAAAACAGTTGACAATCGCGGATTTCGCTGATAAAATAGTAGGGTACGATGTTATCATTGTATCATGCGGAAATTAACACACGATTTCCGTATGCAGCACCATCGTTTCAATAAAGCTAAGGCTTTTTAGAAAAACTCGATTTTCCACAAGACAAATCTGAATAAGATGGTTTTGCGGCGCAAGTAATCGGCGCGCCGAAATTTTTACAAATTAAATAATTTTAAAGGGGGAATTTTTTTGAGAATGACCGGTGCTGAAATGCTTGTTAAAACATTGGAAAAGAACGGCGTTAAGGTTGTGTTCGGATATCCGGGCGCTGCCAATGCTCCTATAATAGACAAGCTGTCCTTTTCTTCAATAAAACATATTCTTGTCCGTAACGAGCAGGGTGCTGCTCACATGGCATCCGGCTACGCGTGCGTAACAAAACAGGCGGGCGTATGCACTGCCACATCGGGTCCGGGCGCGACAAACCTTATCACAGGTATCGCAACCGCATATATGGACTCAATACCGATGGTTGCGCTTACCGGACAGGTTGGAACAAAGCTTATCGGTAAAGACGCTTTCCAGGAGGTTGATATCACGGGAGCGACGCTTCCGTTCACTAAGCACAGCTATCTGATTAAGGACGGACTTGATATCGGCAGAATTGTAAACGAGGCATTTCATATAGCTAATACGGGACGTCCCGGCCCTGTACTTATCGACTTCCCGATGGATTTACTTAAAATGGAGTTTGATTATCCTGACGAGGAAGAAGAAATTAACATCAGAGGGTACAAGCTGCTGGGAAAAGCGAACGAATCACAGGTTAAAAAGGTTGCAGAAGCTATAAAGAGCGCGAAGAAGCCGGTGATACTCGCCGGCGGCGGTATTGTTAGTTCTGACGCGACCAATGAACTTCGTAAATTTGTTAAGGAGACAGATATTCCTGTTGTTTCAACAATGATGGGTATAGGAACTATTCCTACGGACTCTCCGAGATATTACGGTATGATAGGCTCGCACGGAGTGAAAAGAGCAAATATGATTTTCAACCGCGCAGACCTTGTGATAGTAATGGGTTCAAGACTGGGTGACAGAACTGTTGCCAACGTAAAAGGACTTGAGGACAGTAATAAGCTTGTACATATTGATATTGACCCTGCGGAAATCGGTAAAAATATACAGCCGTATATTCCGGTTGTCGGTGATATAAAGGATGTTTTGGAGCAGCTTACGCCTCAGGTGAAGGGATACAGAGCAGATAGCGGCTGGATTCAGGAAGCGGAGGAACTAAGAAGCCGCTTCACTCATGAGCCGTTTAGTGAAGATAACGGTTTTGTAAATCCGAAGCATTTCTTAAGAGTCCTTTCAGAAAAAACAAAATCAGACGTTTATCTCACCACGGAAGTGGGACAAAACCAGATATGGAGCGCGAATTACTTCACGTTCCAAAAGCCTGAATCACTTATCACATCAGGCGGTTTCGGTACAATGGGTTACGGTCTGCCCGCAGCGATAGGCGCATCTGTAGCGGCAAACGGCGCGAAGCCGGTTATTGCGGTAATGGGTGACGGAAGCTTCCAGATGGATTTACCTGAAATGGGTACTATGGCACAGTGGGATATTCCGGTGAAAATGGTACTGTTCAGAAACAACCGTCTCGGTATGGTTCATGAGCATCAGTATCTTCTTTACAAATCCAACTATCAGGCTGTTACGATAGAAGGTTCGCCTGATTTTGAGATGCTTGCAAAAGCATACGGCTTTGAGAGCGCGACGATACACGAAAACAGTCAGATTGGCGAAGCTATTGACAAAATGCTTTCATCGGACGGATCATATCTCCTCGTTGTCGAGGTAAGTCCGTTTGAGCCTACAGGCGACTCGCTTAACGAGGCTACTCTTCCGAAAAAGGAGGATAACTAAAATGGAAAGATACACTTTATCAGTGCTTGTTGAGAATAATCCCGGAGTACTCTCAAGAGTAGTCGGACTGTTCTCAAGAAGAGGCTTTAATATTCACTCGCTTTCAGTGGGTACAACGCAGGATCCGAATGTTTCGCGTATCACTATTGAAGTGAACGGCGATGCGCAGACAGTGGAGCAGGTTTCAAAGCAGCTTTCCAAGCTCATGGAGATTATAAAGCTCAAGACTCTTCGCGACAGTGAAATTGTTAAGAGAGGACTTGCTCTTGTAAAGGTAAAGGTTACTCCGAAAACGAGAAGCGAGGTTATTGAGATTACATCAGTATTCAGAGCAAATATCGTCGATATTTCTTCAAATACTCTTACCGTTGAAATCACAGGTCACGACAGAAAAATCGGCGCATTCCTTGAGCTTGTGGAACAATACGGCATTGAGGAAATCTCGCGCACAGGTATGACCGCATTAGAGCGCGGTACGAATACTCTGAAAATAGACAAATAAGATAAATATTATATTTATAAATAATAATAACCTCACGGCGTTACCAAAAGCGAAGCTTTTGACACCTGAGAGAACATTGAATCACAACGCTGCGGCAACGATGCTGCCTTGCAGTTATGATATAATAACCTCACGGCGTTACCAAAAGCAAAGCTTTTGACGCCTGAGAGAACATTGAATCACAACGCTGCGGCAACGATGCTGCCTTGCAGTTATGATATAGTAACCTCACGGCGTTACCAAAAGCAAAGCTTTTGACGCCTGAGAGAACATTGAATCACAACGCTGCGCACACGATGCGTGCTTGCAGTTATGATATAATAAAATTAAGGAAAGAGGTAATTTAACAATGGCAAAGACGTTGGAAAACGCAAAGGTATTTTATGAAAGTGACTGTAACCTTGGTCTTCTTCAGGGCAAGACAGTTGCAATCATCGGTTTCGGTTCACAGGGACATGCTCATGCTATGAACCTTAAGGACAGCGGTGTTAACGTAATCGTAGGTTTAAGACCGGGTTCAAAGAACGCAAAGAGAGCTGAGGAGTACGGTATCCCCGTATATGACACAGCAGAGGCAGCTAAGAAGGCTGACATCATTATGATACTTACACCTGACGAAAAGCAGGCTGATATTTATAAGAACAGCATCGAGCCTAACCTTGAAGAGGGTAACATGCTTATGTTCGCTCACGGCTTTAACATTCACTTCAAGCAGATTGTTCCGCCGGCAGGTGTTGACGTAACAATGATTGCTCCGAAGGGACCGGGTCACACAGTTCGTTTCGAATATGAAGAGGGTAAGGGTGTTCCGTGTCTCGTAGCTGTACATCAGGACGCTACAGGCAAGGCTCTTGATATGGCTCTCGCTTACGGCGCAGGTATCGGCGGCGCAAGAGCGGCTATCCTTGAAACAACATTCCAGTGCGAGACAGAAACAGACCTGTTCGGTGAGCAGGCAGTTCTTTGCGGCGGTGTTACAGCTTTGATGCAGGCAGGTTTTGAAACACTTGTTGAAGCAGGCTATGACCCGAGAAACGCTTACTTTGAATGTATCCATGAGATGAAGCTTATCGTTGACCTTATCTATCAGGGCGGCTTCTCAAGAATGAGATACTCAATCTCTGACACTGCTGAGTTCGGTGATTACGAGACAGGTAAGAGAATGATTACTGAGGAAACCAAGAAGGAAATGAAGAAGGTTCTTGAAGAGATTCAGGATGGTACATTTGCTTCAAAGTGGATTGCCGAGAACAAGAACGGCAGAGCGCACTTCAATGCTACAAGACAGCTTAAGGCTGAGCATCAGCTTGAGCAGGTAGGCGCTGATATCAGAAAGTTCTATTCATGGAATAAAGAATATGATGATTAATTTCTGAATATACATATAAAATAACCGCTCTGATGAGCGGTTATTTTATACTACTTGACAAATTTATTAAACTGTGCTATAGTTTAGATGACAAGGAGCGGCAAACAGCCTGTTTCTATTGCAAAATTAAATTATCTTTGTAGAAATATTATTTTCTACCCAAATAACCGCCTTATAGCAGTAGGGCGGTTATTTCTTTATTATCCATACAATAAGCAAAAGTAAAATTAACTGTAATGTTACTTCGCTCATATAGTTCCTTTCCGAAACAGAGCCGCCACCGCTCCATGTTCAAGGTCACACAGAACTTATCTGTCACCCTTAGGTCATATTATCATATTTTTGCAGTATAGTCTATTAAATTCAAATGACAAATTTATTAAATATGATTTGAATAAAAATAAGCACTCAATTTTCTATTATTCTTAATATTTGAATATCTGCAATTTTATTAAGTATAAAGTATAGGCGTATTATTATACATCAACAAATATTTATTGTTTATCAATAAATATTTGTTGACAAACTGCCGTCAGTAATATATAATATCATCAAGAGGTGATTAACGTGAAACGAAATTCTTTGATAAATTTTGCGGTGAAGTGGCTTGTGGATATAATGCTTGTTGTCGGCGTGATATGTGTTATTGCCGTTCCATTTGCGGCGAAAACGGTAATAAACCGATTTTACGGATATAGTAACAGCGACCTTATCATTTTTGCCGCAATGCTTATTATTACAGGGTGCGCAGCGGTGTATATTCTATGGTGTCTGCGTAGTATGATTAAAACGTTGTTCGGAGGCAATCCGTTTTCAGAGGATAATGCTCGGGCATTCGGGCATATTGCTATAGCGTGCGCGGTAATTGCGGCAGTATATATAGTAAAATGTATTTTGTTGTTTTCATGGTCGACGCTTGTAATAATTGCGATGTTTCTTATTGGAGCACTCGGTTGTCTGACATTAAAGGGACTGTTTGAAGAAGCGAGAAGTTATAAAGATGAGCATGATTGGACGGTGTAGACGATGCCTATAATAGTTAATCTTGATGTAATGATGGCAAAGCGGAAAATCGGTTTAATGGAGCTGGCGGAAAAAATGGATATAACTCCGGCGAATCTGTCTATATTAAAAAACAACCGCGCAAAGGCGGTGCGGTTTTCAACGCTTGAACAAATTTGTAAAATCCTCGAATGTCAACCGTCGGATATTCTTGAATATAGGGCGGAGTAGAGATGGATAAGACAAGTATACTTAAAGGCGCGATTTTAGCGGCAGGACATTCGCTGATAACACTCTTATGGATTACTCTGCAATGGAAATTGAATTTGTCGATAATATTTTACTTATTCCCACTAATTTATATAATTACAATTATAATTGTATGCTCTGCTGACTCGTACTCAAAGCAAACTGCATCATGTCTTACGTATGTGATATCAGGATTTATATTCAATACTATTATTCTTTTCTCGGGTATTATCAATACTATTTTTCATAAATTATTTCCGGGAGATGAAATGTGGGCAGGCGATGGATTTATGCTGATGGTAATCCATATGGAGACTGCTGTTGCAGCTATAATTGGAATTATACTGCTTTTTGCTATTAGTGCCATTCGTTTTAAAATAAAAAAGAAAGAGAGACAGTGATGGATTTACGAAGAGGATTCATAAAAATATTATGGATTATTTTTATTATTTATCTTGCCGTCTTATTACGTATAACGGTATTCAGGAGTGGATTCAGTATCATGAATGCATTTTCAGGCGGTGAGATAAATATTATTCCGATAGCGGATTTAATTAAAGTATTTCTTTCGGATAAACGTTACTTTATATATCTGTTTTTCGGGAATATAGTATGGTTTGTCCCGTTTGGATTTTTGTTGAAAAGACTGACACGGTTACCGGTAATAAAAATCATATTTTTCGGATTTTTGCTGTCACTGTTTATTGAAACAATGCAGTTTATATTCGGTGTAGGCGTTAGCGAGACAGACGATTTGATTCTAAATACAATCGGCGTTATAGTTGGAGCTGTAATGCCGGTTAGGCGAATATTTTCTGTTACAGATTAGCTTCAAAAAATTCCTTCATGCCCTTTTCTGCTGCGTCCTCATCCGCGCCATTAATAGTTATGGTAACGGTATCGCCGCATTTTACACCCATGCTCATAATCATTATAAGTTTTGCGCATGAAATTGTCTTTTCACCCTTTGTGATTGTAATCTCGCTTTCATAAGCTTTTGCAACCTGCACAAGCATTCCTGCCGGTCTTGCGTGTAGTCCTAACGCGTCCTTTATTGTATAGTCAAATGTTTTCATGGTTGATATTGCCTTTCATTTTATAAATTTTGATTTATAGTTTCATGTCCGGGGTACGAATCAATCGCGCCGGGATATTGTACGCTTATCGCGCAGAATTTGTTTGCAAAATCCAGCGCTTCTTTTAAGATTATTTCGTTTATATCCGAAATACACGTTGCGTCAATGCCTTTTTCTTTCAGCTTCCAGAGGAAAGAGCCGATAAACCCGTCGCCCGCTCCTGTGGTGTCCGCCGCGTTAACTTTATACGATGGAGAAAATAATTTTTTCGATGGTGTAAACGCGTATGCTCCGTTGCTGCCGAGCGTATATAAAACAAGCTTCACATTACCGCAGAATAGCGTTTGGAGAGCCTTTTCTATATCTGTTTCACCTGTTATAAATTCAAGCTCCTCGTCTGAAATTTTCAGTATGTCCGCTAATGGAATGAATTTTCTGACTGTTTCCCTTAAAGCTTCTTTATCCTCCCATAGCTTAAAACGTAGATTGGGGTCGAAGCTTATAAGCGCGTCGTTACTCTTTGCGTATTCGATGGCTCTTTCGTGCGCATCACGCATAGGGAAATCTCCGAGCGACACACTGCAAAAGTGAAAAGCATAGCAGTCCTGAAACCATTCCTTTTTCAGAGTATCCTTGCTAAGCAGCATATCCGCGGAAGGTTTTCGATAGAACGAAAACGTTCTGTTTCCGTCATTTTTAAGACTCACAAACGCAAGAGCCGTGTTTGCATTATCGGTATAGCTGATGCACGATGTATCGATACCCGTATCCTTTAAATATCTTGTGATTTTATCTCCGAACGGGTCGTTTCCGAGCTGCGTAATCATCTTTGATTTGCCGCCGAGCTTCGAAAACGCGCCGCATACGTTTGCCGGAGCACCGCCGACAGTTGGGGTAAAGCCTGTCACCTCATAAAATTCACAGCCTTTTTTATCGGGAATAAAGTCAATAAGCGCTTCGCCTATTGCGATTAGAGTATCATTTGCCATTTATGTTCATCTCCGTTCCTTTAAGCTGATACGATTCCGTGCCGTTATTGAGAGTAAGTTTAATGCAAAAACAGGCTGCCCTGTATGAACAGCCTGTTATAATTTACTTACCAGTATCAATCTTTCATAGCTGTAACTGCATCAAATGTATCTGTAATTTCCTTTTCAGGAGCCTTGGTGAGAAGGCTTACTACAATTATTGCAATTAGTCCTGTGATAAACGCCGGGAGCAATTCATATATAGCAAGAACGCCGCCAAGTGTCGCGATACCGTATTTCCAGATGAATACCATCGCGCCGCCTGCAATCATACCTGCGAGAGCGCCTGCCTTTGTTGTTCTCTTCCAGAACAGAGCCGCGAGCATAACAGGACCGAACGCTGCGCCGAAGCCTGCCCATGCGAATGATACTATACCGAATACTGAGCTGTTCGGGTCGCGCGCAAGGAATACTGCCACAACAGCAATCGCAACAAGAGTAAATCTTGCGATAATCATTGTTGTCTCCTCTGTCATCTTCGGGAACAGCTTTTCCTTAACTATGTTCTGTGATACGGATGATGAAGCTGCGAGAAGCTGCGAGTCTGCAGTTGACATAGTAGCCGCGAGTATTCCGGCGAGAATTACGCCTGCTACGATTGCGGCGAATACGCCATGCTGGCTTAGCAGTTTTGATATTTCAATTAATATTCTCTCAGAGTCCTCGGGAGCAGCCATAACGCTGTTTTTTACAAGACCCATACCTACAATACCGATAAATACCGCGATACCGAGTGAAATCAGACACCACAGCGATGCAACGCGTCTTGACAGCTTAAGCTTCTTAGCGTCCTCAATAGCCATAAATCTCAGAAGGATATGCGGCATACCGAAGTAGCCAAGACCCCATGCGAGCATTGAGCATGCTCTGAATGCACCATAAACCTCGCTGCCGCCAGTTTCGGGAACGTAGATGTTAGAGAGACTCAGATATCCCGGCAGTGCCTTTGCATTCTCTACAACTGCACCGATACCGCCGGCGTTCACAACTCCGTAAACGAGTACGATTACAAGTGCGATTGTCATTACAATGCTCTGTAAAAAGTCGCTTGTACTTGCAGCAAGGAAGCCGCCGAGCATTGTGTAAAGAATAATTACAAACGCGCATATCAGCATTGCTACCATATAATCAACGCCGAATAACGAGTTAAACAGCTTTCCGCATGCCGCGAAGCCTGAAGCTGTGTACGGTACGAAGAATATGATAATTACAATTGCAGCGATAATACTTAATATTCTCGACTTGTCTTTAAATCTCTCCGAGAAGAATGCAGGTAAGGTTGTTGCGCCTATTTTGCTTGAATAGCGTCTTAATTTCTTCGCAACAATCAGCCAGTTAAGATATGTACCTATAATAAGACCAATCGCCGTCCATGATGCGTCTGCCAGACCTGTCAGGAATGCAAGTCCCGGTACGCCCATAAGCAGATAGCTGCTCATGTCTGACGCCTCCGCGCTCATTGCTGTTACGAACGGGCCGAGCTTTCTTCCGCCAAGATAGAAGTCGTCCGCTGTTTTGTTTCTTCTTGAAAACCATACGCCTATTCCAAGTACAACCAGCAAATAAGCGATAATGGAAATCATGATACAAATGTTTTGTTGTGACATAATAGTCCTCCTACTATATATTTTTATACAGAGAAGATTATATTACTTTATGGGTAATTTGTCAATATTTGATGCAAATTTATTCATTTTCTCTGTTATCCTCCCAGCCGAGATATGTCGCTTCGAGGCGGTAAATTGGCATTCCAGCCTCAGAAAACCGCTGCTCATACTCGGTCATGATATTACCCTCAAATGAAGAATTATGCAAATCAAGGCTGATATTTTCCAGCTTGAAATTCTCTTCGGCAAAAGAATTTAATGAAAAATCAAACAGCGCTTTGTTATCGGTTTTGAACCATATGTAATCACCATCGAGAAGCACAGCCTTGTAACGGTCAAGAAAACGCTTATGCGTCAGGCGGCGTTTCGCCTGCTTGTTCTTTTTCCACGGGTCGGAGAAGTTAAGGTAAATGCGTCTTATCTCACCGCGCTCAAAAATATCCTCTATATTTTCCGCGTCCATGTCCATAAACAGCACGTTTGTAAGCTCTGCGTCTTTTGCCTTTTCCATTGCCATAACGATAACGTCCTGAACCTTTTCAATAGCGATAAAGTTAACGTCAGGATACATTTTCGCCATACCGACTACAAAATTACCTTTGCCGCAGCCTATCTCTATATGAATAGGATTATCGTTGCCGAAACGCTCAGACCATTTTCCTTTAAGCGTCTGAGGTTCATTTATCAATATATCACCGCAGCGTTCCATTCTCGCTGTACAGTTTTTCTTTTTTCTCATTCTCATAATTTTCTATACCTCAGTTATATTTTTATTTTCTTTTTCATGGCGCGAAGTTCTTTGAAAAAAGATGAAAGAAGCGTCGCGCATTCTTTTTCCATTACTCCGCCTGTCACTGTAACGTCGTGGTTAAACATACCGCTTTCAAATAAATTTGTGACAGAGCCGCAGCAGCCCGCTTTTTTATCATACGCGCCGAAATAAACGTTTTCTATCCGCGCGTTTATAATTGCGCCTGCGCACATAGGGCACGGTTCAAGCGTGACGTACATATCGCATTCCGGCAGTCTCCAGCCGCCCAAAGCCTTACACGCCTTATTTATAGCTATTATTTCCGCATGCAAAAGCGCGTTCTTTTTCGTTTCGCGCTTGTTATAGCCGCGCGCGATTATTTTGCCGTCTCTGACAATCACCGCACCTATAGGCGCTTCGCCGATAGCAGCGGCTTTTTTCGCCTGTTTTATCGCCTCACGCATAAATTTTTCGTCCACGTTAATCTTCCTTTCGGATGTCGATATTCTTATTATACCAGATTTTATATATGGTGTCAAAATTATATCGGCGCGGAGTGCCGAAAAAACAGGAAAGACGTATTGCAGAGAAGCACAACAACAAATTTTAATTTGACAAATATGAAAAAACGTATCAAAACCGTTGGTTCTGATACGCTCATATACAGACACAAATTACAGTGCTTTGATGTACGTCTTGGCAAATTCCTCCAGAAGCTCATCACGCTCTATTTTAACAATAAGTCCCCTTGCTCCATTATAGCTGGTTATGTAGGTGGGGTCGCCCGAAAGGATATAGCCGACTATCTGGCTGATAGGATCATAGCCCTTAATCTTAAGAGCCTCATATACCTTTGTAACGATTTCCTTAACCTCTTGTTCTTTATCGAACTCAAGATTAATTTTCATTGTTTCATTAAATTCCATGATATTCACCCTTTCTTAGTAAAGTATACATAGCAATCCACTACATATAGGATATTACAAAAGTAAGAAAATTGCAAGTGTTTTAATAAAAAATTAATATAAATTTTATTATTTTACCGCATTTTCAGACCATTTTATTCCAAATCAAACAGATTTTCGACACTGTCAAGAGGTCCGACCGCAGAAACACTCAGAGTAGAGCTGTCAAGCACGCGGTCTATTATTTCTGCGACTGAGTCAGAATTTACCGCGTCAATCTTTTTGAGTGTTTCCTCCTGAGTATATATGGGTTTACCTAAGAGTAAAGAACGTCCCGCGCCCTGCATTCTGGCTCCGGTACTTTCGCTTGAAAGTATATAGCTGCCTTTAAGTTGTTCCTTGGCTGTGTTTATCTCGCTTTCCGTAAGCTTATCACGCTTTATTATATTTATTTCTTCCGAGACAAGCTTGGCTACCTCTCTCAGGCTTTTCACGCTCATTCCCGCGGAGATATCAAATGCGCCCGTGCCGATATAGGCGCTGTGTCCCGCGCTTATGGAGTATACAAGACCGCGGTTTTCGCGCACGTTCTGGAAAAGCCTTGATGACATACCGCTGCCGAAAACATTGTTAAATACAAGAAGGCTATACACACTTTCGTCCATAACGTCTATACCCTTAAATGATGCGACAAGCTGTACCTGCTCAATGTCCTTGCGTCTTATCATGTTATTTCCGCTGAGATATTTTGCCTCAGGCATTTGCGGCTTTGAAGTTACAAGCGAATGAGACCCGAAGTATTCTTCGAGTAAATCAAACAAATTGTCATCAAAATTTCCTGCAACGGATATTATAGTATTCGCGCCTGTATAATGGCTATTCATATACCCGCGCATTGCTTCCGGAGTTATCCTGTCAAGGCTTTCATATGTGCCGAGTATCGGTCTGCCCATAGGGGTATCCCCCCATATCGCATATGATGAAAGGTCGTATACAAGGTCTTCGGGACTATCCTCGTACATCCGTATTTCTTCGCCTATAACCTGTCTTTCAAGCGCCATGTCATCCTTATTAAGGCGCGGATTGAACAGCATATCGGACAAAATATCAAGAGCAATATCCGCATGATAGTCAAGCGTCTTTGTGCAGAAGCAGGTGTATTCGCGTGAAGTGAACGCGTCTATCTGACCGCCTATAGCGTCAATCTCACCCGCAATCTGCGCCGCGCTTCTTTTCTCTGTGCCTTTAAAAAGCATATGCTCAATGAAATGTGAAATACCGTTCACATCGGCGTTCTCATAACGTGAGCCGTTTCCTATCCACACGCCTATAGAAATAGATTTCAGATAATTTATTTTTTCCGCAACGACTTTTATGCCGTTTCTGAGAGTTCTGTACTGATACAATATTATGCTCCTTTTATACCCTTTATTATATTTTTTTTATTTCTTTCCTTAACTATTCCGACTATAGTATCATAAAAATAAAATTTTTGCAAGCAAATAAGAAAAAATATCTTAAAAATACAGAAACTGTCTTGCAAAAAAAGTATTGCAGCGGGAAAAATATATGTATGGAAATCTACATAAAAACAGAAAGGAAGCGTTAAATTATGGGGGATAACAAAACGGAAATGCTTGAAGCAACAAAGCTGCTGCTTGGAATAAACAATAACGAAAATGACAATCGTATTCTGCTTTTGATTGACGAGGTGACAGACGCGACACTTTTTCGATGCCGTCTCGATGTTATGCCGCGCCAGATTGAAGGGTTCATTCCGACGCTCACCGCAAGACGGTTCATTGTCGCACAGTCGAACGGTGTAAAGTCTGTTACAGAGGAATTTTATACTAAACATTGCCAAATAAAAAAAGATTAAAAATCATAACGATTTTTAATCTTTTTTTACATATAGTTAAATCAATCATTCTTTTCCTTGAGCAAGTCACGGATTTCGGCTAAAAGCTCCTCTTGTGTCGGACCTGCGGGAGCCGCTTCAGCTTCCTCTTTCTTTTTCGCGATTTCTCGCATTCTGTTAAGCCCCTTAATAACGCAGAAAAGTACAAAAGCCACAATCAGGAAATTGATTATCGAAGATATAAATAAGCCTATTGCAATTTCCGTGCCTGGAATAGTCCAGAGCGCAAACGATGACATTGTGCTGACAAGACCGTCAGCGCCGACCGTGGATGCGCCTTTTATAAGCAAAGTGCCTAAGAAAGCTATAAAAGGCATAATAATATAATTAACAAGCGCGTCAACTATCGCCTTGAACGCTCCGCCTATAACAACGCCGACAGCTAAATCTATCGCGTTACCCTGGGCGATGAACTCTTTAAATTCTTTGAAAATTTTCATTCGGAAAAACCTCCATATTAAAAGCTCAATTTATCATTAAGAAATGCTTCAAGCTCCTCTATCTTCATTCTCTGCTGCTCCATAGTGTCTCTGTCACGAACAGTTACAGAGCCGTCCTCGAGTGAGTCGAAGTCGAATGTGATACAATACGGAGTACCTATCTCATCCTGTCTGCGGTAACGCTTACCGATTGAACCGGCGTTGTCATATTCGCACATAAAGCTCTTTGAAAGCTGTTCATATACAGCCGTTGCGCCCTCGTCAAGCTTCTTTGAAAGCGGAAGCACTGCCGCCTTAACGGGCGCAAGCGCCGGATGCAGGTGAAGCACAGTACGGCTGTCACCGCCCTCAAGCTCCTCCTCATCATAAGCTTCAACTAAAAATGCAAGAGCAACTCTGTCAGCGCCCAGAGACGGTTCTATACAGTATGGAACATAACGCTCGTTTGTAGTCGGGTCGATGTATTCCATACTCTCTCCCGAATGCTCCTGATGCTGCTTTAAGTCGTAATCCGTTCTGTCGGCAATACCCCAAAGCTCGCCCCAGCCGAACGGGAACATGAACTCAATATCAGCCGTAGCATTTGAATAGAATGCCAATTCCTCCGGTGAATGGTCTCTGAAACGCAGGTTTTCCTCCTTCATACCGAGATTTAAAAGGAAGTTCATGCAGTATTCCTTCCAGTATGCATGCCATTCAAGGTCTGTGCCGGGTGCGCAGAAGAATTCAAGCTCCATCTGTTCAAACTCTCTTGTACGGAAAATGAAGTTTCCGGGCGTTATCTCGTTTCTGAATGATTTACCAATCTGTCCTATACCGAACGGCACCTTTTTACGTGACGTACGCTGTACGCTCTTGAAGTTTACGAATATACCCTGAGCAGTTTCGGGACGCAGATATACTACAGAAGATGAATCCTCCGTAACGCCCTGGAATGTCTTGAACATAAGGTTAAATTCGCGTATATCGGTGAAGTTGTGCTTGCCGCACTTCGGGCATACGATATTGTTTGTTTCGATATATTCGAGCATTTTATCTTTAGCCCAGCCGTCAACGGTGATATCTTCGCCCTTTTCGTGCGCGAAGTCCTCAATAAGCTTATCCGCTCTGTGACGTGATTTACATTCCTTACAGTCCATAAGCGGGTCGGAAAATCCGCCAACGTGTCCTGAAGCAACCCATACCTCAGGGTTCATCAGTATCGCGCTGTCCTGTCCGACATTGTATTTAGACTCCTGGATAAACTTTTTCCACCAAGCCTTTTTCACGTTGTTTTTAAACTCAACTCCCAAAGGACCGTAATCCCATGAATTGGCGAGTCCGCCGTAAATTTCGCTTCCCGCGTAAACATAGCCCCTGCCTTTGCAAAGAGCTACTATTTTATCCATTGTTTTTTCCGTATTTTTCACAATCAGTCAATCCTTTCAATAATTGTATATATAGTTTATAAAAACAAGTCGTGTTTGTCAAGGAATTTAAGAAAATTTTTGCTGATTTTACTTAGTTCCCTAATACAGGGACATAAAAATTTATGTAAACCGAATCCTGTTTATAATTTTATCCGCATTTTGTGTATAAAGCGTGGATAACTTGGTATAAGGACAGGCTGTTGGTAAATTTCAGACAGGAAAACAGCGTGGATAAGTGTGTGGATAACGTGGATATTAACCGTCGTGTAATATTCCTGTAATGTAAATTATGTAAAACGATACGTGCGTGTAATATTTGGCTGTGTGATATGCTTAAAGTTTGACTTGACAGCGTCGTTCTAAAGTTATATTATAATAATCTCACGTCGTGACCAAAAGCGAAGCTTTTGACGACTGAGAGAACATTGAAATATAACGCTGCGGCGACGATGCCGCCTTGCAGTTATATTATAATAATCTCACGTCGTGACCAAAAGCGAAGCTTTTGACGACTGAGAGAACATTGAAATATAACGCTGCGGCGACGATGCCGCCTTGCAGTTGTATTGTAATTTTGAAGTTTAATACCGAAAGGAAAAAATATGAAATCAAAAACAACGTATATATGTAATGAATGCGGATACCAGTCACCGAAATGGCTCGGAAAATGCCCGTCCTGCGGTAGCTGGAACACGATGGAGGAAACGGTTGTTGCTGCTGAGAAAAAGACGTCAGCAACAAAATCTCTTGTGAGAGAAAGCGCGTCCGGGGCGCGGATGCCTAAGAAAATAGGCGAGGTTAAGCCGGGATTTGAAACGCGCTACAAAACAGGACTCAAAGAACTCGACAGAGTGCTTGGCGGCGGAATAGTGAAGGGAGAGCTTATTCTGGTCGGCGGAGACCCCGGCATAGGAAAATCAACGCTTCTTTTGCAGATATGCCAGAAGGCTGGCGAGGAAAGAAAGATACTCTATGTTTCGGGCGAGGAATCGGAAGGGCAGATAAAGCTTCGGGCTGAGCGTCTTGGAGTCACAACGGAAAATTTGTATCTTATATCCGAAACAGATGTGGAGCTTATTATAGAGTGTATCAACGATATAAAACCTGAGATAGTCATAATCGATTCCATACAGACGATGAACAGGGAGGATATAGCTTCAGCGGCGGGAAGCGTTCCGCAGGTCAGAGAGGCGACAAACGCTTTTATGCGCGTGGCTAAGTCGTTAGGGATAGCAATGTTCATTGTCGGTCATGTCACAAAGGAGGGCGCGATAGCAGGCCCGAGAGTGTTAGAGCATATAGTGGACTGCGTGCTGTATTTTGAAGGTGACAGGCAGCTTGCGTTCAGAATATTAAGAGCAGTTAAAAACCGTTTCGGCTCAACGAACGAGATAGGTGTTTTTGAAATGCTTGACAGCGGACTCCGCGAGGTTGAAAACCCGTCAATGATGCTTTTGGAGGGCAGGAATACCGATATATCGGGAAGCTCAATCGTGTGCGCGATGGAGGGCAGCCGGGGAGTCATGGCGGAAATACAGGCTCTCGTTACGCCGACAGGCTTCGGTAATCCCAGACGTATGACGAACGGTATTGATTTCAACCGTATGATTTTGCTTATTGCGGTGCTTGAAAAGCGTGCCAGAATGAATTTATCGAATTCAGATGTGTATTTAAATGTAGCCGGAGGGCTTAAAATAGACGAAACGGCAGCGGATCTGGGTATATGCGCCGCTATTGCCACAAGTCAGTCTGATACTCCTTTGCCACCCGATATGATATTTATAGGCGAGGTAGGACTTGGCGGTGAGCTGCGCGGAGTATCACAGCTTGAAAAGCGAATTGCAGAGGCGGCAAAATTAGGATTTAAGTCAGCCATAGTACCTAAGCAGTCGCTGCGCGGCGTTAAAGTTCCAGATGGCTTTGCGGCTTACGGAATAAAAACCGTTTCGGAGATGATAAATATGTTAAGACGCAAATAGTTGACATTTCGGAGTTTTTATAGTATAATAATGTTTTAGATAAAGATGAAGGAGTTCTGGCTTTGGAAGAGGTAAAAACAGGCGGAGGCAGGGAATTTATTATTTCAGTCATGTGGGTTATTATATTGCTGTTTGCGGGCGACGTTATTGTCTCGGCGCTGCCGGATTATAAAATAATCGGGATAATAATTACCATACTCATGCTCTGTATTCTGGGATTCTTTGTGCTTACGCGATACAGCGCGGTGTATACATACTCTCTAAAAAACGGTCGCGTGAGAGTAAACAGAAAAATCGGGTACAGAAACAAGGAAATTGAATTCCGCGTTTCGAATGTTATTTCCGTGACCAAACAAAGACCCGGCGCTTCTGTGAAGAATGTATATAATATGCATACAAAGATATTTTCAAAGAGGAACATATGGTATATAGTCTACAAAACGAAAACAGCCGATAATATGCTTGTATGCGGTATTTCAAAAAAAATGGCGGACGAAATACGCAGCGAAGCACAGCTTAGTTAAAGGGGTTTATATATATGTTGAATGTTATAGGGGTACGCTTTAAGAGCGCAGGCAAAACGTATTATTTTGACCCGAGGGGTCTGGATGTTTCCTGTGGCGACCATGTAATAGTCGAAACGTCGAGAGGTATGGAATACGGTGACGTTGTAATGGGCAGAAAGTCTATAGAAGCGGAACATTTTCAAAAACCTGTAAAAGAAGTTATACGAATCGCAACAGAAGAGGATACAAGAAGGTTCAGGAGAAATAAAGAGCTTGAAAAAGAAGCGTATAATATATGTCTTGAAAAGATACAGAAGCACAAGCTTGAAATGAAGCTTGTAGAGGTGGAATACACTTTTGACGGAAACAAAATCCTGTTCTATTTCACTGCCGACGGCAGAGTGGATTTTCGTGAGCTTGTCAAAGACCTTGCTAATGTATTTAAGACCAGAATAGAATTAAGACAGATAGGAGTGCGTGATGAAGCAAAAACTCTCGGCAGTATAGGAATATGCGGAAGGGGTTTGTGCTGCAGCGAATTCTTGGGTGAGTTTGCCTCCGTTTCAATCAAAATGGCGAAGGAACAGGGTCTTTCCCTAAACCCGTCGAAGATTTCGGGGACGTGCGGAAGGTTGATGTGCTGTCTTAAATATGAGCAGGATACTTATGAGGAGCTTTTGAAGTCGGCACCTAAACAAGGCGCGCAGGTAAAAACACCTGAAGGCAACGGAACTGTTGAATATGTCAGTCTTTTAAAAGGATTTGCCAAAGTAAGATTTGACAGTGAAAATGAAACTACAATGAAGGACTTTAAGATTTCAGATATAAAGCCTTTGAAGCGTGATGAAAAAAAACAGACAAAGTAAGTCTTAGGATATCACATTAATAATTCAAGTTACCAAAATGGCAGACAACGCCTATTAAAATATTTTTAAAAACTATTGAAGAACGGGAGTTTTTGTGTTATAATTAAAAAAGTTAACGTTTATATGACGTAATCAAAGTTAAGGAGGTGTATCGAGGATGGCATACATAATTTCTGACGATTGCATTTCATGCGGCGCATGTGCTGCAGAATGTCCTGTAAGCGCTATCACAGAAGGTGACAGCAAGTATGTTGTTGATGCTGACACTTGTGTAGAGTGCGGCGCATGCGCAGGGGCTTGTCCTGTAGGCGCTCCGGCTCAGGCGTAATTTTATTGTTTATGAAAAGGTGTTGTATTGGTAAGTGCAATACAGCACCTTTTTCTGTTTTTTTCGGTGTATACCTGTTTTCACCGTGAAAATATAAAATATTTATCTTATTTATCCATAACGGAGGTACAACCAATGAAAAGGATAACATTGATAATTACAGTCATATTGGCGTCGCTTATTCTTTCCGCATGCAGTGAAGGGCAGGTTGTTTATGAACAGCCTCAGAATAAGCTGCCGGCGACCGGCAAGTCATGGACTGTTCTTATATATATGTGCGGCGGCAGCGAAGAAACAAAGAATGCCGCGGCGACAAATAAGCTTAACGAGATAATGAACGTAGATTATCCGGAGAACGTGAATGTGGCTGTACAGACAGGCGGCAGCGCTATGTGGCATAAAAAAGGCGTGTACAGCGATTATAATCAGCGTTTTGAAGCGGGAAAAAATACATTATATCTTGCCGATCAGGCTATGGCCGCTGATATGGGCGACTACCACACTCTTGCTGATTTCTTATCATGGGGAATTTCAGGATATAAGTCAGATAACTATATGCTCATACTGTCAGGAGCCGGCGGAGGCAGTATGAACGGTATGGCTTTTGACGAGAATTTTGACGAGAATTCTCTTAACCTTGAAGAAATATCATATGCTGTCAGCCTCACCGGAAAAAAATTCGATGTGATATGCCTTGACGCGTCGCTTATGGGAAGCATTGAAACGGCAGCAGCGCTTTCAACATACGCGGACTATCTTGTTGCTCCGCAAAGTATCCAGAACCCTGACACATGGGATTATTCGGGTATGTTGCGGCATATCTGTAACAATCCGTCTTCGGGCACGGCTGATATATGCAAAGCCATATGTGATATGTACTATGCCAAGAGTGAAAGGAATGGCACATCAAGTGAGACGGCTATGTCTGTCATCGATCTGTCAAAGATATCAACACTTAATCAGGCACTCGATGGAATGGCGGGTGAAATGCTTGTATCCACCGATCAGATGTCAGATTACATAAACATGTCAGGCATGATATCCGGCGCGCATATATACGGCGGCGCAACGGCAGACGAAGGATATTCAAACCTTATAGACATAGGTGACACCGCTATGAAAATCAGCGGTCTTGTAGGTAACACTGCTGACGCCTTAATAGGAGCGCTCAATGATGCGGTTATATACAGAGTGTGCGGTTCAAATCAGCGTGAATCCACCGGACTAAGCATGTACTATCCGATTATGCCTGACAATGATGAATTGCAAAATTATATGGCTGATGCGGTAAGCGTTCATTACAAGGAGTTCCTGAGAAAAACCTGTATAGACTGCAATGTTGTGGATGAAATATCAAACACTCCGGACTATACTTCATCATGGGCATGGCAAGAGTATGATAACGCAATGCAGCATATGGAATACGGGGTGTTTCGTGAAGGAAATTTATATGAGCTGGATATCGCCGGAGATATGAATGTGATTAAAGACGTGGCGATGAACGTATATAAACTGGACAAGAACAGCGGTAAATATGTGTTTCTCGGAACGCATCATGACCTTCAGACAAACCGGGAAAGCGGTATATTTCAAGATGCCTTCTCAGGACGTATGCCGAGGCTTATAAGCAAGAGCGTGACGATACGGCTTGTGAAGGATTGCGGCGATTATGCGATTTATTCCATTCCGGTAATTCTGAATGAAGAAAGAAGTAATATACGCGTAAAGCATGATAAAGTAAAGGACAGATATGAAATCATGGGCGCATGGTCGGGAGCGGATATAAACGGAAAGGTTACAAGTTCTATGATATCGCTCAAAACATTTGATAAAATAACGCCGCTTCTGGCAGCAACAGACCGTGAACAGAACAGCACTGAATACATTGCAGGATTGGTGGGTACAAAGCTGCGCGGCGGCGTCACGGAAAACAATGTTGAGAACGGCGAGTATATGTTCGAATATGAAATAACGGATATTTATAATCATAAACGTTGGGGAACGCCCGTACACGCGAAAGTGTTCAGCGGAAATGTCCGATATGAATAGAGCCTGAAAATATTACGTATAATGAGATTATTCGACAAACCAATGGGGGTGTAAGAGGTGAAAATGAAGAACACGGAATTCGATTTCGGAAGAAATTGTTTTGACCTTCTGCGTCTTTACAGCGCTTTTTACGTAATGACGACGCATATAGTACGCCATATACTGCAGCAGGAGGTGTCATCGGTATTCCACTGGTGGAACGGTGTTATCATGCTGTTTTGTATAAGCGGATTTCTTATTCCCGCGTCTATGGAACGCAGCAAGGGAACGTGGGAGTTTCTGAAAAAGCGTGTACTTAGAATAATTCCGTCAATGTGGATATGTATCATAGTCGGAGTAATAGTGGCTGCGCTTTTCTGCGGATTCACAGCGGATAAAGCCTTTGCCCAATGGTTATTGGGTCAGCTTTTCTTTATCCGTTTTCTGCCTCAGCCTGATTTTATAACAAATTTCGGCGTGGGGAATTTCCAGGGGAATTTATGGACGATGATATACACAGTGCAGTTTTATATCATCACTGCGCTGATATATAAGTTTTTGAAAAATAAAAAAATCGGAGTATGGATTTTTGTGCTTCTGCTATCAATGGCTTTTAATCTCGCGGTACCGTACCTGCAGCAGAACCTGTATGAAACCGGCAGGCTGATTGTTTCAAATTCCTGTCTGACATTCTTCTATGTATATTTCACCGGCTGGTTTATATACCGCTGGAGAGAAAAGATAGTTCCTATACTTTCACGCACAAAAATATTGTGCGTAATATTACTCGTACTGCGCGGTATTTACTGCGAGAAGACAGGAGTGCGCTTAGGCGAGTATCAGGACATGATAATGGTTCTGCTTCAGTGTATGCTGACGGTCGGTGTTGGCTATAGTTTGGGTAAGATAAGATTCAAGTTTGATTTATCCTATGGACTGTATCTGTATCACATGGTTGCAGTGGATATTTTCGTGCAGCTCGGATTTATCGGCAATATGAAATATCTTATTATGGTGTACGTATCCTCATTGCTTTTTGCAATAGCGTCGTATTTCCTTGTGGACCGCACAGTCGCGAAGATATTCAAAAAGACGTCGGGCGCAAAATACAGCGGGATTGAAACTGAAAAACCGGTGCCCGTTAAAATTCCTGAGGAAGAGGAACGTGCGATGGCAATGCAGGGCGTTGAAGAAAGTGATTTTTAGTGAAAAAAGAATTGGCGATAAATATTGACAATCATGAATAATTGTATTAAAATAGCGATATGAATAATGAAAGACGATGACGGAGACAGTAGTCTTTACGGAAAACAACGAGCGAGTTATGGACGGTGTGAGCATAGCGGTAAGTATGTAAAGATGAATATCACTCCCGAGTTGCGCACCGAACAGGCATATATGCCTTAATAGACTGCGACGGCTTTCCACCGTAAAAGGGAACGCATATATTGGTATGACGAGTGGTATAGTGAGGTTAAGGTCCTCATCTTGTTATAACAAGATGAGGACTTTTTATATGGCGGCTCGAACTAAAATCGCCCATATCACCACTTTTCGTCCGGGGCGGTACACCAGTACAGCGCCCGGACTGCAAAGCGGCAATCTGAACGATTTTCTTTCGAGGTCGAAGATATAAAGGAGGAAATAAAATGTACGACAAGGTTTCACCAAATCTGGATTTTGTTGAAAGGGAGAAAAAGACGGTAAAATTCTGGAATGACAACGGAATTTTTGAAAAGAGTATTGACGAGCGCAAGGACGGAGATGTCTACACGTTCTATGACGGTCCGCCGACTGCTAACGGCAAGCCGCATATCGGTCACGTTCTGACTCGTGTAATCAAGGATATGATTCCGCGTTACCGTACCATGAAGGGCTATAAGGTACTCCGTAAGGCGGGATGGGATACTCACGGACTTCCCGTTGAGCTTGAAGTGGAGAAAAAGCTTGGTCTCGACGGCAAGGAGCAGATTGAGGAATACGGTCTTGAGCCGTTCATAAAGGAATGTAAGGAAAGCGTATGGAAGTATAAGGGCATGTGGGAGGACTTCTCAGGCACAGTCGGCTTCTGGGCTGATATGGACGACCCTTATGTAACATACGAAAATGATTTCATCGAGTCCGAATGGTGGGCTTTGAAGCAAATATGGGAAAAGGGACTTCTGTACAAGGGTCACAAAATCGTTCCGTATTGTCCGCGCTGCGGCACTCCGCTATCATCGCACGAGGTTGCGCAGGGCTATAAGGACGTAAAAGAGCGCAGCGCAACGGCGAAATTCGCTGTCAAGGGTGAGGAAAACACGTATTTCCTCGCATGGACAACCACGCCCTGGACTCTGCCGTCAAACGTGGCGCTGTGCGTCAACCCGAATGAGACATATGTTAAAATTCAGGTCGGTGACGAAAAATATATCTTAGCCGAAGCGCTTGTTGAATCGAATATTGAGGGCGAGTATACAGTGCTTGAAAAGTATGTTGGTACAGACCTTGAACATAAGGAATATGTGCCGCTGTTCGCGTTTGTAAATCCCGATAAGAAGTGTTGGTATATCACATGTGATAATTACGTAACGCTTACTGATGGTACAGGTATCGTTCATATCGCTCCGGCATTCGGTGAGGACGATGCGAACGTGGGAAGAAAGTATGATTTGCCGTTTGTTCAGCTGGTTGACGGCAAGGGCGAAATGACAGAGGAAACACCGTGGGCCGGCACATTCTGTAAGGATGCCGACAAGGAGATATTCGTTGACCTTGATAAGCGTGGGCTTCTCTTTAACGCTCCGAAGTTTGAGCACAGCTATCCGTTCTGCTGGAGATGCGACACTCCGCTTATTTACTACGCGCGTGACACATGGTTCATTAAGATGACAGCCGTTAAGGATGACCTTATAAAGAATAACAAGACAATCAACTGGATTCCGAAAACTATCGGTGAAGGACGTTTCGGCGCATGGCTTGAAAATGTTCAGGACTGGGGTATAAGCCGTAACCGTTACTGGGGCACTCCGCTTAATATCTGGGAGTGTAAGTGCGGTCACAGACATTCAATCGGCTCAATCGAGGAATTAAAGCAGATGTCCGATAACTGTCCTGAAGAGATAGAGCTTCACAGACCGTATATTGACGCGGTAACAATTAAGTGTCCTGAGTGCGGAAAGGAAATGCACAGAGTCCCCGAGGTTATCGACTGCTGGTTCGACTCGGGCGCGATGCCGTTTGCACAGTGGCATTATCCGTTTGAGAACAAGGAAATATTCGAAGAAAACTTCCCCGCTGATTTCATCAGTGAGGCTGTTGACCAGACAAGAGGCTGGTTCTATTCGCTGCTTGCGGAATCAACACTTATCTTTAATAAAGCGCCGTATAAGAACGTAATCGTATTAGGTCACGTTCAGGACGAGAACGGTCAGAAGATGTCAAAGTCAAAGGGCAACGCTGTTGACCCGTTCGAGGCTCTCGAAAAGCACGGCGCGGACGCTATCCGCTGGTACTTCTATTCAAACAGCGCCCCATGGCTGCCGAACCGCTTCCATGACGGAGCGGTGTCCGAGGGACAGCGTAAGTTCATGGGTACGCTCTGGAACACATACGCGTTCTTTGTGTTGTACGCTAATATTGATAATTTTGACGCGTCAAAATATACTCTTGAATATGATAAGCTTGCCGTAATGGATAAGTGGCTCCTGTCAAAGCTTAACACGCTTGTTAAGACTGTTGACGAAAACTTAAGCGATTACAGAATCACCGAAACAGCGCGTGCGCTGGACAGCTTCGTAGACGAGCTTTCAAACTGGTATGTAAGACGTTCAAGAGCGCGTTTCTGGGGTAAGGAAATGACTCAGGATAAGATTAACGCGTACATGACGCTCTATACAGCGCTTGTAACGCTGTGTAAGGCGGCTGCGCCGATGATTCCGTTCATGACTGAGGATATTTATCAGAACCTTGTCAGAAATATTGATAAAAACGCTCCGGAAAGTATCCATCTGTGCGATTTCCCGACATATGACGAAAAGCTTATCGATAAGGAGCTTGAAAAGGATATGGAGGAAGTGCTTGATATTGTAGTGCTGGGCAGAGCGTGCCGTAACACCGCCAATATCAAGAACCGTCAGCCAATAGGCACAATGTATGTAAAAGCACCGGGTACGCTCAGCGAATTTTACGTGGATATAATAGAGGACGAATTAAACGTCAAGAAGGTTGAGTTTACGGACGATGTTTCATCGTTCACGTCATACAGCTTCAAGCCTCAGCTTAAAACTCTCGGCAGACGCTTCGGAAAGAATATAAACGCTGTAAGAGAAATACTTGCCAATATCGACGGTTCCAAGGCTATGGCTGAGCTGAAAGAAACAGGTACTCTTAAGATTACTGTTGACGGAAACGAGGAAGCCTTGAACGAAGAAGATCTTCTGATTGAAACAGCTCAGACAGAGGGATTTGAGTCTAACAGCGACTACGGTATCACAGTTGTTCTTGACACTAACCTTTCTGATGAGCTTATCGAGGAAGGCTTTGTCCGTGAAATAATCTCAAAAATCCAGACTATGAGAAAAGACTCTGATTTTGAGGTTATGGATCACATTAAACTGAGCGCGGAGGGCAACGAAAAGATTGCGGCAATAATAAATAAGAATGAGGCTGTAATCAAGGACGAAACGCTTGCTGATGAGATTGACACAGTGAAGGCTCAGGGCAACACAAAGGAATGGAATATAAACGGTGAAAAGGTAGTGCTTGGCGTGGCTAAGTTAAATTAGTCCCGAGGGGCTGTTGCATTAAGCAATAGCCCCTGTTTCAAATTAAAACATAGTATCGATGAGAAGAAAATGGGAGGTTGATTATGCGGATATTGAAGTCTTTCGGGTTGGCATTTTCGATATATTCTAAAATTCCTATGCCGCGTATATACCGGAATAAGGAAAATATGAGATATATTATGTGCTTTTTCCCGCTTGTCGGAGCGGTCATAGGCGGATTAATAATGGCATGGTTTACGGTATGTCTGAGACTTAATATAAATAACGCTTGCTTTGCCGCCGTTGCGGCGGCTCTGCCTGTTTTAGCGACGGGTGGCATACATGCAAGCGGATTTATCAACACAAGTGATGCGCTCCATTCACGCGGGAGCAAACAAAAGAGGCTTGAAATACTGAGTGACCCGCATATTGGTACATTTGGCGTTATGAGCGCTGTTATATATTATATGATTTATTTCGGCTTCCTGAATGAAGTCACGATTTACGGAGAGGCGGCAATGATTGCGCTTGGATTTGTTATGTCAAGAGCGCTGTGCGCTATAGAAATTACGCTTATGCGAACAGCAAAAAACACCGGACTTTTATATGAAATGTCATCGGCTATGAATAGAGTCGCAACGCTTATCATGACTATTCTGATGCTTGCGGGCTGCGGACTTGTGATGATATTTCTGAGTCCGTTTATCGGCGGTACTGTGCTCTTGCTGCTCATATTACTGTTACTTTACTATAAATTCTTTGTAGCAAAAAAAATAGGTGGTATAACAAGTGACACCTGCGGCTACTTTATACAGCTATGTGAGATTATCACGGTAATTGTCATCGTTATAGGAGGTAGATTAGCGTGATTTAAAATCAAATCTTATGAGGATTTGAAGGATGACATAAATATACAGAAGGGAGAAAGAAAATGGTTATAGCGCAAGCGATTGCACTTGGAATAGGTTTTTTACTTGATATTATATTCGGTAATCCGAACATTTTTCTGCATCCGATACGGCTGATGGGCGGATTGATTTCCTTGCTTGAAAAGATAATAAGACGGATTTTTCCGAAAGGGAAGGCAGGCGAAGTCATCGGCGGTACGTTAATGGTTTTAATCGTCATAGCCTTGAGCGGCGGTATACCATTTGCAATTTTGTTTTATTTGTATAACTGGAATATATTTGCCGCTGTCGCGGCGGAGTCCATAATCTGTTATTTTATGCTTTCAACACGCTCACTCGGCAAAAAAGGCTCTAAAATCTATTCTTCACTTCTTAACCAGGATGTTAACAGGGCACGCAAGGAAGTATCCATGATTGTCAGACGTGACACGGACAGCCTTGACGATACTGGAATTACAAAGGCAACCGTTGAAACCATAGCGAAAAACACGTGTGACGGAGTTGTCGCGCCGATTATATATATGGCGATAGGCGGAGCGGTATTGGGCTGCGTGTATAGAGCGATAAATACGATGGGTTCTATTGTGGGTTGTAAAAATGAGAAATATTTGTATTTCGGCAAGGTTGCGGTAAAGCTCGACGATATTGCAAATTTTATTCCGTCGAGGATAGCGGCGCGCCTGATGATTATATCGTCGTACATTCTCGGTTTTAACGGTAAAAACGCGTCGTATATTTATAAACGTGATTCTAAAAAATATGCCGGTCCGAACAGCGCCCGGGCGGAATCTGTTATAGCGGGAGCGCTTCGTATACAACTTGCCGGCGATGCATATTATTTCGGAGAACTCTATGAAAAACCGATGATAGGTGATGCTATAAGTAATGTGACGTACGATAATATAAAACAGACGTCGCGTATTATGTATTTGACGGCGGTATTTACTATTGTGATATTGATAGCACTGAAATTTACAGTGGGGTATCTGATATGAAGAAATTTGAATATAGCGGGGATATTTACAGTGATACATATTTATTGCGGTGACGGCAAGGGGAAAACAACGGCGGCAATTGGTCTTGCTGTCAGAATGGCGGGATATGGAAAAAAAGTATTGTTTGTACAGTTCATGAAGGGTTCATACACGGGTGAACTGAAAATGCTTGCCGCCGAAGAGAATATAAAGGTCGTTCGCTGCGACAGGGGTTACGGCTTTTTCCGCTCTATGACAGAGGCCGACAAAGAAGAAATAATACAGTCTCACAATGCGAATTTAAAATATATTGAGCAGAATATGTCCGATTTTGATATGGTTGTATTGGACGAGGCATTTTCGGCGTACAATTATGGACTTTTGGATAAAAACCTGCTACACGATATTGTGGACAATTACACCGGCGAGCTTGTGCTCACGGGACACGAGCCGCAGGAGTGGTTTACGGATCGTGCCGATTATATTACTGAGATGAAGAAAATTGAGCACCCGTATGACAGGGGGATACAGGCGAGAGAGGGAATTGAGTTTTGATTGAGGTATAAATCCGCAACGCTATTATATACGATCTGAATTAAGCGCAAAAATTTATGTTGAATTTTTGCGCTTTGTATTATATAATAAAATAATAGATAATTAACGAGAGAAATAATTTATGTCGCCGCGGTGCGGCAGAATGGAGGATTAGGATGAATTTTAAGAAGATAATATCTATGGCGCTTACTCTGTCAATGGTATCGGTATCAGCAGTATCGGTTGTACGTGCTGATGAATCGGAGCTGTTTTATGAAAAGTTTGATATGACAAAGGTGAAAGCGGATAAAACTGACGGCGTAGTAAAGGAAATTGAAGTGCCGGACGGCGACTATACCGTAACGGTAAAGACTGGCGGTAAGAAAGAAACAAACGCTAATGTTTACATAAACGGCGGTGAACGCGTCAGAGTGTACACGCTTGAGGCAGGTCAGACTCAGGATAATGAGCAGCCTGTTGTGCCGAAGGACGGTAAAATCACGGTGCAGGTGTTGGGAGAAAACCCGAACGTAACGGAAATCGAGGTTAAGCAGTTACCTGATCGAGAAGAAAAAGGCGAAAAAACTACTATATATATAGCGGGCGATTCCACAGCTCAGACATATAACTACGCGACTGCGTATCCGCAGACGGGCTGGGGTCAGATGTTCGGCAATTACTTCACTGATGATGTGGTTATAGAAAACCGCTCAATGGCTGGAAGAAGCTCAAAGAGCTATAATAACGACGGCAGACTTGACAGAATACTCACCGAAATGCACCCCGGCGACTATGTGTTTATTCAGTTCGGAATAAACGACGGAGATGTGAATAAGGCTGAGCGTTATATAAGTGTTGAGGATTACACAACGCTTATAACCGAAAAGTACATGGGCGAGGTAGAAAAGCGCGGCGGTATACCTGTGCTTATGACTGCTTCTGCCGCAGGCTGGTGGGATGAGGAAAATAATTGTTTCATGGAGTCCCGCCAGGATTATGCGGACCCGACGCGTGAAATTGCAAAAGAAACAGGCTGCGCGTTTATCGACATAAACAGAACTGTGACAGATATGTGGAACAGTATGGATAAGGACGAGGTAATCTCGGGTTACTTCGTATGCGAACCGCTTGAGAGTAAGGCATATCCCGTAGGAACTAATGATACAACACATATGAAGCCGAAGAACGCAACGCTTGTTGCGAAGATGGTCGCTGAGGCTATACCGGAGAGCGTACCTGAATTAGCTAAGTATCTGAAGGGCGATGAAGTATTTAATGATATTTCCGGTCACTGGGCAGAAAATGTAATTAAGTCGCTTGCAGCTGAGGGTATAGTAAACGGTGTTGGCGGCGGTAAGTTTAATCCCGATGGTACTGTAACGCGTGCGGAGTTCCTGAAAATGGCTATGGACGCTTGCGAAATTCCTGGTCATGCATACAGATGGCTTGAAAAATCAGGACTGCCTTCCGCGAGCGACGCATGGATTACAGATGTGACGCCGGAGGATTGGTACTGCTATTATCTGCAGGGCGCGCTTGACAAGGGACTTATTCCGGACGCTATGCTTGAGGGCTTAAAGGAAGCTAAGCTCGGTGAAGTTGTAATTACCGAGGCGACGGAAGATAAAGAAGCCGTAACGGCAGAGGCGTGGCAGTACGAGCCTGAGGATTTGGTAAAAGGAATACAGTTCAACGGTAAAGCTCCCATAACACGTGAAGAAATGGCGGCGGTTGCAGTAAATTGTATGTCATACGTTGCTAAAAATTCTGATGTCGAGCTTTCCCCTGTGAATCAAGATGAGGGTGACTATTTCAGTGACAGAGATGATATAAGAGACGATTATCTGAACGCAGTAGAAGTGGCTTACAGCTATGGAGTTATAAACGGCATGGGTGACGGTACCTTTGCGCCTGATGCCACTCTTACACGTGCACAAGCATCTGTAATTGTTAATAAATTGGCTGCGATTAAGTAAAGGAGTACATAACATATGAACATAAAAAGGACAGTAACCGCCATTGTTTTAACAGTGGCGGTTACAGCGCCCGCAGCGTATGCGGCCAACTTTGCCGATATACGCGGGCACTGGGCGGAGCATATAATAAACACTCTTGCGAACGCCGGTGTTGTAAGCGGAGTTTCGGAGACCGCTTTCAATCCGGATGGTATTGTTACGCGCGCAGAGTTTCTACGTATGGCGCTCGGCGCGGCGGAAATTGAAGAAGCTACATATAGAAATGGCGAATGTCTTGATGTGCGCGCAAACGATTGGTTTGCGCCGTACGTTCAAAGTGCTTTGGATAAGGGACTTATTCCCGAGGGAATGATAAGCGGATATTCGGCTGAGATTGAGGATAACAAGGTTATTTTCGGCGGAGAGTTTAACGGAAACACACCGATAAAGCGTGAAGAAATGGCATATATTACTCAGTCGGTGTATCAGTACAGTCTCAGAGAAGGAGATTTGCAAAAGCTTGAAACACCTATAGATATGCCTTTTGCTGATGTGAGTACTATATCGCTATGGGCGATTGACGGCGTAAAGTATGCATATACGAATGAATTGATTTTCGGTATGAAGGACGGAAACTTCGCTCCGCAAGAAACTGCAACAAGAGCACAGGCAGCGTCGATTATAAATAATCTATTAAAAAAACGGGGAGTGTAAATAATGTTTAGCAAGAAGACAATGAGAATTATTTGTATTGTTATAGCAATAGCAATGTTTGTTCCGATTTGTATAGGAATAGTGTCAATGTTTATGGGATTAAGTTAATAATTGAACTTTTAAAAAAAATTTTAAAAAAGTTGAAAAAAGTGCTTGACAAAGGTAAAATGATGTGTTAATATAAGTAAGCTGTCGCAAGGACAGTATGTACATTGAAAGATAAATAGTGCGAGAGCGTTTGCTATGCAAACGCGGACGCATATACGAGCGTGCCGGTGTGACGTCATGAAGCGAAGCGGAGTGACAAGGCAGTGAAGCTGCCGCAACAAGGAGGCACAAAGGTGAGTATATGCCGGGCGATAGCCCGAAGAAGTCCGTGATAAGATAGCAAACAACCAAGTCAAAGAAATTGAGTTTTTTATGACAGTAAACGGATAATAAATTACGAACATGTCAGAGTTAGTTTAAGAGCTAACAAACAATCGAGTATATAAATATCTTCGGATAAGTATATAACCATTTAAACGAGAGTTTGATCCTGGCTCAGGACGAACGCTGGCGGCGTGCCTAACACATGCAAGTCGAACGAGAATCTCATTAGTGAATTCTTCGGAAGGAACTGATGAGAGGAAAGTGGCGGACGGGCGAGTAACGCGTGAGTAACCTGCCCATAAGAGGGGGATAATCCATGGAAACGTGGACTAATACCGCATATTGTAACGAAACCGCATGGTTTTGTTATGAAAGATTTTATCGCTTATGGATGGACTCGCGTCAGATTAGCTAGTTGGTGAGGTAACGGCTCACCAAGGCAACGATCTGTAGCCGAACTGAGAGGTTGATCGGCCGCATTGGGACTGAGACACGGCCCAGACTCCTACGGGAGGCAGCAGTGGGGAATATTGCGCAATGGGGGCAACCCTGACGCAGCAACGCCGCGT
>JAFLUB010000021.1 GCA_022509025.1 Oscillospiraceae bacterium | reverse complement strand
TGCTGCTGCCTACATTCGCAGTCTTGTCGTCAAGCTGACTGTCTGATCTCTTTTCAAGATATCCTACTTCATCTTCGGCTATCTCAATCACCTTATCAATTGCATTTGCCATAGTTTCACCTCCGTATGGAACATCGCCCTTGTATTTCTCATAATCCTTCTTGAAATATCCGGCTATATCACCGTCTTTATTTGTGCCGAAGAATGTGTAGAATTGGTATTTGGATTCATATTTATTCTCAACATCGTCTCCGACACGGTATTCACCCCTCGCTTTGGGATTTACGATATCGTTCGGAAACCAGTCATGCTCTGTCACATATCGCGGAAGAACGCGGTTTCCCTCAACCATAACAAACTTCACCGCGTCAATCGCCTTCTGAGTTACACCGTGATTCCAACTGCTTTTCGCATACCAACCGCTATGAAGCGTCTTTAAAATATCCGCTTCTGTGGCATTTTTCCCTTTTGTTACTTCATTCAGATTACACATCTGACTTGCCTCCTGACAGCATGCAAGACTGTCCGCACCGCCTGTTTCGCCGGTTATACAGGTTGCAATATCATTTATCGCACTGTCAGATAATATGTACTTTGGAAATTTCGTCAAGATTATTCCTCCTTTTTTAATTCAGCAAGATACTTGTCCGCTTTAATCGCATTCTTTGTGAAACTGTTATTTTTCCACCACGCCCATGCTGCGACAACAACAGTTGCGACATTCATAGCAGCACTATAAACCGCATTCTCACTCCACGGCAGCGGATTCTTGCCGGCTATCGTTAACACCTGATTTGCCACAACGACAACAAGTGCCGCCGTTCTCGCTATTGTTTCTGCTGATACTTTCATTCTTTTTCCTCCTTTATGTAGTTATTTTTGCATAAGCGATAATAGCTCCTATAGCTCCGCTTATAATTGCCGAAAGAACATATCCTACCGCTTTACGCCACATTTCGCCGTCGCGTCCCTCAAGAGCTTCAAGGCGTTCGCCCTGTCGCGCTTGCTCTTTCAGCATATTTTCCATATTCGCCGCCAGACGCTCAACAGTCAAAAGTAATTTTTGCATATCTTCTGTATTTTGTTCAAGCAATTCCAAGCGTCTGTTTTGTCTTTTGTGCTCGTCCTCCATTCGGCGTTCAAACTCTTTAAATCTTCCCTCTGTAACTGGTTCTTCTCCTGCCATTATGCTCACCTCTTTTATCTAAATAACACCTTAATATGTGTATCGTCCAGTCTTGCTATTACGCGATAGCCTTTGTCCGCCGCTGTTGCCGTACCGTCGTCCGCGGGCTTGCAATATCCATTGACCTCGCATGTACCATCATCAATTACTACAAGCTGTCCCATCATTCCGACAATACCCCATTCAGGACGCTTCTCACGGGGTATATATTCCTCGTTGGGGTCGTAGTCAGGATTTATTATCGGTTCTTCCGAGTCATAAGCCTCAGATATCAAAATCTGTTCTTTTGTAACTTCGCTTGTTTCAGAATCTCTTACTTCTCGTTCCTCATACTCTGCATCGTAATGGACCATATGTGTAAGCACCTTGCCGAATATGTCAGTCTTGTATCTTCCTTGCCATGCGTCAGCGTGATTATTACCTATAACACCGGGTGCAGCCGATATAACACCCAAAATATATGTATCGGTTGAATTTGCTATCCTTATCTTATCTCCGTCAAGCGTTACGAATAATCCTCGCCTGTCAGCATTATCGGTATTTCCGTCAAGCCATTCAAAAAACTCTGCATAATCTGCACCTGTAGAATTAAACGCGGCTAAACCATAGACATTGCCATTGTAAGCAACACGAAAAGCATTGGAACGTTGTGATGGTCCCGTACCATTTCCAATAGAAAAAGCATCACCCAAAATCCCAGACTGTGCACCTTGCGTCCCATCAATCGTGAAGTGCCCGAGTTTTGTTTGATATCCGAGTGCTGTGTTGTAGTGTCCGGCAGCAAATGCGCCAACGTAGGCTGTATTATGAGAGCCACCACCGACAAAAGATTCATTGCCGCTTGATGTATTATCCGTGCCGCCACCGACAAAAGAATCATAGCCGCTTGCTGTATTTAGGTATCCTCCGCTGATAGAAGAACCATCACCGCTTACTGTATTGTTAATTCCACCGCCGATAAAACTATCCTCGCCGCTTACTGTATTTAGATATCCTCCGCTGATAGAAGAACCATCACCGTTTACTGTATTCTCTCCACCGCCGCCGATAAATGTCTCTATGCCGCTTGCTGTATTGCCAGTGTCACTATTAGTGTTTATAGCGGATATTTTTGCTTTATCCTCGGCAGACATAAAGCCGTCTTTTTCCGTGGTGGCGTTTGTAGGTTTGTTGCTCAAATCGTTATAGCTTCCTGAAAATGCACCAATTAAATCGCTATACTTTCCTGTGAATGCAACTGGTTTTAATGCGGACCACATATTGACATCAAGTGATTTTCTATAATTATTGCTGCTGCCAGGGATTGGCGGTACAAGAATGTCATAGGACCATCTTCGCAGAATATAATCGCCGTAGGTAGGGCTGTCCAATGTATCATCATACACTACCATTGCTGTATATTCGAAAACCTCAAATGTCCATACGTTTGCGTCTAACCCCTCATTTACCGTTGTGTAAGACACAAACATTTCAATTTCGTATGTGATAATGTTAAATTTAACATAAATCCGCACGCCTGTGGACGGTGGCGATATTAAAAGCTTGGCAGGCTGCATTGTCCCGCACGCCTGTCCATTAACTGTAAACATTCCGCTTAAATCAAAGTTAACATAAACATTATCGTATTGCGGGTCTGGAATATATGGTGTTTGGATAATTGATGAATCACAGGAAAATTGTATCTTCTTTTCTCCTCCACCCGTTCCCACTGATTCTTTTAGGCTGTCTAATGTTGCTTTATCTTGAGCGGACATAAATCCGCCCTTTGTTGTTGTGGCATTTATAGGCTTGTCATCTAAATCATTATAACTTCCCGTGATTGCAACCTTTTTAATGTTATCAACCTTTGTCTTTACATTGCTAATCCCTGTTTCATTATCCTTAATAGCATGAGCCAAAGCATTAACGTGCTCAGCATATATATCTTCTCCGTCATATTTGTCAATCCATTCTAATGCCATTATATCGCCTCCTTTTACAACATTTGTCTTGTTATATCGTCAAGGATATATTCAATGCTATTCATCTTATAAATCGTCATATTTTCAAACGAAGTCGGAACTTCAACAGTTGGTGTGTATTTGCATTTGTCTATAATCGTATTCAAATTCCTGATTATCCGCTCCATGTGTGTTTTTAATGGAAACTCGTTTGCCGGCATATTACTATATGCTTGTTTCCAATCTGTTTTGGTTGTAAGCGAAAATTCATAATTTTCGGCTATAGCTTTCATGCCGTTTTCGATTCTGTTTAAGTCCGAAGCGTTTATATATGCTTTTTCGGTATTATTTATTAAATCCATTTCTGTTCTGTCAAATATAAAACCTATCGCCCTACCATATTTCGATAGACCATATTTGGAATAGCCATATACACCCATATTAATCCTCCGTATAATACAACCAAATACGCGCATTTGCTATTAGTTTGTTAGTCAGATTAGTATAATCTAACTGCGTAATAGTTCCTGTAACCTCCCCTATATCGGGTAAGGTTACTTGTATCGTATCGCCGCATTTTTTTTCTCCTGTCAAAATTTTACCCTCGAACTCGGTATTATATTTATAATACCTGTCCATGAGCAAATCAATAGTATTGTCAGGTTTGTTGTCTATAAACAACTCGGCTATTTCTACAGTTCGTATATCAAGAACTTGTGCTGTTTTCTTATTTAGTTTTAAATCAGGATTAGATATTGAAATTATCTCTGTATCTGTGGATATATCTAAGGTATACGCATATACTATCGGTTTTGCATAGATTGAAGGTAATTCCGCTTTTGTAAAATCGGCATAAGGTGTTATATATGTATCAGCATCGTAGATATTTTGGTCGGTTCCTATGTATTTTTCTCCTGTTGCATTATATGGACGTGTACCAATATAATATAAAGAACCATCTTCGTTCTTTCGTTTTGGTATATATCTTTGTATAACTTCTTTATCAATTCTAACGGATATCGTCGAACCAGATATTGATATTTTTTCAGGCATATATTTACCTTCGATAATTGGATGATTATGATTATCCAAAGGACCTAAGTAATTACGTATACTGGTTGTAACGCTATAAGGATTATTAACTGTAGCAATAATAGTATTTTCAAAATCCTGATAAAAAACTATTGCAAAATCAAAGTTTATGCGTATGTCCTCCTCAGTTATAATTGAAGGTATGCCTGAGATAGTCACAATTAAATAATCGGTTGTTTTTTTTGTGATACGCCAACTGAGATTAGATGTGTCGGCTAACGCTCCCTTTATATACTTTACAGATGACATACTTATACTGGATACAGGATTATTATTTGTTACTGTATACCCGCTAAATAAGTCTCCCGTAATATCACCGCTTATTATTGATGTGTTTAGTCTGCCAAACCACAACACGCCATTACGCTGCTTCTTACAAACCGCATTTGAGGCTAATAGTATCTGCGCTAATGCCTCTCTTTTGTTTTCTGCCTCAATCTTAATAGAAACTCTTGAATTTGCAAGGGCATCATCGATTATATAAATAACATCTAAGCTATTCATGATATCGGTTATGACATCTGCAACACTTACAGTCTGTTCTTTCGTTGATAAATATAGATTATCCTCATACGCTGCTTCCTCCATTACCTGTATAATATCAGAGCAAAGCACTTCATATTGGTCGGTTGCTATTCGTTTACTGTCTTGCAAATAAAAGCTTCCGAACTGCACGTTGTCACGAAACAATTCTATATAATCACATTCTGACAGTTTTTTCATGAAATATTTATCCGAATTTATATTGAAGTTTAATGTGTTTATTGGTATTGTGTCACTCACTAAAGACACTTCTTCCAATAAGGATAATTCAAAAAAATCGGCGTCTGTAAGCCATGTTGCATATCCAAAACGTATATCTGAGATACGGTAAAATCTGCCATACGGATTTTCTGTATGAGACAAATATATTTCGATAGTATCAAATGCACCCGTTACGTATACATCTTCCTCTAGCACCGGATCTGGTAATTTTTCAAAAGATATGCTTGTTATATGATCAGAATTATTTTCTTGTCGGTATGACCCAATGCTTTTGTTGTTATATGTCAGGACAATCCCTATATAGTGCGCAAAATCATTAGTGTCTCCAAAAACAATTGTAATGCCGTCCATAGTAAGCTTAGTCTGAGGCTCTTTGAATTTTATTTTTACCGCTGGAATAATCGGCTCAACCAAAGGCGGAAGTGTCCTTTCTACTGTACTGCTCCAATATCCCATTACAGGCTTGTTGGTATCAATTAACGAATACGAACCATCTAAACGCCACTTATTTTTCTCTAAAGTAGCGTATTTAGATTTGTCGTTTTCCACCTTCCCCGTAAAAATATCAAAGTTTGAAAAGGAATTTAACTTATAATCGGAGCTAATACTTTCTATAGCGTTAATTACATTTGCAAAACTCTTGTTATAACATAATATATCTGCCATATCTTACACCTCACTAACCCGTTAAAGGTGTCCGTTCAGGTTTTTCTGCAATAAAATTAACTGATAAACCATGCCATTTTCTTATACCGTTAACCACAGTTTTTATGCTATCATTACCCGATGTGACATACGCTTGAAATGTCAAGCTTTCCTGTCCATACGGCACGGTTAAAGTATGGTACTCAACAGGAGCAGATAATTTCGTGTACAAATCGTCGTATTCCTCAGCTGACATATACTTTGTTTCAAACTGTATCGTATAATTGTAATATGTACCCACAAGGTCACGAATCATTTTACCGTTAAGCAGCCTGCCCGAGTTTTCTGTGTCCGCTATGGAGAAAGAACGCTTAATGCCATCTGTGGGTATTACTATGTCGTAATATATGCCGTCTATAGAGACGAGATTTTGTTTTTGTGTCATTATACCGTACTTCCTCCTATAATCAGACTTGAACCCGCGCGAACACCCTCTCTTTCAATAACAGGCTTTAATACTCTGCCTAATTGCGCTAATGTACCCTCAAACTTTATTGTTATATCTCCTGAACCTCTACCAACATTCGCCTGAGCGATACCCTCAGCTACAAGCTGACGTATTAAACCCTCTGGAGCTTCGATATTGTTACCGCTTTTCTGGTCGCCCAAAACCGCTAAAAATTCTTTATTCGGCGGAATTACTGCACCCTGTGCCAATCTTGGGATTGATACATGCCCGATTTGACTAAGATTCATATTAAAGGATTTACCGCCTAAAGCCGGCACCCAATCAGGGACTTTAATATTAAGACCGTTTAATGCTCGTATCATTCCGTTGATGGCATTTATTACACCATTTGCCATACTCTCAACACCGCTTAATATGGAATTTATAGGAGCTTTAATACCCTCATAAATATTGCTGAACGCATTTACTACATTGGTTTTCATATCATCGAAAAAACCGCTTACACCTGTAGATATATCTCCTGCAAACGTGGTTATGGTAGTTTTAATAATTTCCCACTTTTCCTCTGCGTCTGTATTAAGAGCATCAATCTTTTCGCCTGCCTCAGTTGTAATATTACCGAAAAAGTCAACAACATCTTTTTTCAGATTTTCAACCTTATCGTAGATATTCCTTTTAATCTCGTCCCATTTATCTTCAGCGTTTTCCTTAAACTCTCCGATTCTTTCAAGGGCTTCTTTCCTAAGATTTTCAAATCCCTCTACGGATTTTGTTTTAAGTTCGCTGATTTTCTCAATGACCTTATCTTTAAGCTCTATCATTTTTTCGATTATCTTATCTTTAAGGTCGATAAACTTTTGTATTAACTCCTTAACTAAGCTTACAATACCGTTAATTAGACCCTGCATAATAAATACGCCTTGTTCAAACATAACGGTTGACGGAGAAGCTATACCAAATGCAGCTTTAAACCCGTCTATAAATGGCTTAAATATATTTTCAACTATCCACGAACCGATATTTTTAATGGCTTCTAAAATTCCTTTTAAGAGTCCTTGTATTGTAAATTCACCGTCTTTGTATGCTGTCTCTTTCCACCATTGTACAACAGAGTTCCAAGCAGGCTTTATTAAGCCTATCAATAACTGACCTAAAGCGCCTATTGCCGCACCTATTCCGCGCGCAATCGCAGCAATTAAGCCCGACCAATCAATGTTGCCAATAAAAGTTGCTATTCCATCGCCTATAGCTTGCCAATCAGTAGTCTCTATAAATCCATTTATTGTATTAAGCAAATCTATCACGAACGCACTTAGATTTTGTGCATTTTCAGCCCATTTAAAATCTCTTATTGTAGCATTTATAGCTTCACCTATCTTTTTTCCGGTGTTACCTCCGTCCCATTTTTCGGCGATACCACCTATCAAATCAAATAAAGCATTCATACTTTGTGCAAGATAGTGACCTATACCACCCCAGTTAATCTTGTTAACAGCCCCCTCGATACCGTCACCAATAAAGCGTCCGATACTGTCAAAATGGGTAGTGTCAAGCAATGTATTAACAAAAGTAAGTCCTGCGTTTATTGCGCTTCCTATAGCCTTACCGACAGATGTTCCTAATCCTTCTGTTTCGACAAATCCGTTAATAAACGTACCTATGGATTTAGCTACTTTTTGAGCAAAAGGCTGTACCGTTGTATCTATGTAAGTAGATGCGGTTTCCATTAAGCTCTTAAACTTTTCGCCTACAATGTTACCGACCTCAGTAAAGTCACTTTTCGCCCATGCTTCTTTGATTTTATCAATAATACCTTGCATGGACTCATAAGCATCTTCGGCAAGCGTGGGATATGACAGTGCCGGCGCACCGCCTCCGCCTCCACCTCCTCCTCCGCCAGAGCCACCGCCTGACAATTCGTCCTTGCGGTCTTGCAGCAGTTCAAGCTGTTCTTGCAATGCCTCTATTTCGTCCTCATAGGCTTTAAGAACTGCGTCCTCTTCCTCAGGGGCTTCTAATTGGTTAAGCTCATCAAAGTCAAGTAACGACTTTTTATTTGCTTTTTCCTCTGCCTTTTTGTTCTTTTCGTAAGCTTTTTTCTCTTTTTCAAGAGCCTTGATTTTCTTATTGATTGCCTTGATTTCAGCATCTATCGCATCAGTGCCAGAGCCGCCGCCGCCTCCGCCAGAGCCACCGCCTCCACCTTTGGATTTACTTCCGCCGGTTACAAAGCCTTTACCCGCGCTGAACGCTTTACCAATACCCAACTTGCTTAATGCGCTGAAAAAAGCTGCTATGTATGAAATCGCTGTTGCAATTATGTTTATAAGTGCCTGTATAGCGGGTAATGCAGCGGTATATATAGAGCCGAAAGCCGTTGCTATCCCTGATTGTATCTGCCCTAATGATGAACTAAGCGCAGCGTTTGAGCTTATAACACTGCTTATTCCCGAGCGTAAGTTTCGCAGGGCAGAGGTTATGACGCTGAAAACAAATACTCTTTTTATTGTGCTTGCAACTTTGCTGAATACGCTTGTAATTTTTGAGCCGATATCCTGTATCGGACTAATAAGCCTTTGTGCGCTGTTTTTAGCAAAGTCAAGCGCTCCTTGTCCAATGTTTTTTAGCGCACCTAATACAGCACTACCAACTCGTTTTCCCGCACTCTCGACATTGGAAAGAGAGTTTGCAAGTCCGTTTGTATTCTTTTCTGCATTTCCCGCCGCGTCTGCGACATTCTGCATACCGTCGCCCGCGCTAAGGCTTGCCAGTTTTTCATTTAACCGGTCAAGCGTCGCGCCTGTGTTCTCCAGTTGCGTGTCGAGCAGTTTTATTTTCGCATAATCCGCATCAGAATAGAATTTTCCGTCATACTCTTTTGTTGCTCTTTTTGTTTCTCTTGCAGAACCTTTTTCTAACAATACGGATTGCTTAGTCTGCAATTCACGAAATTTATTTTCCGTTTTTTCGATTTCTGCCTGCACCTTCTGCAGTTCTTTTGATGTCTGCGAGATAGTGCGGTTTGTTGCCTGTACGCTTCTATCTAAATCGTTTGAGCCGTTGGAAAATGTTTTTGCAATAAGCCTCTTAATATTATTAAGGGATTGCGTAATACTCTTATCTTCCAACTCAACGCCTATTTTAATATCACCGTCGTAATTAGCCGTTTACAATCCCTCCTTTGTGTCATTTCCCCAGCCGTCGCCTAATAGCTGTTGCAGGGTATTCTGTCCTTTCTGTATATCGCTTTTCCAAATAAAATACTGCGGATTATTCCGCTTGAATTCTTGCTCGTAGTCTTGTAGCTTCTTATGTCGCGCAATCTTGCTGCGAATACCGACTATCGTTTGTAATGGACATTCACCTATTGCCATAAAGTAAGAAATGAATGTCCACCAATGCAGATGTGGCAATTCGCGTATTTCGGTACGCGCAACATTATTTACAGCCGATACAATAAGTTTCTCGTCCTGTACCCAGTCAACGAGCTTCATTTTCGTCTGACAGCCGCTTTGCTCGTCGTCAGTAGCGATAAAAGACATCATTTCCCGCGCCGCTTGTTCAGGACTGTCAAATATCGTGAACACATCTTCTACAGTATTTAAATCCTCGTAAAAGATTATAAGCGCGCTTAGCATGCGCTCTTGTTCTGATATTTCGTAGTCTTGCAGCGCGGCAATAACATCTATTATCATTCTGTAATCGCCGTTCTCGCGTATCTTATAAGCCTTGCCGTCAAGCGTGATTTCTTTCGGTAATCCGTACATTATTCTTCAGAAGCGAGCTTTTGAGCCTGTTCCTCTATTTCCATAAAGTCTTTCTTTATTTTTTTCTTCTCGTCCTCTGTATACTTGCCTACGTGTTTCACAATGTGCGCCCTGTTTATTGCTGATGTAGATTTTTTAATATCCGCCTCGCACTGGTCGAGAAGCACTAAAATAATCTGCTCAAACTTGTACTTATCGCCCACAGGAGAAAATGCCGACGCTCCGTTTAATATCGTCCTTGATACCTTTGCGCCGAAGATAAAGTCAATTATGTCGCATATACCGTTGTCCATTTCAGCCAGTTTATCAGCCACATCTTCAAGTGTGCTGTCGCCTGAAATGTCGCTATACTTATCTGCGAACTCATCAATCTTCGCCATACTCTCCTTGTATCGTGTAACAATACCGAAGTCAGATGTATCAATTTCGATTACGCGGTTCTCGTCGCCGTCAACCGTAAATCTCTTTTTTGTATCAAGTCCAAAATTCAGATTTTTTGCCATTGTATATCTCCTTATTTCTCGTCAGACATCTTGCTCATTCTTACGCCTGCACCCGCGCTTGCTAAACTCATAGATGATACTGTTTCCTCTACAAACTTAAAATCTTCATCCAGTTTGCCTTTTTCGTTCAAGGCTACGGTTCCAATCGTAATATCGTTTGAATAGTGGACAGTTACAGGCATATTTACAAACGCGCTACCGCCGATAGATTGCGGTTCAACTGTATTATTCAATTCTTTTTTTGCTTCCACATTGCCACTTTCGCCTAAATACATAAATATATTGTAAACAGTAATGTTATTTTCATAAGCCGCTTTGTCGCCTCTTCTTATTGCTTCGCTCATATAAAGACAGAATGGACTGCCGCCTACAATAACTATATCCATATCCTGCGTTGGCTCTAATTTGTTAACCGCCACACGCGTAATACCAAGAATATCCGTCATCTTTTCAACATCAGCGTTAAGGTCAATAGAGCTGTCCTCTGTCCACGCGCCTAAAACTTGTCTTTTGTTGCTTTCAGTGCCGCCGAATCGTGTGTCGTCCCACTCAACGACTGTCACCATCAGCTTTCTTTGTGCTCTCTCGCCGTCACGCAAATTCATTGTATAAGCCATTTGCTGTAATTCCTCCTTTAATTACACATCTTCTCCGATGTGTCCAAGTAATTTATTGTTATCGTAAAACTATACCGCGCTAAAGGCGGTGTTACTGTCGCGTCTATTTGGTCTAAACGCGGATTTTCTGTTGTTGCCGTCATATCGTCAATTTGACAATCGCCGCCGAAGTCGGGATAGTGCTTTTTCTCGTTCTGCTCTGTTATCCAGTCGAGCAGTTTTTGTACATCTTCAAAATCGGTTACATTTTCGTTGTTAAAGCCTTGTATTTTTACAAGCGGGTTAGCTGATATTGAGCGGTTATCCTGTATTGTAAACTGATACCGCTTCATCACACTACCGTCAATATACGGTTTCTGCGTAGCCTTGTCCGTAGCAAGCGTTATAACGCCCTTTGCGCCGTCTTTTGCATTGACATAGTTAAAGTATAGCTGACTGTTTTTAAACTCCTCACAATTAAGCAAAAAGTCTATTACAGCTTGGTTTTTATCCATTTTAGCCCTCCTTTAACCTGTCTTTTATAATTCGTCCGACTTCCTCCGTGAACTCGTCGCCCTTGTCCTCCATCATACGCTTGTCCCAATGGGAAGAAGCTAATGCGTGTTTCTGTCCCTTTACATTGTGATTTAATTGTGCGCCTGTTGGGTGTTTGTTAGGCGGCGACCAGTAGCCTACTATTTCCCCGTTTTTTATAACAGGGATATTCGGGCCGTATACAAGTTCCGTATACTGATAATGTGCATACGGTGAATTGTACTGTACATACTCCGGCGTAATGTTAAGGTTTCCCGTTAACATACCCTCTTGCATAGGTACATACGGGTCGCAATACCGCGCCAACGCGTTATGTATCTCTAACATCGTTTTATCGTCCGTGATATTAGCCAGTTTGCTTTCAATTTTGCTAAAATCTATGTCTACCTTAAAGCCCATATCATTCACCACTCACATAATAATGAGGTGCAACGCGTCCTACCCCCGTATTGTCTTGCCAGTTATTGATTTGCAGACATACGCCGATTTCTTTGTATTTGGATAGTAGGTCGGTTGATTTTTTACCCTTTGCGTATTCGTCAATATCATCGTCCACAGCACCCTTAATGATGATGTCGCCGCGATTTAAGGTGAAATAATCACCCGTTAAATTTTTCACATCGCTTATCATTTCGCCATAAGGCTTAAATTTATCGCTTTCGGGTATGCGGACAAGTATTTCGTTCGTTTCAAGGACTGTCTGACCGACTGATACCTTATTATTCGCGTTCTTTAAGAAGCAACCGTCAATTATTGTCTTACGCCAAGTAACAAGATTTGTTTCCTTTTCCTCGTATCGGTTATATAGCGTTATCGTTGTATTCCACCATCTGGGATAATTCATCAGTAAACACCCCTATACAAAAGTAATTCGCCCTTTTGATTGCGTTCGCCGTTCAGATATTCGCGTATAACGCCCTGTATATCCTTTTCAAGCATATTCGCAAGGGTTGATACATCGTTAGGCGTTGTATTGCCCGCATAACCGCCGTATGACTCCGATACGCCGTCATTAGATGCACTCGCTACCATAGGACTGTCCATATCAGCCACTTTCTCAAGATACTTATTATGTGTGTCAAGCAAGCCTATAATCTTCATAAACACCCGTTTTACAGTTTCGGAATACTCAGTATCCTTTTTCAGTCGCGAAAATGTGTAATAGTCGATTTTGACTTGTACATCGTAACCTAAAGAATTAAAGGCGGTTTCGTCCAATGTACCCCCGTAATTCTGATATTCTTCATAGGTTAAATACATCTTCCAATACCGCCTTTCTGTTTATTCTTCGGTTGTTTTCTTTGTTTTAGCAGTGGTCTTTACCACTGTTTCTCCCACAGTCTTATCGTCTAAGCTCTGTTTTGCTGTAGGAACATTAGGAACAGAGCTTCTTAAGGGTTTGTGTGAACATAAATCGCCTTTTTCTTGTTGTCGAGTACGAACGCGTCATAATAAACACGCCCCTCAACAAGCCAGCCGTTAATGCCCGGCGGGTTGTCATGGATTTTATACTCCTGAAGCTTTACCGGAGATGTAGTTGCTATACTGTTTGTTACAAAGAATACAACATTCTCCGGGAGCAGCGACGCCGGAACAAGTATTGTAGGAATACCATCAATCGTACCAACCTGACCTCTCGCAAGCATATCCTGTGACTTATCGCCATTTCTGATAAAGGCATTATCCTGCATTATAGCCTTATAATAATCGGTTGATATATACGCCGTTGCGCCAGCAGTCGGAACATTCGCGTCTGCCAATGTCGATGTTGCGTCAAGAAAAGCGGCGTATGCATTTTCATTTGTGATTGCGCCATTTTTCTTTGTTCCAGCATTATCACATATCTTCTTGAATCTGTACTTGTCAACCTCAGGAACAATAACCTCACGTATCTGTCTCTGTAGAGCCATTCCTGCGCTGTTTACCATCATTGTATCGTTGTAATTCCCGCGGTCAATCGTGAATGTAAAGCTCCTGTCCTGCGCCATTGTCATTTCCTGAACGCTGTTTTCCAGTTCCTCAGGCGTTCCATAACGATTCGCACCTGTTCTCTGATAATCGTGCATCTCTGCTGTCGGCACGCTGTAAACATTGACTGTCTTAACACCTACAAAGTCAAAATCCTTATTTACAGCGCCCTCGCTCATTGCCTCTTTTGAAAATCTCTCGTCAATCTGTGAAGAGTATTTTTCTGCGTAGTTAATTGCCATTAGTTTCTTTAAACCTCTCTTTCATTACACGCCAAACCCTGATAAAAACGGGTCTGGCTGACCTCCTGTGCCTCCTTGACCTTTTGTTGTGTCAACAAACTTCGGATTTGTCTTAGTCTCGTCCGATACAAAAGAGTCCGCATTGTCCTTTTTGTATGTTTCAAGGAAATCGGCAGCACCCATAATCGTATCGCCCTCCATTGTAAGCCCTTTTTCGGTCATAACACGGATAAACTCACGCTTTGCCGCCTCGCTTGTAAACGAACTGCCGTTTGCAAACTCTCTGACAGCATGACCGTACGCCTGTTCACTTAGCTTCTTCTGATATTCTTTTGTATCATTGTCATACTTTGTTTTAAGCGTTTCTAATTCTGTTGTAAGGTTCTTGATTGTGTCAGCGTCACCGCCTGCGTCTTTCAGCTTATTTTGCAAGTCAGCAATATCACCATCGCGCGTCTTGATATTGCCGTTTAAGGTGTTAATCTGCTCGTCTTTCGCTTGAAGCTCGTCTTCGTGTTTTTGCTTGCTTACATACTCGCCTGCGGATAAATCGGCTATCTTTAAGCCTTTATCCTCAACCGCCTTTGTAAACTGCTCGAATGTCAAAGCTCCTGTACCAAACAAATCCTTTAAAAATTCCATTTTGTCTCCTATCCGCTCTTTAAATCAGTTTAATTTATAAATCCGCTGTCTCTGTCAGCGTCGGAGCGTCCTTGCATTTATATGCCGACAAGGTAGGCGTTTTCTATACTCTAATTATACTACTATTTAGCCGTTACAGCCGATTAACCGCAATGTTTTCATCATATTTCGCAATGTTTTCAAATTTTAAGAAAATAAAAAAAACAACAAGAAAATCTTGTTGTTCTTTAAAATTCGGATATTTAATACTACAGACTATTATCGTATATCTCCAACCACGGTGTCTTTTTATCTATGTCACTTGTTCTCAATGTAATCTTTTCGTCAACACTACGACAAAACTCTAATAACTCTTCTAAAGAATTAATTTCTATACCCCAAGTTTCTTTCGTTCCGTTATCTCGCATTATATATCCATTTTCGTCATATCTATGGTTTGTACCAGTCTCTAACCATGGTGTTGTATCTTTCCCCCACTGCCTTCGCTCTCTATCATAATCATCAGGGGATTTAAACAAACATTTTTCTACGTTTACCAAAGTAATCTTATTACACTGCGGATGCGGGCAAGGTGGAAGCGGAATAAGTATATTATGATTAGGTACACAGTTTTCGCTCGCTCTCATTACTGTATCTAACAAATTTTTATTCCATTCTTTTGCTCTTGTTACTTCAAATAGCATAATTCTGTCCCTTTCTTTATTATTCGTTATGGATATCAGTTGATTTTATGATATATTATACCATAAACACATTACACGGTCAATTATTTTCTCCGTACCAATACGCCAATAATTACAATATTGGTTATAATCTGAATAACCGATAATATTATTTCTGCATAATTCATAATTGACTTTGGGAAATTTATATGATATACTATTTAGGCAAAGGGGAGCTTTGCGCTCCCCTTGCCCTATGTAACGAGGGACTTTATAAGGTTAATCAATCCGTTCAGTAGGTTGATTACCGCCGTGATAAGGAGTAGTATTTTGACCGTGCTATCCTTATCACTTTTTTTGTTCCTCTTATTTCCCAAGTTCCTCACCTCCTCTCTATGATTATATTATACAGGATTTCCTTTCAATTGTCAAGGGTTTTCTTAAAGTTTTTTCTTTATTTTTGAAAATTTTTTATTGACATTTGAAAGTTTTTCATTTATACTATAAGCATAACAGTGAAAGGGGAATATTTATGGATATACCTACAAAAATTAAACTCGCTGAAAGCTATGCTAAAATAAGCGAATCGGAATTGTCACGCAGAATCGGTACTACATCGCAGGCATTCGGACAAAGATTGAAAACAGGAAAATTCTCGTCCTCCGACTTGGATAAAATCGCAAAGGCTCTCGGGGCTGAGTTTGTTTGCTCATTTAAATTCCCGGATGGAACGGAGATTTAGCATAGATAAAGACTCGGATGGATAACGTTCCTCCGAGTCTTTGATTACAAAACGCCTTGTATTCGTTCTGCAATCTGTATATCTTAGATTTGTACTCGTTTTCGAGGTCTGTTTCATTCGCCGCCTCTGCTGCAGCTTCTCCCTCTTTTGCTTTGCGTAATCTCAACTCATAATCACGCATTTTTTGAGTACACCAGTACTTTGTTTTCTGTACCTCATTTCCGTCACGGTCAGTTATAGTAATGCCGTCCGCGTTTCGCTTCTTTATTTCCTCTAACTGCTCAAGCGTGTATATAGGCTTTGAGTGTGATAATATAATGTGAAATGTGCGGTGACGGCAATTCCATACACCGATGGGTCGCTCAATCGCTCCAAACTTAACACCGTTTACATCTTCAAAGGGTTGTCCTGTTTGTAACTTCTCGTATTCCTCATTAGAGAATTGATGTCCCTGTATCGGCTCGTGGTCTGGCGCGGAAAACTCGTGTACAGAAATCTCTACGCCGTCAGCACCTATTTGCTCGCCTATGTATTCCTGTGTCTTTTGCTGTACATCTCGTATACCATCAAGAATATTGCGCCGTACAACCGTGTCAAGTCGTACTCTATGTGGCTTTCCCTCGTCGGTAGTGTAATCTACTACTGTAATACCTCTTTGCGTTAAATCTCGTATAGCGTTCGGTATGAGCGTATTATAAGACTCTATACCCATTGCAACCGACTGTACCGCTCTATCTATAACGGTCTGGTAGGTTAATGCTATCGGTGTAGGGCGTATTATAAGCGGATTTGTCGGGTCACGCAGCATAAACGCCGTTGAGTTTGAAAGATTGGTATAGTCCGCAAGTGTGACACGCCTCACGCCCTCCACAATTGTCTGTAGCGCCTCGTTTTCGGCATAGGGTATATAAGGTATTTCCCTGTAATCGTAAAAGGCTTTAGCGTCCTTGTACGCGTCCTGTGCAATAGTCTTGATTATCTTCTTTATTTCGCTTTCCGATTCACGCGTCAGCTCTGCAACACGCTTGTTTATTTTTTGTGCGTCCGAGCCTGTCTGATACAGCCGTTCAAGTTTATACACATCGGCAGGGGAGAGGTCTTTTATTTTGCCTATCCGCCGGACAATAGCCATAATGACAGTTTCTTCAATCTCTCTTTGCCGGTCTATAAGCGGCTGTATTAAGTCATCAATTTGATTTTCATTCAGCATAGTTATCTATCGCTTCTCGCGCCTCGAAATCGTTATACGCCTGCACCTTTGCGAGAGCCTGTAAAGCCTGTTCTTCTGTTTCGCCGTAATACCACATACGGAACTCGACCTTGCTTGATATTCCATTCTGTACAAGAGTCAGACGCTTTGTTGTTTCACTTTCCTTATCAGTCTGTATGCTATCGTCCCATTCAAAAGATATGTTATAATCTCCGTCAGGTGTCAGGTTGTAAAGTGCAGCGTAAGCGTTCATTGCATACACAACATCACTTAATGCGTATTCAAGCGCGGTCTGTAACTGTGCATTCGCCGCATAGCTTCTCTGTTTCAACACGGATATTTCCGTAGCCGTCCTTGCTTCTTTGTCTACGTCCGCAATCGTTCCGCGCGCCAGTTCGCATACATCTTCAATACGCATTAAAATCTCATTAAGACCATTGAATAGGCTTGCGTCTCTTATTGTCGGATTGAATACATTGTAAAATGCTTCATCGTTATTGTCGATACCTCTAAACAAACGGTTTTGCTTTGTAGGGGACATATAAATAACATTATGGTTTTTATCTTCCTCTTGTTTGAGGACTAAGCTATCTATATCTACCGCTAATTCGCTACCCTCATACTCCCATAATGTACGACTGTACTGCTCGTCTGCGTCCTTAATTAAGTCCGCCGCGCGTCCGTACACACTCATACCAAGCGGGCTGTATGTGTCAACAGTATTTGCAAGCGGTGTCTTGAAATAAGCAAATAGCAGACGGTCAACATTCTTTATTATGGTTTCAGGCTCTACCGCCGCCCATTCAGGTACAGATGTTAAAGGAATTTCCGTTCCCAAATCGTCAGTGTTCCGAGCAGCATTAACACTATTACGAAACGCCTTATTTACAACCGTTACCGTTGTACCCTCTAATTTGTGATACTCCAATCGACTATAAACATAGTCTTTATCTATTATTCGCTGAACAAATGCCGCTGCGGTTATTCTTCCGCTTACATCAAAGGAAATAGGGTAGAAATCGTCTGCCTGTATATAGTCCATAACGATTTTATCTTCTGTACCGTTCTCGCCAAATACAACATACGGCTTTATAACAAGACCACCTTTCGCAAGACCGTATTCAAGCTGTGTACGAATGTCGCGCATTATAGTGTTTTGATACTGCTTATTAAGAAACTCCGCGCGCTCCGTGCTTCCTTTAGCCTGTTTCGTGGTGTACGACAGTCCGCTTATCTTTTCGACTTCTTCCGTTTCTTCCATAGGCGCGGTTATTTCTGATTTCATTTCAAGTGTACACATACGCGCCTTTTCACTCGCTATAAACGCAGGCAACCCAAGCGTTGTTACACGCTCGGGATTGTGTGGTGTCGGCTCTTTCTTCCACGGCGGCTTGTTCTGGTACATATTGCCCCATAACTGTATAGCCTCCGCCATTTCACTTGATACAGTAGGCTTGATGCTTAATGCCTGCTCAATGCTCTTGCTTGTCAATTTTCGTATTACCTCCCTTATCCGCTCGATTATCCTATTAAACATATATTCACCTCGATTATATTGCTCGTGCTTTTTGTTCTAAGCCCCGAATTGTAAATCATATCCGGGCAATCCCAAAGATTTCATTAATTCTTTTTCTAACACATCTTTATACACGACAGTTGGAACTCCGTTGATGTAAAGCGTTATGGTTTCACGAAGCACGGGTTGAGCAGCATCTGCACTGGCTTCATTCGCTACTTTTTCTAACGATTTGCTCATAGTATCAGCTCCTTTATTTTCTGCCATATCTGCGAAAACATATATTATTCCTCCTAATCAGGTAGCGGGTTGTAACACACCATTGTCCGCATATTCAGCGGCTGATTTATCCGCGTTTAACAATTCAGGATTGTCGTGGATATTGCCGATAACCTCCATACGGGAATTTGAAATAATTCTAAAAATTATTCCCTTTCGTACTGGCACAAATCTCATATACTCAGACAGATATTTAATAAATAATATTTCTCCATTGAATGTATCTCGCACAATATCGTCTTCAAATATCTTGTTGCCGCTTTTATCTGGCGAGCCTGTGTATTCGCCAACTGTTTCGGGGATAACTTCAACCCATTCCACTGTTTCCTGATGGTGGTACATTTTATATACAGCGGGCAATCCTACATAAACGTGTTTTTTTCCGTGAATGTCTGTTTGCTTATTTATGCTTGCACCCTCTACCCATTCGCCGTTATCTACCCGCTTACCACGAAATAATCTCTCTCTATCCATTTTAATTACCTCTCCGTTTCCAATATTTCTCTAACGCATACCTTACCGCGTCTATGCTGTGGTTGTCCGCGTCAGGATACGCGCTTATAAAGTTTCCGTCTCTGTCCGTTTCGTACTCGTAATTCACAAATTCCTTGTACGTCAGCGGACACCGCCGTTTGTCAATGTATATATTCCGTAAGCCTTGAAGCCACTTAATACCGTACCTTACGCTGTCGGGTCCTTTCTCTGCGCCTCTTATAAACGCATCGTATGCCCTAAAATCCGCGATTGATTTTTCCTCTGCGCTGTCGGCGGTTACAAGCTCGTCCGTTGTAATTAGCTTCTTGTCTTTATACAGAATATCAAACACCTGCTCGTTTCGTGTTTTCGTCGTGCTGTACTCCGCGAATATGTACAAGTCCAAATGCTTACTGTCGAAGTGCATACGGACAAACCGGAACGGGTCTTGTGCATATCCCCAGTCTATGCCGCAATAGATACGGTCAAACTGCGGTATTAACTCTGTCATATCAAGGTCGCTTGCGTTTTGGAATACATCGCCGCCTGTGCCTATCGCCTTACCCATATACTCGTGTTCGTATGCCCGGGGATTTATCTCTTTTAGCATTTCCGCTCTCGCGATAAATTCTCCGCCGAGCCATTCTTCGGGTACATCAAGATATGTATTACGAACAACAAGCGTTGTTTCTCTTAGCCTTTCATTTGTTTCAGCCGTTTCCGTGTATTCGTTCGCCCAATTGTTTTTACTGATAGGCGGATTGAATGTCATAAAGTTCCAAAACTTGTCACCGCCGCGCTGTGTGGACTGTAACACGTTTCGGATTGTGTTCTCGCCCGCGTATTGGTCTAATTCCTCCCACCAAGTAATACCGACATATCCAAACGGCAATTTTAACGATTTGAATTTGCCCGGCTCGTCCATTCCCGCAAATATAATCTGCTGTCCTGTCGGCTTAAATACAATAGGGTTATTATACCGTTTCGGGATTGTGAACAAATCCTCTAACCCCATTTTATAAATGCCCCACTCGACCTGTGAGCGTGTCGAGTTTTGTATAGTGTTTGCTACCTGTCGAAATATCATTGCATGACATTCGGGATTTTGGATTATAAGCAGTGGTATCGCAACCCCGCCGACAAATGAGGACTTCGTGCTACCTCGTCCGCCTGGAAATATATAATCCGTGTGTCCGTGGTTTAATATATCCTCTAACACATCATCATACATCGGAATTATAATGTCTTTTATTGGTATGTTTATATCAGCCATAAATCAATTTTTATAATTTCGTAGGAACAAGAAGTAGAAGCCCCTTTTCATCGTCTCACTTACAGTTCAATATTTTCCATTACAGCCCTTGCTTCAAGTACAGCTATATAATCTGTCATCGCCGCAATCTGCATATTGTATGTGCTTCTTGGACAAGTAGGCGAGAAAGTTAACTCCCCATTGTCCCATTTATCAAGCATTGTTTTTAATTTCTGATAGCGGATAGCCACCTGATAATATTCGGCTTTAAATCGTTCTTTATAATCCTCCGATGCCATCATCTCAGTTGTGTCGTTTAACTCTGTAACTTTTAAAATCATATCTTTCATTCTTTTACGCTCCTTATAATTTTCAATATTTTATTTTTTTTAGGCTTCTACTTCTTGTCCCTACTCCAATCAATCTTAACTGTCGTTCCCTCGTTCCTCTTATCTCGCGCCTCGATATGCAGCGCGAACTTGTCTATAACGATACCGAGAGCCGTTGCAATCTCTCTTACGCTTGCTTTGGCGATTTTGTCATCGTCCTGTAATTCGCCTATGTATTTGCCGATAAGCGTTTTAACATTGTCGCCCTGTTGTTCTATGTACTGTAATACGCTTTCGGTGTTTTCTTCTTTTTTTCGGTGCAACTTTTTGTAAAGTCCGCTCTCGCTTGCTTCTACAATTATCTTGTCAACTGTCGGACGAGATACGCCGTTCATTTCTGCCGTTTTCTTTTTATTCTGCGTCTGTACATAGTCAGCTATTATTTTTTGCTTCTGCTTATCCGTCAGCTTTGCCATACATCACCACTTACACTATTTCTCCTGTCAGGGTTCTTGTTACACCCTTTTCATCGAACAGTTGACATATATGCGGGTATTTGATTCCATCACACACCATGTCTACTATCCATTCATTTTGAAGTGAATTTTTACACGCTTCTCTTGTTTTACAATAAATTCCGTTTTTGTTCTTAAAACAAGACTTGCAATAATCTTCTTCAAACTTTGTATATTCAGCCTCGCTTGCAAACGGTTTTGAAGTTTCGCATTTTATATCCATCTTTGCGAACTCTTTCGTTCTTTCGTTTATAGCCGCAATCATAGCCGCTGCTCCTGAGGGCATATCGTTGTGCTTATCTTTATATTTCCCAGTGCTACTAAATAATTTAAAAATCATTATTAAATAGCAGAGTGCGCCTACTCCCAAGCATATACCAAGTATTCCGCACATTGTCTTATCCTTTCTTCTTCGGCTTTTTTCGGCTTTGCCTTTTTACCCTTGCGTTTAGTCGTTGTTACTTTTACCGTTGCTGCCATTGTTAATCACTCCATTCATATCATTACCTACATAATTAGCGTTTCCCTCGTCACTGCGTAATTCCACCGCCATACTTTCGTCAGGCGTATTCAGATACCACAGGAAACCGCCTATTGTTGCAAACCATAATACGGTCACGGTTAAAAATGCTATAAACCACCGCTTACCGCTTGCTTTTAACTCTGCCATCATTTCCGTTGCTAATGTTTCATTCAAGGTTTTTACCCTCCTGTATTCGATTATACCCGCCTCTGTTCCATCGCCCTAAGACGCCATCTATTAAGGGCGATACACCTATTATTTCTACTCTCGATAATCGTCGTATATTTCCAAACACGGCGTCTTTTTGTCTATATCGCTTATTTGTAGTATAATGCTTTCTCCGACACTACGCTGAAAATCCAATAATTCTTCTAAAGAATTGATTTCTATACCCCAAGTATCCGATGTTCCGTTATCTCGCATTATGCAACCGTTTTCGTTATAGCGATGATTTGTTCCAAACTCAAGCCAAGGAAATTCATTTTTTCTAATCAGCCAGCGGTTTTCTCGGCACCAATTATCATATTCTTCTGGTGACGTGAAATTGCGTACCTGTGTATATACACGTGTAATTTTCTTGCACTTTGGATGTGGAATTTCATAATCATAATTTCTACTTGTTCTCGTTACTTCAAATAACATAAATCATCTCTCCTTATATTATATCACATTTGAAGCCTATAGGAAGAAAAATCGCAATGTTTTCATATGTTTGTTTCCTCTTCTCTTTCCGCTTCATAGCTGCGAATTATATGACCTACATTGGCGTATGGTATTTTAAGCTCTTTAGCAATTTCTCTCCGTCTTATTCCTTGTTTATGCATTTCTATTATCTGTTGTCGTTCTTTGCCTGTTACACGGCGGTATTTGCGCCCTGTATTCTCTTGTATTGCATACTTTACAAACGGGGCGATTGCGTCATTCCACGCCTGTTTCCAACAAGCGTCATTACTGCATATTTTTTCGCCGTATCCTCCGCTGCTGTTTGGTTTAAATTCGCACCCGCATATCCTACATATTGGCATTGTTTAATCCTCCTTGCTCGTGGTCTCTGTTTTCTTTATCCGAGCTGCTAATATTCTGCCGTATGTCCCGCATTCCTCTAATGGCACTTCTCTTATTACCTTTGCTTCAGGGCATCTTATCTTTCCTGAAGAATTAACAGGAATAATAATACTATCTAAATCAACCTCCAATTCAAGAATAGCTAAATCATTCCAGTTTCGTCCATAATCTAATACCCACGCTTTGTATGCGATGTGTATTCCTCTTCCGCAATCTTCTTTCACATCATTGTCAAAACTATCGGATTTGACTTTTTCTCCTATGCGGTATTCGAAACCTCTATCATGGTCGGAAATATATTTATCCTCACGTTTATGTACACATTTATAAAATACACCTTTTTTCTTGTCGTGCTTTATATTATAAAAAGCACAATATTCGTCTATTGTTTTAGGCATATATACAATTCTTGCGTTTCCTGTTATTTCGATTCGCCCGGAAACAAGCCTGTCCACTATTTGAGTATTACCATTTGCTACAACTGAACTGTTTCCCCGCGCTACAACTGAACTGTTTCCACGCGCTACAACTGAACTGTTTTCCCACGCTTCAACTGAACTGTTTTCCCACGCTTCAACTGAACTGTTTTCCCACGCTTCAACTGAACTGTTTCCACGCGCTACAACTGAACTGTTTTCCCACGCTTCAACTGAACTGTTTTCCCACGCTTCAACTGAACTGTTTCCACGCGCTACAACTGAACTGTTTTCCCACGCTACAACTGAACTGTTTCCACGCGCTACAACTGAACTGTTTCCCCGCGCTTCAACTGAACTGTTTTCCCACGCTTCAACTGAACTGTTTTCCCACGCTTCAACTGAACTGTTTCCCCACGCTACAACTGAACTGTTTCCACGCGCTACAACTGAACTGTTTCCCCGCGCTTCAACTGAATATCTATATTTTTTCGAAATAACAGCTCTTTCCCAAAATGTACCAAATTCAATGTATATCCTACCTTGAAAATCACTTGGAATATCATTTAGTTCCTCTTGTGTTTTAACGGTAATTTCCTCTAATTTGCTATAATCTTTCATAGTCTTATATCCTTTCCAATTCTATTTGTTCACCCTGTGGGGGCTGTTTATCGTGCTTTTTGTATCGCTCTCTCGGCTGATACTGTTTTCCTGTGATAATATCACCGCAATCTGTATAGGCATAAAGTTTACACTTATTCATGCGCTTTATATCGTTTTCAGTCATAAGATGCTCTTCTTCACCGCAATAATACCCGCCATCAACCTCACTACAAAAAGCGCAGTATCTACAGTATTGTTTCATTCCTCCGCCTCGCTTTCAAGCCATTCGAGCAAAGTAGAAGTACAAGTTCTCAAATCACTCCAATCTCTATCAGCACACCGACGTCTCGCCGGACAAGAATGGCAGTCTGTGACACTATATAAAAACGCCCCCATTTCCTCAATACTCATATTCTTTATGCGGTCATAGTTTGTCCGGGTGCTTTCCACCGCGTTCTCAGACTCCCCCATCTTCGTGCCACAGTGCGGGCAATAATTATACAAATATATACCGTGCGGTTCTTGATAATAGCTTCCTTGACATTTTGAACAAACAGCAAATTTGTTTTCGTTAATTGTCCATTGTCCGTGTTTTTCCGCATTCTCATATTCATACAACCGTTCCACTGCCGCCTTAATAGGTTCGCTACATTGTATTTCTGAATCTATTACTTCCTGATGTGTCGTAAAATTTGACGTATCAATCGTTATATTTCCATTCGGGTATTTTTTTGTTAATCGTTGCATTTTTTCTCACCCCGCCTCTTTATCCGCTCACTCTCTCGCCATTGTTTAAACTTTATCTCGTTCTGCACCTCATAATCAGCGTCAAGTAAATATATAATCTGGTCAAGCATAATCGCTACATCTGCTATTTCCTCTATAATCTGCTTGCGTCTACGCTTTGCGGATTCTGAATCTGACTTATTGTTAAGTCCGTCCATCCCTCCGGCACGGTTGAATTTATTGAGCGCAACAATAAGCTCGGCGCATTCCTCTGTAAGTTGTCCCGCCTGTGCTGTGTAACCGTACTTATTGGCTACAGCTTTAGACGTCTTTCTGTCTACCATTTTCAAACCTCCCTCTGCATATCGCACCAAGTAACCCCGACAGCATACGCCACCCATATATCCGCCTTAAAGCCGTAGAACCAATCAGGATTATCCTTTGTCCCTTTGCCGTTCTTCAGGTCGTGCTGTGCAAATCGGTCTATAAGCGCACGGCGTATATTGCTGTCCTTTGCCTGCATGGAGTTACAAAGGTTTAGTTTTTCGTCCTTGCGTGTTATGTAATGCACCTCTGCACCGCGGCTTTCAAGCGCCTCTGTAAACCGTCCAATCCATTCACAAGTTTCAAAAACTTCTTTTCCGACAGGCATACCATAACAGGCTACACGCTCTATTACCACTGCTGTGTAGGGAGATGGTGATATGCTGCAAATTGACACATCTAAACTCTTATTTTCGTGTTTTCCGAAAGAAATCGGCTCAAGCGTCTCCTCGTCCATTATGACCCAGCCGCTTTCTTTATTGCCGGGGTCTATTGCTAAAATACTCATTTACATCTTCTCCCTCATTATCTTTTCAAGCTCGTCATAATCAACGCCATCATCATTATTAAAGCTTGCGTCCGCATCAGGTCGCTTACGGTTCCGTGCCGCGTCCTCTACTGCGGCAAAGGTTGTTCTGCCGGCGTTAAAATGATTGCGAATTATCGCCTCAATATATCTCCAATTACGCTTATTATGTGCTGCCGCTTCCTTTATCGCATATTCAATTACATCAGCGTCCATAGATTCAAGCCAGTCCTCTATGCTGTGAAATACAATAGGTGTCAAAGGCGCTATGTTATTCTGATATAAATCAATAATGCTCTGAGGAACGGCAGAAGCAAGCTCTTTTATTTCCTCTACTTTACTTTTATTTAATTTACTTTCCTTTATTTTATAGGGTTTTTCTTCGGAATAACTATAGTTTTTCTTGGAATAACCGCCGTTTTTCTCAGAAATACTTTGAAAATTTGTACACTTAATATGCTTTTGGGTTTCGTTTTCATCCAAAAGCCAATATTTATCAACATAGATATCACGCTTCGCGCCTTTTTTCGCTTCCTGATATCTCGTCTGTATACCGCGGGAAGTTAAAACCTTGTCCGATGTAAAAAGTGTGTTGTCGAACAGTGACCGTTTACATAAGAAGTTTATAATCTGCCCTATTTTCTCATTATCCATATTTAAATCGGCTGAAACCACATAATCAAAGCCGTCATCCAGTTTGATATAATATCCTTTGTCCTCGTATATAAGGCACAACAGATATATGTATATCGTTATTCCATCAGAGCCGTACTTACCTCGTAGCTCCCTTATCTTCCTGTCATTGAAGAACCCCACATCAAAAGGAAAATAATCAAGTCCTTTTTTTTGTGGTCTTGCCATCATCTCACCTCGTTAAAATGGTAAATAATCTTCGTTTACATCAAGGTCAGCAAACTCATCACCCTCAAAATCACCGGCATTCGGTAACTGAGAATACTGATTATCGCCCTGTGTATCTGCTTTTGAGCCTGTAAAATATGCCTCGTCTACATTCACCTCAGTGGCGTACCGCTTCTTGCCGTCCTGACCGTCCCATGTACGGCTCTGTATGCTACCTACAACGGCTATCATACTGCCCTTGCTGAAATACCTTGATATAAATTCGCCTGTCTTTTTCCACGCAACGCAGTTTATAAAATCCGTTGTATCTTTTGCAAAGCGCCTGTTTACGGCTATTGAAAACCGTGTGACCGTTGTTCCGTTTGGTGTCTGACGCTGTTCCGGGTCTTTTGTCAGCCGTCCCATTAAAATAACTTTGTTCATGCTTTTCTCCTATTCATTTAAAATCTTAATGTTCAAATTGTCGTATGGCATAATTAATTCTGTCAGGTGTTTTTCTTACTCGCTTCTTATGCTGTTCTTTAGCAAACAAATGATAACCACCGTCAAAAGAATCTACAGGATCGTTAATTCGCTCTTTTTCTGTCATAAATAATTCCTTCCAAATACCTTCCTGAACTGCTCAACAGTCCAGCCTTGCTCTTTCATTGCCTTTTCCTGTCCGTACCTGTGCAGATACGCTGCCGTGTCTTTGTTCCGATGCGCGGCATATTCGCCGTTACGGTGACAGCGTTCTCCACAAAGGTAAACAACTAAGCCGTATTTCTCTGATTTCTTACGGTTAGGACCTCCGAAGATGTGATGGCGTTCTAAGCGGTCGCCGTTGCCGTTTCGTCCGCATAAAAAGCATTCTCTCACTTCTCTGTCCTCCAGGTCGCTTTCAGCCGTGCAATCTCGTCAGGTGTCATTGTTTCAATGCCCTGTGCCTGACACTCTTGTACAATGCTGTCAATAAGCCGTGACATCTGCGCTGTATCGTAAACAGAAGAGCCGTAATATAGCGTCACATTCACACATCCGTCTATTTTGCTGTCAAACTTCTCTGCTTGCCAACCCAGACCATGACAGCACCAACTCTCTATCAGCTTGTCCACTGCCTTTTCCTGTACGCATATAATCTCAGACACACCGCCGATTTCCTTAATAGCGTTTTTGTAAATACGCATTTTGACATCTTCTTTTTTTATGCCCGGTTCACGGCGTGAAAGGCTCTTATACATAACCGCTGTCAACTGGTCTATCAGCGTCCAACAGTAAGCGTTTGCATCAAGTGAGCGTCCATGCTTGTACTGCTTGACTTCAACGACATATTTCTTTTTATCGTCCAGTGACGCTATCAAGGACGATAGCCACGCCACCGCCTTGATACCGTCCGACTTGGTAAATATCTGCTGCTTACTCATTTCTTCGCACCGCTCTTTTTCTCTTTTTCTGCTTTTGCATCTTTAGCGTTAAGAGTTCTTAGGCACTCTGCATATTGTCTATTTGTAAGCGCATATACATCTCTGACTTTGAAATACTGATATACTTTTTTTATCTCTAATAGATTCTGTTCCTCATATGATTTAAGGACTTTCAAAAGATTTTCAGCTTTATCTTTCGGCAGTTGCTTATCCGCGTCAGACATATTATTGTTCAAAAACTCGTCAAGACTTGCGTTCTGCTCATCATATGTATCACCGCTATGGGCATATTCTATTTTGCCGGTATAATCCTTCGGAAGCGCCCATTTCGGCAACTGTGGTAAATCCCCATTCAACTTATACGATCCACCCGCTTCTGCTATATCCATCCAGTAAGTAGGCAAGTCATATAGGTATCGACCTATACCCCATTGTGCCGCTGCTCTTTTCATAGCGTTTGATAATCCGCCCTTCGTAGGGTCAACTTTTGTATTATCCGCGCCATCTTCTTTTGTTACTGCGCGTCCATCAATAAATATGGTAATTTTGCAAATTTGACTGTTTTCACCCCAACGAATAAACTCGTTTTGCCAATTCTCTGCGCCGCATACTTCATCAAGTCTATTTTGTACAGCTCTATTAGTTATGTACGGCAATGCAATCCCTTTTGTCTTAGCCTTGTTTGTCGCTCCAACACGCCACTCTATTTCAGAGGGTTTAAACGGTTCGCGCAATCTTCTTAAATCTATACCGCTCATGCTACTTCTCCTCCGTATTCGTCTATTTTCTCAACACACAGGTTGCATCCGATTATATCGCCACCTATGCGGTAGAACTCTCTTATTTCCTGACCTGCACCATATACAACATCTATTTTAGAATTGCAGCATGGACATTTCTTTATAACAGGTTCAGGCTCGTCATAATCGCCGTAGTTTCCTGTACGGTCCCGCTCCATCGCCATTAACGCCGCGGGACTGTCGTTTTCGTATGTCATTGACAACATTCCTTTCCTGTGATATAATAAAAGTACATTAAATTTTAATGCCTATGACCGTTTTGAGTGCCAGCTCAGGCGGTCATTCGCTTTCTAAGCGTAACTCAATCCGCTTTATATCGTAATCCTCAACAGCACTTTCTTCGCCGTATACCATAACAACCTGTTTGATTTCCATGCCGTCTACAGTTATTGGTACACCGTCAAGATTACCTTCCCTGTCTAAGATGTCATATATCATTTTTGCCGTCATTCCTCTCACCTACCTTTCCGCAATATAAAACATTACGCCGTATTCACATAAGAATATCAGCACCGCCAGAAAAATCGTGAATATTATGTACTCCACTGTCTCACGCTTCACAACAATCCCTGCTTTCGTGTCTGCTCGTACAGTAGTTTTTCTCTACCATGTTAAGTACACATCTGACAGACCTGTTAAACTGCTCCGGTGTAAGCTCAGCGTCGGGCTTGCGGTAATTCTTGTTACTCACAATGTCACACGCAGCATCGACAAGCATATCAAAACCCTCGCGGTTCATACTCTTTATGTACTTGTATAGTTGTCCAATTCTTTCAAACACACATTTCATCTCCCTTACATGCTCGCAAGCATAGGCAAACTGCTTCGGTGACGATTGAGGGTCGAGTACACTTTGCGAATATGGGTGTAGCTATTTTATAAAGAAAAGAGTATTTTCATTCCGAAGCAGCTTGATTATGCCTGCAAGCTGTATATATTTTTATTTACGACATCGCTCTTGCTAATGTAGCGATTGAGAAATAATTTCCCTCTATATCGTGTTCATCAAGCCATTTGCGTACCGTTTTACGGTTTAGGCCGAAAAATCGTACCAACTCAGCAAACGATATAAGAACCTTATTGGGGAATCTCTCATTTAAGAGTTCTAAATTATCCCGGTATGCCGGTTTCTCTCTTGCCATTAAAATCACTCCTTTTAATTAAACATTAAGGCTTTCCAAAATAGCGACTACTTCCTCTGCGCCATCAGCGTCAATTTCAATAGTTGTTTCTTCTTCATCAAAGCCCAGACTTCCCAAAATAGCGGGTATCTGTGATGCATCGTTCGTACTTTTTCATTTTCCCTTCCACCTTTCTTGTTGATTTTCAACATTCTCCGTGCTATAATCACCATAGAAAGGAGGTGTTTATAGCATGTCTTACAAATCTAAAGCCTTAGATATTACAACGCAAATTGTCACAGCGTCGCTTCAAAATAATTCTCTGGCGAGAATAAGTACTGAAACAGGTAAAAATGTCGCTGAATATTTTAAGGCTATTTACGAGGGCGTTAAAGAAGCAACCAAAAACGCCAACGAATAAGTTACTTATACTAACCTTACGCTTTATAGTGAGGTTAGTATTTCTATGTAGAGATTTACCATACTCTCCATTGCCCCTGTAAGTTCTATGACTTCCTGAGTCTCAATTGCCTCCTCAGTCAATTTAGCCAATAAGTCTAATTGGTTTTTTACAAGGGTTACAAGATATTCTTTATTTCCCTTATCCATATTCTCACCTCCCTATACTGCTTGTCCACGCCTTTAAGCCGCCGTATATTTCTTTTCCTGTTCGGCTATCCAATCAACGGTGACATTAAACAGTTCCGACAGTTTTATTACAATTGATAGGTCAAGGTCTTTTTGCCGTTCGCCGTTCTCAATTCTTACATAATACGCTCTTGAAATTTCAAGGTGTTTTGAAACATCTTCTTGTGTCATATCAGCACTTTCTCGTAATTTTTTTAGATACTTACGCATTGCGTCACCTCCTTTGTACCGTTTCGGTACTTTTATTATAGTACCATTTTGTCACAAAGTCAATACTTTTTTTAAATTTTCTTTACTTTTTTTTCACAAATGTGTCTTTTTGACACATAGAGTGTAAAATTGTTGACTTGTGCCTTATTGACACTTATAATAGTATCAAGAGGTGATTTATATGGAAAACCTTAAAAAATTAAGAGAGAACAATAATCTTACTCAACAACAGATGGCAGACATATTAAATATCCAGCGTCCGACATACACGAGATACGAAACTGGAGAGCGTCAGCCTGATTTTGAGCTATTAATTAGAATTGCACAACATTTTAATGTTTCAATAGATTATTTGCTTGGAAACGAAGCAAAGCTGCCCGAAAAAGATACGAGCAGCCTTTCCGATAAAATCATCGAGGTTTTTAATCGTCTCGACGAGGAGAAACAGAATACGGTTCTTGCTTATGCTGAGTTCCTTGCTTCTCAGAACAATCAAGAGAAATGATGAAGTCATATAATTTTCTTTGTTGATTTTCCGATAGTTTCTCTAATAATTTTGTCATTTTGTATGTACTCATCTGTGTAACCCTCCTTTCAATCACAATATATGACAAAACAAGAGGGAATATGTTAAGAGGAATTTACAAATTTTTTATAATAAGGTCACAAAAGGAGATTATCTCCTAAAAAAATAAAAATAATATACATTAAGGAGGAATTTTATGAAAAAGAAAGAGTTGATTGCAGGTATTCTTATCGGCGCAGTAGTTACAGGGACAGGAGCGTTTGCGGTGCAGTATGTCGCAACGGATAATCCATTTCCTGTAAAACTGGACGGAAACAATGTAAACATTCAGGGCTACAACATTGAGGGAAGTACATATTTTAAGCTTCGTGATGTTGCGGACGCGGTAGGTGGGTTTGATGTTGACTTCAAGGACAATACGATTGTTTTAACTAAGAACTCAACACCCACAATTAGCACACCACAAAAAGATGTCTATAATATAGGGGAGACTTGGACGGTTGACGGACAATGGGCGCTTACGATTGACGGTGTAACCGAAACAAAAGACCGAAACCAATTTTCAGACAAAACGCCGGGAGCGGTATATATAGTTGATTATACATATACCAATCTTGGGTACGAAGACAAATATTCTGACGGGCTATATTGGTCTTTGGACGATACTATTGTTGACAATGCAGGATTTACAGGTTACAGCTATCCCGCCTCAGTAACAAAAAGCCCTGAACGTGCGCCTGTGGGTGCGACGTGCAAAGCACAAGATGTTATTGCAGTAGACAATCCCGGAGGATTCACTTTAACTTTATCTAAATACGATAGCAATAGCAAAAGACAGTCTGCAAGGTTTTATGTAGAGGTAAACTAAAAAGAGAGAGGGTAGTAATATGAAAACCTATATTTTAGGCATAGTTACGGGCGTACTGATTTGCGTTATATGTTTCGGTGTTTACATAGGTACATCACGCATTGTAATTAACACAGCGGAAACCAATATTACCGAAACAAACACCGAAAATACAGGCAGTTCGCATATTAAAGTTGAGACTAAAAAATGGTCTAAGAAATAAAAAAATCCCCCGACTGCGCCAACAGTCGAGGGAAAGGAGTGCATTGTGATACACCCATATCCGTAAAATAATTATATCACAAGCACTCTTATTTTGCAATACTTATTTTGAAAAAAGGAGTGCATATAGATGAAACAAAGAAAAGACGGTAGGTGGTGTAAGGTAATCACGCTTAACGGCAAGCGAGTATATTTTTACAGCACCGAATCCACAGAGAAAAAAGCCGAAAAGGACATTATGCGGCAAATTCTCACATATGAAGAAAAGGAGGAGCGAGGAAAGACCTTTGACGATGTAGCTGATGAATGGGACAGGCAATACAGGGAGAAAATTCCTGACTGGAATTATAATAAAAATATCAGAGCGGCATTTGATAGAATATACACTTTTTTTGCCGGCAGGGATTTAAAAGAGATTACGGCAGTTGAAGTAAACATATTTATAAATCAGCTTATAATCAAATGCTATTCAAAAAAGACAATAGCAAATCATAAAAGCGTGTTGAATATGATTTTTAATTATGCCGTTGTTAATGGCTATATCCGCTATAATCCTGTACGAGATATAAGGTTGCCGAATAACCTGCCCAAATCGCCCCGTAAAATGCCCTCTACGGACGAATTAAAGGCTGTCCTGTCTCATCATAAGGGATTTGATTTTCTTCCATTTTTCATGCTTCTGACGGGCTGTAGAAAGTCAGAGGCATTAGGTATTACTGATAAGAGCGTTGACCTTAAAAATAGAAGAATACATATTACACATCATGTTATTCATAGCGGAAACCGACCTATATTTGAGCCAGTCTTAAAAACAGAATCAGCAGAAAGAGATGTTATAATTCTTGATAAACTCTACGAGGTATTTCCGAGGAAATTTAAAGGTTTTCTATTCAGCATGAACGGAGATGGCAAAGAACCGCTTACATCCGGCGCTTATGATTGTAGATGGGAAAGCTATTGCAAAAGGTATAATTTGAATATCACCGCTCATCAACTCCGTCATGGATATGCTACAATGTTGTTTGAAGCCGGCATTGATGAAAAAGATGCGCAAGAGCTTATGGGACATAGTGATATTAACCTAACCCGTCAGATTTATACCCACATCCGCACAGAGAGAAAAACCGAAACCGAAAAAAAATTAAACGCATTTAGTTTTTGACGAACTTTTGACGAACTTTTTTATGCTAAATTGTATTAAATTGTATTAAATAATATCATTCGATAAAGTGCATAAAACCCGCATAAACACTATATCTTATAGTAATTATGCGGGTTGCGAAAATGGCGCACCTGACAGGATTCGAACCTGCGGCACCAAGAATCGGAGTCTTGTGCTCTATCCAACTGAGCTACAGGTGCATACATTTGTATTTTAACATACACATATAATATTGTCAATCAGAAAATCATATCTATACCGCTTCCCTCGTCGCCCCGATTTACTGCTATTTTCTGTTTATCCTTTTCGGTTATACTGAGTATATGGTCAAGTATTAAGTCTGGGCTTTCAGAACGAAAAATCCATTGATCTTTTTCCCGATGCGGAAATCTGATAAATGTGTAAATTTCATGTTTTTTCCCTCGTTTTTCGTCTTTACTTACATTTATTTTATCTTCGCAAGCCCGTAAAATAAATATAAGTCACAAAAAAATAAATTATATTTGACATGACTTGTAAAATGTTGTATACTAAAGTCAGGGTTTTAGTTAAATAATACACAGAACCGACAGATTGACTCTGTCAACGAAAGGAGATTTTCTAAAATGACATTTGAACAGGCATTTTTAAAGGTAAAGGAAAAATTCGAAAAAGCTGACGCAAAAGGATTATCGGATTTCGCGGTTCAGGTAACATTTACAGATGAGGACTGCGGCGGTACCTTCTATGCGGAAGTTAAAGACGGCAAGCTTAATGTTGAACCTTATGATTATTATGATAATAACGCGATGCTCAACATTTCAAAGTCAGCACTTTTAGCTGTCATTGCCGGAAGAATGAGTCTGGACAAAGCTGTTGCTAACGGCGATGCTTATGTTCAGGGAGACGCTTCTAAAATCACAGATTGGAAGAACACAATCAAAAAAGCGCCTGCAAAGAAAGCAGCGGCTAAGAAGCCTGCGGCTAAGAAAACAACTAAGACAGCTCCTGCAAAAAAGACAGAAACAAAGGCGGCAGCAAAGACTGAAACAAAAGCAGAGAAAAAAGCAACTCCTGCCAAGGCTGAAACAAAAGCAGCTCCTGCAAAAACTGAAGCAAAGGCAGCAAAAACTTCAGCTAATACAACAACTAAAACCACAGCTAAAACCACAAAATAATTCAGACACTCTTAAAAGGCGGACATTGCTGTCCGCCTTTTTCAGTTCAGAAGATAAATCATAAGCGTGAGATACGCAGCAAAAGTCACCCATGTTAAATACGGTAGTTGAAGATATGCCGCAACAGGACGGACTCGGTAAAACTGCAATATCATTATTATTATAAGCAGCCACAAAAGAATAATCCAGACAAACGCAAACAGATATGCGCGCATATTAAAGAATATAATGCTCCAAAAGAAATTTACTATAAGCTGCAAAGCATATGTTTTAAGTGCGCCCGAAACATCCATTGTTTCTTTTGTCACATAAACAGCTGCCGCGCTTATTCCCATCAGTATGTATAGAATTGTCCATACTATCGGAAACAATATAGCCGGTGGTGCCAGAGCAGGCGTGTTTATTGTTTCATATAAATCCATATTCCCCCGAGTAAGAAACGCGGATAATCCGCCCACTGCTAACGCTATTATTATCGAAATGATGTACGGTTTTAATTTTCTAATCATTTATCTCCCCTCCGTTTTATACTATTCATGGGGAATACAAATAATTCACGCTTGATAATTTTTATATATCAAACATATCCTTAATTATGTCGTATGCCATTTTGGGACGTCGGTATTCATCAACTACTCCCTTATTGTTATGACATCTCGCACGTGTAGTGAACCAATCTCCTTCCTCTGTCACACGGCAGTCTGCAAACTGCCATATAAACACACCGGTAATCCTATCATCGTTCATATAAACCTCAAGATTATCACGGATTATATCCGCCTGACGCTCCTCGCTCCATTTACAGCGCGAACGGTCACGGTAGCCGTAAATTGCCGCCGCGCCAAGCTCAGAAACAATTATCGGTTTATTTTCACCTCCCGATGACTGTATCCACTCAATCTCCTCATCATTTCTTTTACTGATATCGCCGTCCTGATACCAGTTTGTATACATATTAAATGATACAATATCCGGCAAATCAAGACATATATCCGCGAAATGACGGCAGGTAGCAGAGGTTGTCGGACGTGACAAATCCAGACTTTTAATCTGCTCATACTGTTTTTTATACATCCGTCTGCCTTCATCTGTTTCCGATGCGCACTCATTCAGAATACCCCAAATTATGATTGACGGATGATTATAGTGATTTTCAATCATTTCTCTGATACAGTCCTCACACTGTTTCTCAAAATTCGGATTTTGCATATCCTTAAGTACAAGTCCGCGCGCATGATTTTCTTCCCATACCATAATACCGCGTTCATCGCACAAGTCAAGAAAACGCTCATCATCAGGATAGTGACACGTTCTCACAGCATTTACGTTCATATCCTGCATCAGGTCCATATCCTGAACCATATGCTGTAAGGTTATTGCGCAGCCGTCTACAGCGTAATCTTCGTGTCTGTTGAAACCCTTAAGATAAACAGGCTCACCGTTTAAATATATTTTTGTACCAATTATCTCAACAATGCGGAAACCTACTCTTTCTATTAAATCATCAACAGGTATACCATTTACTGAAATAACCGTGTTAAGCATATACAAATCCGGCTGCTTTCCTGACCACGGTTTCACATCGTCAAATTCTCTGTCAAATACCACTGTTATTTCACTGTTGATATCCACATTGCAATCCATCTCATACCTGTCAATAGTGCTCTTAACATCTACCGTTACCGTTTTATCGGAAAGGTTAGATATATTTATTTCAATTTTAGCATTCCATTTGCCGTTTTTCTGATAAGGAGTAAAGCGTATATTTTTTATATACACATCCGCAATCTGTTCTAACGCGACAGGTCTTGTTATGCCGCCATAGGTGTAGTAATCATTCGGAATATGAAGCGCGCTGCTTTCTGAGAATGTATTATCAACCTCGACCTTTATCTCATGTTCACCCTGCCGGACATTTGTTATCACCGCTGAAAACGGTGTGAAAGCGTTATAGTGATGCGATATTTTTTCTCCGTCAAAATATACGTCCGCCGTATGACTCACGCCCTTGAATTCAAGACGTACATTACAGTCACGGTTTATGTACACTTTTCTTGTATAAGTACCTTTACCGCGATGTCCCAAAAAATCCGGATGCTGTTCCCAACAGCCGGGAACCGGCAGACGGTATGTCTTATCTATGCCGTACATTTTAAATTCCCACATTCCGTCAAGCTCATATATTTTTCTTATATGATGTGTATCAAAAAGTCTTATCATTTACTTTCTCCCCTTTCCCGGAAATTAAGGCTGAGTTTAAAAATACCGCAGATGAATTTCACCTGCGGTATTTTATTTATATTTAATTACTTAATCATTGAAGCAACTTCTGCCGCGAAATCGTCTTCACGCTTTTCAATACCTTCGCCTGTTTCAAAACGAACGAACTGCTTTATTGTGATACCGCCAACGCTCTGAACATACTTAGCAACGCTTTCCTTGTTCTCAGCCTTAACGTATTCCTGCTCCATAAGGCAAACTTCCTTTAATTCCTTTGCAAGACGTCCTGTAATCATCTTTTCAATGATTTCATCAGGCTTTGAAGCGTTCTTCGGGTCGTTCTTAAGCTGAGCTATAAGAATTTCCTTCTCGTGGTCCTTATAATCCTGCGGAACATCATCGCTTGAAAGATACTTCGGATTAAGAGCTGCAACCTGCATTGCAACGTTCTTCAGGCATTCCTTTGTTGTATCATTGTTCTCAGCATCAGCCTCAACAAGTACGCCAATCTTACCTGCCGCATGGATATACTCTGTAACAGCGCCTGTTGTTTCAATTCTTGCGAAACGTCTGATGTTCATGTTCTCGCCAATCTTCGCAATCTTCTCTGTAAGAAGTTCTCCGATTGTTGTGTCACCGAACTGTGTAGCCTTAAGCGCTTCAACATCAGCCGGATTTGTGTCAGCAATTGTCTTTGCAACATCTGTTACAAATTCCTGGAATTCATCATTCTTAGCAACGAAGTCTGTCTCTGAGTTTACCTCAACAAGCACTCCGACATTACCGTTTACATAAGCCTTTACTATACCTTCAGCCGCGATTCTGCCAGCCTTCTTAGCTGCTGTTGCAAGACCCTTTTCTCTTAAAAATTCGATAGCCTTATCCTTATCGCCGTCAGTCTCGGTAAGAGCCTTTTTACAGTCCATCATACCGCAGCCTGTCATTTCTCTGAGTTCTTTTACATCTTTAGCTGTAAATGCCATTTTATGTTCCTCCTATCTATTTTTACGGAATATTATTCCTCTGTTGCTTCCTGAACTTCTTCTGCTACTGCCTCTGAAGCCTCATTGTCATCTTCCTGAGCAGGAAGAGCGTCCTCGCCCTGTCTGCCTTCTATTATAGCGTTTGCCATTGTTGAAGCGATAAGCTTTACGGCTCTTATAGCGTCGTCGTTACCCGGGATAACATAATCAACCTCGTCCGGATCACAGTTTGTATCAACAATAGCGACAACAGGAATACCAAGCTTTTTAGCCTCAGCTATAGCAATCTTTTCCTTTCTCGGGTCAACAACGAATATTGCGCCCGGGAGCTTCTTCATTTCCTTGATACCGCCGAGATACTTTTCAAGCTTATCTCTCTGAGCCTTAAGCTTTATAACTTCCTTCTTCGGAAGCACGTCAAATGTGCCGTCCTCTTCCATAGCATTAATCTGAGCAAGTCTTTCAATTCTCTTCTGAATTGTCTTGAAGTTAGTCATCATACCGCCGAGCCATCTTGCGTTTACGTAGTACATACCAACTCTCTCAGCCTCTTCCTTGATTGAGTCCTGAGCCTGCTTCTTTGTACCTACGAACAGAACATCCTCGCCTGCAGCGGCAATATCTCTTACGAAATAATATGCCTCTTCTACCTTTTTAACTGTCTTCTGAAGGTCTATGATATAGATACCGTTTCTCTCTGTGAAGATGTACTCAGCCATTTTAGGGTTCCATCTTCTTGTCTGGTGTCCGAAATGAACACCTGCCTCCAAAAGCTGTTTCATTGAAATTACGTTTGCCATTTTTAGTTTCCTCCTTGTTTTTTGATTATTCCTCCACCTGCTTCACCTTATACGAAGACCCCGGCAAAAAGGCAACTTCCGCATAATCCGCAGATGTGTGTATTTTTCATACCGAAATATTTTACCATATAAACTTTAAAAAAGCAAGTATTTTTTGTAATTTAGGAAAAAATTTTTCAGGACTTCACAGCATTTCAAATCATTGACGGATATTATCGAAATATGATATACTTATTATATATTATCACTTAAACGGAGGTATATGTAAATGAAGAAACTAATCACCGCGCTTTCAGCGTTGGCTCTGCTTTCATTGTGCGCCATTACCGCGAACGCGCAGATGTTTACGCCGTCCGACTGGGCTAAAGACAGCTTCGACGCAATGATTTCCATGGGCGCTATGCCTGAGGAGCTTTTTACAAAGGATTATACATCTCATATAACACGCGCTGAATTTGCTACGCTTATATACGATGCTTATACTGCGCATTCCGGAAAAGAATATGCGGCTTTTGCAAAGCATAAATTCAATGACATGGACTATTCGGGAAACACTCTTGCATCGATATATGAGCTTGGGATTATGAAGGGTGATGAAAACAACAATTTTAATCCTGATAACAACATATCACGTCAGGAAACAGCTGTTGTCATAAATAATTTCTACACCGCATTGACAAACAACTCTCTCACGCCTGATATAAATGTGCTGTATAATTTTGCGGACTATTATAATATTGCGGACTGGTCCATGAATGCCGTGTCTGCGGTTGTGTCACAGGGATTTATGGGTGATTACGGAGACGGTGATTTTCATCCGTTTGACGATGTGACAATAGAGCAGGCAGTTTCAATGATAAGCAGAATGATTACCGCGCCGCGTATTGAGCGGCCTGTGATTACCTCACATTCAAACGGCGGTACATTTGATGTAAACAGCCCTGCCCTGCAGTGGACAGGAAACAGCTCTTTGGGAGAATACATCATAGGCATATTTGACGGGACTACAGTTGGATATATGTTTCCCGAACAGGGCAACGAGGTTATGCTCAGCACTCTCGAAGAAAACCGCACTTATTATTTATGGGTAGAACAGAACGCGGTTTTCTCAGAGCCTATACAGGTTTTCACAGGCAATCCGTTTCTGGAAGCCCGCGCTTCATACGATGGCGGTTACCTGACAATTGCCTGGGATGGTTCGGGCAGCGAATACACGGTCACCGTTACCGAAAGCCGCACCCACAGATCAAGCGGCCGCATATCCCCGCATACAAGCGCGTACACCACATCTGACTCATATCTTCTGCTTCCGTCCGCGCCGTCCCGTTCGTATGATATTACTGTAAACAACGGTATGCTGAGTGATAATATACAGTTCTCCACACCGTCTGCCGTTTCAAATTATTCAGGGAACACTTATCTTCCCTCGTCTCAGTCAGAAGCCGCAAGCGTTATGACCAATGTGGAAATAAACATATGGAAAATGGACAGGAGCGGAAACAAATACCCATCCACCACAACGCTGACAGTACATAGCTCAATTGCTGATGAGGTTTACGCTGTTTTTCAGGAAATATTCGAAGGCGCTGAGCAGTTTCCGATAGAGTCTGTCGGAGCGTACTCATGGCGCGGCGGACGCAGCGAGCATAACTGGGGAACAGCGATAGACATTAACCCAACACAAAACTATTGTATTTATACCTCCGGCGAGATTGTCGGCGATTTCTGGCTTCCATATGAGAACCCGTATTCAATCACTCCATACGGCGATGTTATGAATGCGTTTGAAAACCACGGCTTTACGTGGGGTGGCGATGCGTGGAGCGGTAATATAGATTATATGCATTTCTCCTATTTCGGCACATGATTTAGCACAGAGCGTTTACCTTCAAGCTAAAAACAAAACTCACCTCTCGGAGTACTATTGAAACCATTGTACACCGAGTGGTGAGTTTTTATGTTCTGAGCAATCAGCCCGTCGAGGCTGTTTCTTAACGCGTAGCTTCTTATGTCACATCACAAGCCCCAGCGCGCGCATAACGAAAATCCAGAACGTCAGTGTTATTGATGAAACGAGTGTTGTCGCGACAATCGCGCTTGACGAAAGCACGCCTTCATGCCTCATATTTTTCGCCATGATATAGCTTGACGGAGTTGTCGGCGAGCCAAGCATTATTATAAGCGCTATAAGCGCTTCATCGCGGAATCCGAGCTTCACTGCTACAGGCAAAAACACAGCCGGCAGTACTACAAGCTTTATAAATGTTACGCAAACAGTAGGCTTTATTTTCGCGATTGCCTTTCTCCCCTCAAATCCCGCGCCTATTGTCACGAGCGCAAGCGGTGAAGCCATTTTTGCGAATGATGATAAAGTTTTATCAACTATTTCCGGAAAATCTATACGTATAAGCGACGCGATAACCCCGAGCGCGATTGATATAATAATCGGATTTTTTGCAATATTTATAAGCGACTGCTTTACATGTCCCAAGCCGTCCTCACCGCTGTCACTCTCAAACGTGAGAACAAGCACGGCAAAGATATTATACAGGGGAACGCAGCCTATTATCATGACCGGCGCCATACCGCTTGTGCCGTAGATATTTTCTATAAATGCGATACCCAATACCGCCGCGCTGGAACGGTAGGAAGCCTGCACGAATTCACCAACAAGGCTTTTATCCTTTAAAATAAGCCTTGCACAACCCCATAGTCCGAAAAACATGGTTGCTGTCACACCGGCGCAAAACAGAACGTATTTCGGGTCAAACTCGCCTATAATATCCGTTGCCGCCAAGTCTACAAACAGCATTGCGGGCAGCGTTACGCTGAAATTGAATTTATTCGCCGCTTTAGCAAACGGCTCCGTTAACATTCCTGTGCATTTTAATATGTAACCTACCACCATGACCAGAAACACCGGCACAGTGGCGTTAAGGCTGTAAATTAAACTGTCCATTTCTTCCTCCTACAACTGTTTCAAATAAATGTTGACATCACAATAAATTTTTGATATACTATTTGCGCCAAATAATGTCAATAGTTAATATTTTATCCTTGTTGCGAGCTTTTTTATTGCATAAAAATGCTTACTCTATTTCAATGCTTACAACAGGATATACTGTATGCTTTTGATGTTATTTGGCGATAACAGAGTAATGCGTTTTTGGCGCGTTGCTCTGCAATGCGCTTTTTTATTTTAAAAAGCGTGCATAAGCTCTGATTGTCGCCAGACAAACCTACATTAAAACGGGCGGCTAAAAAGCCGCCTGTTTTACTATAATCTTTTTATTTCACAACGATATTAACAAGCTTACCGGGAACGGCGATAACCTTAATCACATTCTTACCCTCTGTGAGTGCCTTAATCTTATCGGTATTCATAGCCGCTTCCTGAGTTCCATCCTTGTCAAGACCTGCCGGAATCATCAGCTTATCTCTGATTTTACCGTTAATCTGAACAACGATTTCAACCTCATCGTCTTTGGTCTTTTCCTCATCATATGACGGCCATGGCTGAAGTGACAAAAGTCCATTTCCGCCGAATTTTTCCCAAAGCTCCTCTGTCAGATGCGGAGCGACAGGGTTTAGAAGCGTTATAAGTGTCATGTACTCGCCCTTTGTCACAGAACCCTTCTTGGAGAAATCATTAACAAGGCTCATCATAGCCGCAATAGCGGTATTGAACTTCATTCTCTCGAAGTCCTCGCCCACCTTCTTTATAGCCTTGTTCATCGCTTTTTCAAGGTCAGCGCTGTAGCCTTCCTCATTATTCACAATCGACTGCATATTCCATACTCTTTCAAGGAACTTATAGCAGCCTTTTAATCCCTGCTGTGACCACGGCGTTGACTGGTCGAACGCGCCTATGAACATCTCATATGTTCTGAACGCGTCCGCTCCGAACTCATTCACAACGTCATCCGGATTTACAACATTACCTCTTGACTTCGACATCTTTTCTCCGTTCTCACCGAGAATCATACCGTGTGATGTACGCTTCATATACGGTTCCTTTGTCGGAACTACGCCAATGTCATACAAGAACTTATGCCAGAAACGTGAATACAGAAGATGCAATGTTGTATGCTCCATACCGCCGTTATACCAGTCAATCGGTGACCAGTAATCAAGCGCTTCCTTTGAAGCAAGCGCATCGTTATTGTGCGGATCCATATATCTTAAGAAATACCAGCTTGAACCTGCCCACTGAGGCATTGTGTCCGTTTCGCGCTGCGCACTGCCGCCGCAGCACGGACATGTCGTATTTATCCAGTCGGTAGCCTTTGCAAGTGGTGATTCGCCGTTTTCGCCCGGCTCAAAGGTTTCTATTTCTGGCAGTTCCAGAGGAAGCTCACTTTCGGGAATTGCCACCCAGCCGCACTTATCACAATATACCAGAGGAATAGGCTCGCCCCAGTAACGCTGACGTGAGAATACCCAGTCACGCAGCTTGAAGTTTACCTTGCGCTTTCCTAAGCCCTCTTTTTCCAGCCAGTCAATCATTGCCGGAATTGCTTCCTTGACAGTCATTCCTGTGAGGAAGCCGGAATTTACCATCTTACCCTTGTAAACGTCTGTGTAAGCTTCCTTCTGAACGTCCTCGCCGCCTGCGACAACTTCTATGATAGGAAGGTTAAACTTCTTTGCAAAATCCCAGTCGCGGCTGTCATGAGCCGGAACCGCCATAATCGCACCTGTACCGTAGGTTACAAGCACATAGTCTGAAATAAACACAGGCAGCTGTTCGCCGTTAGCCGGATTTATTGCATAAATACCCTCCAGCTTAACGCCTGTCTTGTCCTTTGCAAGCTCCGTTCTTTCAAACTCGGATTTCTTCGCCGCTTCCGCCTTGTATGCTTCAACCTCAGCATAGTTTGTGATTGAATCCTTCATCTTTTCGATAAGAGGATGCTCCGGCGACATAACTGTATATGTCGCGCCGAAAAGCGTGTCTGCGCGTGTTGTGTAAACCACCATTTCATCGCCTGTTGAAAGCTTAAACTTAACTTCCGCGCCCTCGCTTCTGCCTATCCAGTTTTTCTGCTGTGTCTTTATCTTTTCAAGATAATTCAAATCGTCAAGGTCGTCTATAAGACGCTGAGCGTATTCAGTGATTTTAAGCATCCACTGGCTCTTTCTCTTCTGAACAACCTCACTGCCGCATCTCTCGCATACGCCGTTTACAACCTCTTCGTTTGAAAGACCAACCTTACAGCCTGTGCACCAGTTTATCGGCATCTCCTGCTTATATGCAAGACCGTGCTTGAAAAGCTGCAGGAATATCCACTGTGTCCATTTATAATACGCGGGGTCTGTGGTGTTAACCTCTCTCGACCAGTCGAACGAGAAACCAAGCATTTTAAGCTGACGCGTGAAATTCGCTATGTTCTTTTCAGTTATAATTTTCGGATGTACCTTATTCTTTATAGCAAAGTTTTCAGTCGGAAGTCCGAAAGCGTCCCAGCCTATAGGATACAGCACATTATAACCCTCCATACGGCGCTTTCTCGCTATGATATCCAGCGCAGTATAACTTCTCGGGTGTCCAACGTGTAATCCGGCTCCCGACGGATACGGGAACTCAATCATCGTGAAATACTTAGGCTTTTTACTGTTCGTTTCTGCATGAAACGCGCCCTTTTCTTCCCACTTATCCTGCCATTTTTTCTCTATGGTTTTAAAATTATAGTTTTCCATGTGTATATAAACTCCTTTTCGTGTTTTATTCTTCTTCGTCTACTGTTGTTCCCGCATCGTCCCATAGTCGTTCTATTGCGTAGAACTCGCGTGTTTCCTGCTGCATAACATGAACTACTATTTCTCCGTAATCCATCAGAATCCACGAGCCGCCTCTGTAGCCTTCCTTATGCTTTACCACAAATCCGGCCTCCTCCATCTTTTCCTCAACCTCATCAACGCAGGCTCTCACCTGAACCGTTGACTGACAGGAAGCAACTATGAAGTAATCACCAAGTGATGTCTGCTCGGAAACATCAAGCACTTCTATATTCGTAGCTTTCTTATCTTCAAGCGCTTTTGTTATAATTTCTACCTTCTTGTCCATTTTATTGTCCCCTTTCGTTATTTAGTGTCCCTGATAGAATATCGTTCCATAAGCAAATAATATTAGGATGAATTACTGTTTTTCTGCCCATGTTCAGCCGAAGCTGCTGTTCTATACTCAGCATTATAGCTTCGTCCACACTTCTGCCCAGTGCTTCGCGAAGCAAATCTACTCCTTCAAAATTACGATTCACCTCAGTCATATCCGCAATGTAAATTATCTTTTGGAGCAACGTCATTTCCGCGTTCCCCACGGTATGATATTTTATAGCGTTCAGGATTTCATCATCCGTTATACCGTATTCCGTCTTTGCAATTTCCGCGCCCAGAAAACCATGCGCCACGGGAGGGCATTTTCTTGTCCACTCGTCAATCTCAACACCGAGAGCGTCACACGTTTCAATCTGTTTATCGGTTTTAATTCCTTTAGCGCAATCATGCAAAAGCCCGGCAAGATATGCTTTGTTCTCGTCAACTCCATAAAGACACGCAATCCGCCTGGCTTCATCCGCTACTCCTACACTGTGTATAAACCGCTTCTCATCGAGATTCTTTTTTAGTTTTTCCTTAATCTCTTTTTCCATATAAGTTATTTTCCTTTATATATTCAATCACTTTATCAGGAAGCATATATTTAACTGTTTTGCCTTTTCCTATCCTGTCTCGTATTTCCGTAGAGGAAATTTCCATTATCGGCGCGTTTATCGGCAGGATATTATCACCGTATTTTATCCGCATTTCATTCAGCGTATCCGCAAGCGCGCTATGTGATGTTCTCGGAAAAACCAACAGAGTACACATTTTCAGTATTTCTTCAGGCTTGTACCACATCGGGAAATCCTTTAATGAATCCTCGCCGATTATGAAAAACAGCTCATCTTCCGGGTACTTATCCTTTAAATACTCAAGAGTACGCACAGTATATGATTTTTCTGTTTTTTTAGTTTCATAATCATCATCAGCAAAATACGGATTATCCGATATTGCCAAACGCGTCATCTGAAAACGCATGCTTGACGGTGTTATATCAGTTTTATGAGGCGGATTTCCGCCTGTCATAAAAACCACACGGTGAAGATTAAACTCTTCCCTTGCCATTTCGGCAATCAGCAGGTGCGCGCTGTGGATAGGGTCAAACGTGCCGCCCATTATTCCTATATTCATTTTCGCGGAAGTTCTATCTTTCTGTATTTTTCCTCTTCGGAACGGCGGTATATTATGAACTTGTTCCCAATCGCCTGAACAGGCTCAGCTTTAAGACGCTTCGCCACATAGTCGCATGTTTCACGTGTGTCAAGCAGCGCGGTATCAAGTATATGCACCTTTAATATCTCGCGCTTATTGAGCGCTTTATCAATGCCGTCTATAAGCGCGTCCGTTATTCCGTCCTTGCCTATCTGGAATATAGGCTCCGTATCATGGGATATTTTCCTCAGATATGCTCTCTGCTTTCCTGTAATCATCTGTTTCTCCTATTTATGCATCATATAATTATACATTATAAATTATAACATTTTATCTTGTTTATGTCAATAATTCATGTGGATATAATATACATTTCAAGGGTAAGATAATAATGACGTAAAAAATGAGCGGCATATCTCACCCTTTTTCAGAACCCCACGTATAAGCATACGTCTGCGCTCCTCAAAAGGGCAATCTGCTTGCTCCTTTCCCACGTTATACTTTGTGGTCGGAAAGGCTATGGTGATTAACATGAATCAATCAGAACTCAAACAGGATTTTTATAAACGGTATCAGCCGTCTGACAATTATCTGCATTTCACATCCAACGGCATTCTCTGTCCCCTGCTCGGTCACAGCGAGATAACATCTGCTCCGTCGGTTACGTGTACCCTGTCAATGCGCATACAGATGTTTGCGCGCGCGCTGAACGGAGAACAGATAAAAATTCAAAACTGTATGTCCGATAAATATCTTGCATATAATTTTTCGGATACAGCCTCTATACATCACAACACAGACAAAGATACAATAAATATTATACACGCTCTCAGCGCAAAAAATCTTAGAGGCGCGGAAATTCTCTATGAATGTTCAATTCCGGAATTTTTATCTCATAAAGAGCCGTTTGAGCTCAGCCTTACACAGTCTCTTATGAAGGTCAGCGACATTCAGACGGATATTTCCGAAACAGCCGCGCTTGCCTCTCCCGGAAAAAACATAAGTGAATATCTCGCCTTAGCGGCGGCAAAAAGCGGATACTGCACTCTCATTTCATCGGGATTGCCAAAAAACTATCCTCTGCCCATGACAGGTTATAAAATAGTTTCAGCACATTGCGCGGAAAAGGATATTGACCGCGCAAAAGAAATACAATACGCATTTAACGCTATAAGGCGTATGTATCCGAATGTAGGTTTAATCACCGAAATAACCCCACAAATGTTTTCAGCTGCGCAAATAACAATAAAGAACAAAACAGCTTTAAAATATATGTATCATCTTGTGAATGAAAATGAACGGATAGAACGGTCAATCACTGCTCTTAAACGGTGTGATATAAAAACGCTTTTTTATGAAATGATAAAATCAGAAAAATCAATGGAAAAGTATTGGGATATAGGCAGCGAGCATCTGTTTTTGGCGCGGCGCGCAAGAGATGCGGACGGAGTCGCCGCAGTTCGCGTATGGAAAAACGGCATTATAGCAATTACCGAGGAGGATAAGGTGGATTACGCTATAAGCGCGATTCGCAATGAATTTGAAGAAAATATCGGCTATAAGCCTATGTTTTGTGTTTCGGATGCGGGATAATAACATTAAAAAAAATGAGACAAAATTTTCATTTTGTCTCATTTTTTTAATACCTTTATAATCAGCCGTTCATTTTCTTTAGGAATTTCTCGTGGGCTTCTCTCAACTCAACAGCCTTTTCCTCAGGCGCTGTCGGATTACAGTGCGCCCATGCGCCCGTCTCGGAAGACGCGTTAAACTTCTGCTTATCCGCGCTTCTCATAGGAGGATAGAACGCGATATGGAAGTGATAATAATCAGAAACGTCCTCGCCGTTCACGGGGTTCTGATACATACACATCATATACGGGAATGCATAATCAAACAGACTGTCAAGAGTACCTGTTGTCTCCTTCAGAATCTTTGCAAGGTTGTCTTTTTCGCTGTCGGTCATCTCTGAAAGATTCTGAACGTGGCGCTTAGCCGCTATGTACATACCGTAAGGGTATTCACTGTAGAACGGCAGGAATGAAATGAAATCATCATTCTCAATGATAATTCTCTGCTGAGCCTTGATTTCATCTTCAAGCATATCGCATATGAGACAGCTGTGGTTTTCCTCAAAATGCTCCTTGCAGGCTTCCATTTCAAGCTCCAGCTTCTTCGGGATTACCGAATAACCGTAAATCTGTCCGTGAGGATGCGGCATTGTAACTCCGACAACATCGCCTCTGTTCTCGAATATAAAC
>JAFLUB010000020.1 GCA_022509025.1 Oscillospiraceae bacterium | reverse complement strand
TGCCCTGGGAAAGGTAATGCAAAATCTTCCCGTAATGATAGTTATTCTGATTGTGGTTCTTCTCCTTTTGTTCAACGACTGGCGTAAGCTTGCGGTTATCGTTTTATGTTTTCCTTTCGTGCTTTGCGGTATTGTACCGGCATTGCTCCTTACTGAGACACCCTTCACATTCCTTGCAATTCTTGGGTTAATGGGTCTCGTAGGCATGATGATGAAGAATGCCATTGTGCTTGTTGATGAGATCACAGCTCTCAACCAGGAACAAAGGATGGAACTCTTCCCTGCAATTGTTCAGGCAACTCTTTCACGTGTAAGGCCAGTTTTGCTTGCCTCATTGACAACAGTGGCAGGTATGCTGCCGTTAGTTAGCGATCCCATGTATGGTCCTCTTGCCGTGACAGTTATCGGAGGGTTGATAGTCGGTACACTGGTGACTCTTCTTTTCCTCCCTGTGTTATATTCATTATTATTTAAAGTGAAAGAACAGAACAAATGAATATCAAATATATAATAGCTTCAATTCTTATTTTTCTCAGTGTACAAGTAAATGCCATCAACTTGTCAGTATCTGAATGTCGGGAAATGGCTTTGCGCAATGACGAGGATATAAAAATTGCGCAAAACAGAGTCAGACAGTCGGATCTCGACCGTGGGATTGCCAAAAGCGCCTATTTACCTAAATTTGATATCATTAAATGTAGACCTGAAAATATAAATGTATGTTTGTTTTTTACATAATATGTCAAAAATATTACTGAGAGGAGGAAATGAAATGGATATGAATATAAATGAAATTTGGGATAAAACACTTATAAGCATAAAAAATAATATTAATTCACCTGTAGGATATAATGTACATATTAAATCATCTATACCGGTTTCTCTTATTAATTCAATATTTACAATTTCAGTTCCTACTTCAATTAATAAAAATATAATAGAATTCAGATATAAAAATTTTATAGAATCTTCACTTGAAAAGGTAACAGGTCAGAAACTTTCTCTTGATATTATAGTAGGAGAGAATAGTATAAAAGATAATAATGAACCTGAAAAAACAAATGTTTTTAACAACAATGAAATAGATCTTTACGCGGTAAATCCTAAATATACCTTTGATAACTTTGTTGTTGGATCATCTAACAGCGTTGCATATGAGGCAGCAAAGCGTTCCGCAGAATATCCCGGACAGCTGGATAATCCTCTTTTCATTTACGGAAACAGCGGACTCGGAAAAACACATCTTATGTATGCTATAGGAAATAAAATAAAAGAAAAATATAAAGATGCAAACATAATATGTGTTCCATGCGAAAGATTTACAAATGAATTTATAGTTGCTATAAGAGAAAAAACGACTGATAAATTCAGAAGCAAATACAGAAGCGCTGATGTTCTTCTTGTTGACGACGTTCAGTTTCTTGAACATAAGGAAGCTGTTCAGGAAGAATTTTTCCATACATTTAACGAGCTGTTTTCACTCGGAAAACAAATAGTTATAACAAGTGACAGGCGTCCCGGTGAACTTAAAACACTTACTACAAGAATGAAAACCAGATTCGGTCAGGGATTTACAATAGATATATCACTTCCTAATTATGAAACAAGAATAGCTATTCTTCAGAATAAAGCTTTAGCTCATAATGTTGAAATTGATGAAGAAATTCTCGGTTATATAGCTGATCATATCCGATCCAGTATAAGAGAACTTGAAGGCGCTCTTCTTAATGTTATATCAATGTCTGAAATAAAACAATGTGATATAACAATGGAATTTGTTAAAACAACTCTTGAATCAATAATTTCGAGTGATGAATCTTCAAAAATAAGTCCTAAATCAATTATACAAAAAGTATCGTTATATTATAACATTTCAGAAAATGACATAACAGGAAAAATAAAAACAAAGGAAATAGCTCTGCCGCGTCAGGTAGCGATGTATTTATGCCGTAAGCTGCTGAGTATGAATGACACAACAATATCAAAGGAATTTTCTAAAGACAGAACAACTGTTAAACATAATATAGAAAAAATAGAATCTGAAATTAATACAGATGAATCTCTTAATTCAGATATTACCTATATAACAAGAGATCTTGAATCTATGTAGTGGATAAATGAATGGATAAGATGTTGATAAATTAATTATATAAATTTTTAAAAATTATTATGGTGGAAAAATATGACTTATTAACATTGTATCCATGATATAATGTTAATAAAATTTGGCTTGTTTACATTATAAAATAAGCTTTTCCATCAATCCACTCTTATTATTACTATTATTATTAAATTATATAATATATTATATATAAATATATATATGAAAAATTAAAATTTTATAATGTTGATAAATTTATACACGGAGAATTTAACGCCTTATTTGCCCACGATTGGAGCGTTAAAAATTCTCATCAAAATTTGTGGGTAGAAAGGCTATGGATATTAATATGAAATTAACTTGCAGTAAACCTCAACTTGTAGATATAATAAATACAGTTCAGAGAGCTATTTCTCCTAAAACATCTCTTCCTGTTCTTGAATGTATTAAGATAGATGCAAATGGTGACGGAAACGTAGTATTTACAGGAAATAATATTGATTTATGTATTGAATATAATACAAAGTGTATTGTTACGGAAGGAGGAACTATAGCTCTTGCTTCAAAGATGTTTGGAGAAATAGTAAGACGTTTACCTGAAGGTGATGTTACTATAAGTGTTAATCCTTCTAATTATGTAACTAAAATAAAAAGCGGTTCAAGTGAATTTAATATACAGGGAATTTCTCCGGATGAATTTCCGTCTGCTCCTGTTCTTGATGAAAAATTCAGATTCTCAGTTTCAGAAACAAGTCTTAAAAAATTAATAAGAAAAACAATATCGTTTGTTGCTTTGAATGAAGGAAAAAAACCTGTTCTTACAGGAGCTCTTTTTGAAATAAAAAATAACTATCTTAATGTAGTTGCTTCTGATGGTCATAGACTTGCTGTAGTTAAAGAAGAAATAAAAGATAATATAGAAAATAATAAATTTGTTGTTCCCGGAATGACTCTTCGCGAACTTTTAAAAATATTAAAGGATGAAGATGATAAAGTTGATATTATAGTTTCTGACAGAACAGTTTTAATGGATTTTGGTAACTATCAGGTTTATTCAAGACTTCTTGACGGTGAGTTTCTTAAATATGAGGCAATAATATCAGCTGTTAATACATTAAGTGTAATTGCTGAAAAAAGATATATAGTAGATAGTCTTGAGAGAGCTCTTCTTTTAATAAATGATGATATTTCTGCAAAGTCAGAAAATAAAATTCCTGTAAGATTTAATATAGCTTATAATAAAATAGATGTTTCTTGTATAACAGGTAAAGGACAAGTTAATGATACTGTTCCTGTTGAACTTGAAGGCGGAGAAATTATTATAGGATTTAATTGCAGATTTATGCTTGATGCTCTTTCAGCCTGTGATGAGGATAAAGTGAAGATGGAATTTTCCGCGCCGACCAGCGGATGTTTTATAAGAAGCGCAAAAGAAGATGATTCTTTTGTATATATGATACTTCCTGTCAGATTGTATAATTAATGTGAAAAATAAGCGGCGCATATCACCCTTTATCGGAACTTGAAGTATAAACATACGTCAGCGTTCCTCAAAAGGGCAATCTGCTTGATTCCTTTGTTGCATGGGCGAGTAGCAAATGAAATTTGCAATCAGCCTTTTCAACATTATAATTTGTAATTATTTAATAATGTAAAAATGGTGAAAATTATGAAAATAAAAACATTAAATAATTTTTATAACGATGAAAATACTTATATTATTTATGATGAAAATACTAAAAACGGTATTGTGATTGATCCGGGTTATAAGGATGAAGGAATTTTAAAATCGGCGGTTGATGATGATATAAATATAAAATATATTTTTATAACTCATTGCCACTATGATCATATAGCGTATATGGAACAACTCAGAGAAAAAACAAACGCTCTTCTTGTAAGCGGTGATAATTGTAGTGTTAATATAGGAAATCCTGATATAAATCATTCTGTTACAGGTCTTGGCTATGCTCTTTCAGCAAAGAAAAGCGATATAATACTGAAAGACGGCGAAGAATTTAATATGGATGGGATAAATATAAAATGTATTTATACTCCCGGTCATACAAATGGAGGAGTTTGTTATCTTTTTAATAATGAAAAGCTTTTTTCAGGAGATACTTTATTTTTAAGAAGTATAGGAAGAAGTGATTTACCTACAGGAAACGGTAGAGAACTTATAAATTCAATAGAAAATAAATTATATAATTTGAATGATGAGATAGAAGTATTTCCGGGTCATGGAGGACAAACTTCAATAGGTTATGAAAAGAAATTCAATATGTTTGTAAAAGGATAAAATATAAAAGGAAAAAAATATGTTAATTGTTCAGAACGGTTATGAATGTGATTATGAAATGAAGCTTTTTTATAAGCTTTTTTTCAATGAAAATGAAGAAGTTATTGTATATTCAAATTTTGAATATAAAGAAAAAAAGATAAATGTATATACAGAAATAATATATGGAACAGATACATATTTTGATGATTATTATTATGATTTTGACACTGAAAATAAGACAAATCAGCTTATAAAAAAAATATTTACGGCTTCATGTACGAAGTCGTTTTGTCATGCTGCAAAAAAAATAAAAAATATAAATCTACCGTGGGGAGTAATGTGCGGAATACGTCCGGCAAAGATTGTGCGTTCTCTTATGGAAGAGGGTAATACAGATAGTGAAATTATTGAAATATTAAAGGATATATATGAGGTATCTGATGATAAAATAGAACTTGCTATGGATGTTGCTAAAAATGAAATAAAACTGCTTAGCGATATAGGAAAAAACAGTGTAAGTATATATATAGGAATTCCGTTTTGTCCTACGCGCTGTCTTTATTGTTCGTTTGTTTCAACTGATATAAGAGTCAGCGGAAAATATATGGATAGATTTGTAGAAAAGCTGCTTCTTGAAATTGATAAAACAGCGGAAATAATAGAAAAAACGGGGTCTTATGTAGAAAACATATATATAGGCGGAGGAACGCCGACAACACTTTCTCCCGAACATCTTACTTCTATTTTTGATAAACTAAAAAATAATTTTGATTTTGAAAAAATAAAGGAATTTACTCTTGAAGCCGGACGGCCTGATACAATTACAGAGGAAAAACTTATAGCCGCTAAAAAAGGCGGAGTAAACAGAATAAGTATAAATCCTCAGACAATGAATGATGAAACATTGAAAAAAGTCGGAAGAAAACATACTTCAGATATGGTAAAAGAATGTTTTGATATGGCAAGAAAAGCAGGATTTGATAATATAAATATGGATTTAATTGCCGGGCTTCCTGATGAAACAGTGGATATGTTCAAGTATAGTCTTGATGAGGTAATAAAACTTGATCCGGAAAATATAACTGTTCATTCAATGGCAGTAAAACGCGCCGCATCTCTGAGGTTTACAGATACAGAGCTTACTCAGGCAAAATATATGAATGAAATGCTGTCATATACACAAAAAAGAATGAGTGAAACGGAAAGAAAGCCATATTATATGTATCGTCAAAAAAATATTTCCGGAAACCTTGAAAATGTAGGTTACTCAAGAGACGGCTTTATGAGCACTTATAATATAAACATAATGGAGGAAAAACAAACAATTATTGCACTCGGCGGAGGGGGAAGCACCAAACTTGTAATGGGTGACAGGATAGAGAGGATTTTTAATTTTAAGGATCCTCTTGAATATATAAAACGATTTGATGAAATTCTTGAAAAGAAAGATGAAATTATTGAAATAATCAGAGGTGAAAAAAATGGCTGATGAAATTATTTTAAATAAGATTATGGATGAATATGAAAAATTGCGTCAGAATGCGGCTGATAAAAGAAGAGTGCGTATTGAAGAAATCAATAAAAATTTTCCGCGGATTTCTGAAATAGATAAAGAAATTAGCAGGCGCGGTTTAGATAATATGAATAATATTCTTAAAAATCCTGAAAAGAAGGACGAATATAACAGAGATTTTAAAGAAAATTTAGAAAGATTGAATGCCGAAAAAAAGAAAATATTAATTAAAAATAATATTCCTTTGGATTATGATAAATATGAGTATCAGTGTAAAATATGTAATGATACTGGTTATGATGAAAACGGCAGAAAATGTAAATGCTTCATGCAGAAGCTTATTAATGAAGCATATTCAATGTCTAATATGGCAGAGATAATAAAAACACAGAATTTTGATACATTTTCATTTGATTATTATTCAAAGGAAAAAGATGATAATCTGATATCTCCTTATGATAATATGGTTAAGATTTATAATAATGCAAAAAGGTTCTGTGAAAATTTTGATAATGAAACAAAAGGTATAGTGTTCTATGGTCCGACAGGTTTAGGAAAAACATTCCTCTCGGGAGCGATTGCAAAAGCTGTTATGGACAGTGGTAAAACTGTTATATATCTTAGAGCCACGAAGCTGTTTTCAATTTATGAAGATTATAAATTCGGAAGAAATAAAGACAGTTCTGTTATTGATAATATTTATAATGCGGATTTACTTATAATTGACGATTTGGGAACGGAACCTAAAAATAATGTATCTTTTCTCTTTGATTTTGTAAATGAGAGAATTGCCGCAAATAAAAAGATTATTATAAATACCAACCTTCAGATAAGTGAAATAACAAAAATGTATAGTATGCGTTTTACTTCGAGATTGTATGAGAATTTTATGATGTATAAATTTTTCGGCGAGGATATAAGAATACTGAAATTTAAAAAAAATGATTAAAGGGACATAGCCCTTTAATCATTTTTTTAGTCTGCAAATTTGTATGAACCGAGGAATTTATAGAACGGTGTGTTCTGCCGTACTTTATCGAGTGCAAAATAGATTGTTGCATCATCGATATTACCGTCTATATCTATAAAGAAAACATATTTTCCAAGCTTGTCCTTCATTGGACGCGACTCAATTTTTGTCATATTTATTTTTTCTTTTGCGAGAAGTTCAATCGCGCTGTAGAGACTTCCGGACTTGTTATCGAGCGCGAATACAATTGAAGATTTGTCATGTTCAGTTACGGTTGTATTCGGATTTTTTTCTATAATAACAAACCGCGTTGAATTATTAATATCATCACCACAGTCCGCATAGAGAATATCAAGACCGTATAATTCCGCGCTGTTAGGTGAGCCGATACATGCAATAGAGCCGTCAGACGCTGCTGTGCGTTTTGCCGCGGCGGCTGTACTCTCTGCAAATTCTATTTTTGTATCCGCAAATTCATGTGAAAGCAGTCTTGAGCACTGTCCTATGGGCTGTGGGTGAGAGGTTATGATTTTGATATCCTCTTTTTTAGTTCCCTTTTTAACCATAAGATTTTCACTTATATGAAGTATATATTCACCTGTTATATAAAGGTCAACATCAAATGCGAGAGCATCAAGAGTTGTGTTTATGCTTCCGTCAATAGAATTTTCTATAGGAACTATCGCCCTGTCTATCTGTCCGTTATGAACGGCAAGTATACAGGAATAGATAGTTGAAAATTCTTTTATTTCTTCCTTTCCCTGAGACCAGTTCATAGCCGCCTGGTGTGAAAATGTCCCGCTGGGACCAAGATAACCTAACATAATTTTTAGTCCTTAATTATAGTAGTTCTTTATTTACAGCTTTTGCTATAGGATCAATTTCCTTCATAAGCTTGTCGAAATTTTCCGGAGTAAGAGACTGAGCTCCGTCTGACGCTGCCTTTTCCGGGCAGTTATGAACTTCAACCATAAGACCGTCAGCGCCGGCGGCAATAGCTCCCTTTGCAACTGCCGGAACATATTTATAAGTTCCTGTCGCATGGCTCGGGTCAGCTATAATCGGCAGATGTGAAAGTTCCTTTGTAACCGGAATAGCGCTTAAATCAAATGTGTTTCTCGTAGCTGTTTCATATGTTCTTATACCGCGTTCGCAAAGTATAACATTCTCGTTACCCTCTGACATTATATATTCAGCAGCCATCAACCATTCTTCTATTGTGCATGCAAGTCCGCGCTTTAAAAGTATTGGCTTGGTGCATTTTCCGACTTCTCGAAGAAGCTTGAAGTTCTGCATATTTCTTGCGCCTATTTGTATAACATCGGCGTATTTTGCAACAAGTTCAACATCTCTTGTGTCAACAACTTCGGTGCATATCGGCATATTAAGTTCTTTTCCTGTGTTGTACATTATCTTAAGACCGTCATCTTCAAGACCCTGGAATGAATATGGTGATGAACGCGGCTTGAATGCTCCGCCTCTTAATATGTTAGCGCCCGACATCTGTACAGCTCTGCTTACGGCTGTAAACTGCTCCTGGCTTTCAATAGCGCACGGACCGGCAAATACGGCAAGCTTTTTACCGCCTACCGTAACACCATGGCCTATGTCTATCACGGACTGTTCTTTTTGCAGTTCCTTTGAAGCGAGCTTATAAGGCTTCATGATAGGAACAACATTTTCAACTCCGTCCATTGTGAGTATCTGGTTCATACTCAAAAGACGTTTATCGCCTATAGCGCCTATTACTGTTTTTGTTTCACCGTAAATGGGGTGAGTCTGAAAACCGAATTCAGCAAGTAATTTTTCAACGCTGTCAATTTCCTTTGCGGAAGCCGAGTCCCTCATTATAATAATCATTGTTATTCACTTTCCTTTTTAATAAAATTTCTACAATATATAGTATAACAAAAAAATATATTTTTGGCAAGGATTGTTTTCTTGACGAAATAAATAAAAAATGATATGATAAGGGTGCTACAAAATTACATTAAAATATTTATATTATTGCATTAAATAACATCACAGTATCGCTTGTTAAAAGCGTAAGCTTTGATTTTTATTCGTGTTGTTATTTATGCAAGAATAATGTAAATTTTGTAGCAGAAATTTCAAAATCAAGGCTGCGTTTTTAGTGCGTAGTCTTAAAAGAGGCTGCGCATTTTTTAATGTAAAAGAAAGGGAAAAATAATGAAGCAAATGATTGTATGGTATAATGAAGACAGCGGTATTTCAGAGGAATTTTTTGAAGAATTAGATGATTTTCTGAGAGATGAAACCGCGGAAGTTGAGATATAGAATGATAAAATGACAATAACCCGCATAACAAACAGATGCGCTTTATGCGGGATAAAGGAAAATCTAAATTCATTCTATCATATGAAATTTATATGTGATAATTGTATAAACACAATAAGAAAATTAGGATAGAAAAAACGGCTGCATTTTGAACAGCCGTTTTTGGTTAGAGTGAGTTTATTAGTTACCTTTGTTTGAACCTTCTACAGCGTCGCCGACAGCATCGCCGGCGTCTTCTACAACATTGCCTGCGCCATCAACAATATCGCCTGCAACGTCACCTGTATCTCTTGCAATGTCACCGACAGCATCGCCGGCGTCTTTTGCCATATCACCGGCATCTTTTACAGCATTTCCGGCATCATCTCTCATGCTGTTTCCCGTGTTCTTTGAATCGTCCTCAATAGTTCCGTTATTTGTGTCACTCACATTTGAAGAACTTGTCGCGCGTGGAGCAGGTGAAGTTTTTGTATTTTTTGCGTTATTTGTTCCGCATGATGTAAGCATTGCGGTAATAACAACTGATAATAAAATTAATTTTATTCCTTTCATTTTTTTCCTCCTAATATTGTTTTGATACAAAGTTAGTATGGTCATTATTTTATATTTTATGAGTATGTTTTTAAAATTTTATAATTTTTTGGAACAAAAAGTAACTTTATATCGTCTAATATTATGCAAAGGTAATTACCGCAAAAAATAGGAAAAAATAAAAGGGAGAAGAATGAAAATGAAAAAATTAATTGCTTTAATGACAGTTTCAGCAATGCTTGCCACATCGGCTGCTGTGCTTGCTGATGAAATCAACACAGACGAAATTCTTGACGGAACAATAAATGAGGTACAGGGAGATATAATGCTTATATCAAATCCGGATTTAACTCCGATTGATGAAGTACCGACATTAATTCCTTCAAGCTATATTTCAAAGGATGTAACAGTTACTGAAATCAACGATAATATGATTTCAACCACACTTAACGGAATGTTAATGGTTGGTAACGTAGATGCTGCACAGGAAGGAACAGAATTAGAAAACGGATTAATATTTGCGCCTATGCAAGAGAATGTTGTAAACTATACGGTTAATGAGGAAACTCTTGTTTATAGTTATGCTACAGGCGAAAAGAAAGCTGTAAGTGATGTTAAGGTAGGAGATAACTTAACAGTTTATACAAATGCTTATGCGCCGGCTTTAATGATATTCCCACCGCAGTATCAGGCTGATGTTATAATGATTCGTGATGATGAAATTGATTCATTGGTACTTTCTGATGTTGATACATATCTTAAGAATGATGATATGCTCGTAAATGTGGCAAACACACTTGCTCTTAATATTGACGAAACAACAGTAGTAGTTGATAAAGAGGGTAAAGCGGTAAGCGCTGATGACCTTAACAGAAAAGACTTAATAGTATTCTTTTCAGATACAACAAGAAGCATTCCTGCTCAGACAACACCTGTGAAGGTAGTTGTTCTCGGCGAAAACGAAATAGCTCTTGCTAATATCGACGCTGCTACGACTATAGTAACAGATGTGGATGAGCCCGGTTTAGAACCTGATGAACGCGTTGATTTCTTTGGTTTAGTAACAGAGGTTAAAGTCGGTGACAAGGTTATAACTAATGTATACGCAAAGGGCGATACAGTTATGGTTCCGCTTCGTGAAATAACTGAAACTCTTGGTCTTACAGTTGACTGGGACGGTGAACTTAAGGCTGTTATGATTGGCGGCGGTATCTACAGCCTGCAGATAGGTAAAAACAGCTATGTAAAGGGTAGAATGGCTCCTGTAGAATTAAAGTTCGCGCCGGAAATTACAAATGACTTAACATATGTACCGACTGAGTATTTTACAGAGATACTTGAAGCACAGGTTACAGCTGACACAGCAAATATAATTTCTATTGATTTAGCTGTAACACCGGAAGTTACGGAATAATAAAAAAGTCACTATAATGACCGTCATTTCATTCTAAAGTGTAAAACGGATAGAAATATTTTAACTAATATTTCTATCCGTTTTTCTATTCAACTACTACGTGTTATATATAAAATCATAATAAATACTAATAGAAGTATTGACAAAATAATATTGCGATGATATGTTGTATAACAGGAGGAGATATAATGAACGAGAGAAATGATTTATTTGAAAATGCGCCTGTATCGAAAGCGGTTATAAGTATGGCTCTGCCAACTATACTTTCCATGCTTGTTACAATTATATATAATATGGCAGATACATATTTTATAGGTCAAACCGGTGACTCTCTTATGGTTTCGGCAGTATCATTAGCTGCGCCGGTATTTCTTATTTTTATAGCTTTTTCCAGTCTTCTTGGAGTGGGAGGCAGTTCGGTTATTTCCAGAATGCTCGGAATGAAACGGCAGGATGTAGCAAAGAAAGTATCGTCATTCTGTTTCTATACTGCCATTTTTTGCGGTATAATTATGGGAGCTGTTGTATTGATAGGAATAGAACCGATTTTAAGAATGCTTGGAACAAATGAAAATACATATGAGCATACAAAAAGTTATCTTATCTGTATCGCTTTGGGAGGTCCGTTTGTTATTTTAAGCGGGTCTATCGGAAATATAATCCGAAGCGAAGGCGCAGCAAAAAACGCAATGATTGGTAATATGGTAGGAACAATAGTCAATATTATTCTTGACCCTATTATGATTCTTGTTTTAAAATGGGGCGTTATGGGAGCTGCGTTGGCTACTGTTATAGGAAACGTTATGGCATGCGTTGTTTATACGGCTTATTTTTTCAAGAAAACAACGATTCTGTCAATAAACATAAAGGATTACTTTCCGGGCGTGTCTACTATAAAAGATGTATTGACAATAGGTTTCCCGTCAACTGTAAGTTCACTGCTCGCTACGGTCGCTAATATACTATTGAATAGAATTCTTGTAAGTTACGGCGATGCGGTAGTTGCGGGAATGGGTGTCGCTATGAAAATAAATACTGTAGCGGTGTATATATTGCTTGGTTTGAGCGCAGGAATACAGCCGCTTATTGGATATAATTACGGCGCGGGAAATAAAAAACGCTTAATATCGGTCTTTAAATTTTCATCAATCAGTGCAGTAGTTTTAGGAACGGTACTTACTGCTATAATGGTTTTTGCAAAAGAACCGCTCATAAGAGCATTTATTAACGATTCAGAAGTAATTATGTATGGTAAGAAAATATTAGTTGCGCTGCAAATTGCGGGACCGATACTTGGGCTTATGTTTATCGGTTCAGGCACAATACAGGCTATGGGAAAAGCATTGGCATCATTTTTCCTAAACCTGTGCAGACAAGGTATCCTATTTATTCCTGTATTGTACATACTGAATCATCTGTTTGGAATGAATGGAGTAATTTACACTACCGCAATTGCCGATTATGCGTCAGTGATTATATCATATACTATCTGTATATCAATAATGCGAAGAATGAAAGACAATTCATAACTTCGCATTTTACACTGTCTGGCAGACTGCCATAAAACTGTTTACTTTACCGTTTTATGGCAGTCATTTTTTTAATCTCATAAATTTAGGAAAGTGGTTTTTAAGCATACCGTTTGAAGCTTTACCCCAACCGATAGGGAAGCCGTTTACCGTAACGGCGCACCATCCTTTTTTATCACAGTCTATAGTTTCACCCATGAGGTATTTTTTTAGTATATCACTGTCGCACGGGAAGTCGATTGAATTTTTAAAATCTTCTTTCTTAAGCGCAAGGCATAGAGCGTGTGACGGCTCAAAACGATTTTTACGGCATATTCCGAGATGAAGTCCGGCGCGGACTGTTTTAATTTTATCTATGTCTATACATTCAGGCTTTAAATATAAGTTTTCACCAAATAAACAGAATTCACCGTCAAGAGTTGTATTTAAAAATTCCTTTTCAAATTCACGGTATAGTTTTTCGCCGTCATTTTTTGTTTTATTTTTCTTTTGAATTTCTCTGTCTCCATTATCAAGACTATGGAACAGCGCGACAAAGTGTCCCTCGCCGTTTTGCCTATGCGGAAAAATACGGCGTGTATTTTCCATGTTATAATCTGAACCTGACCATTCTGTTTTACCACATGAAAGCATATCGAGATTTTGAGGCTTTATAAGCTCTACATTATAATTTTCGAGCATATACGCGCACACCTGCTCATTTTCCGCAGGCGCAAATGTGCAGGTGGAATACACAATATACCCGCCGCCCTTTAACATTTTCATAGCGCAGTCAAGAATATGCTTTTGCCTTACACCGCAGGATAATGTATGCTCCTCGCTCCATTCGTCTATCGCCTGAGGCTCCTTGCGGAACATTCCCTCGCCGCTGCATGGCGCATCAACTATTATTTTGTCAAAAAAGTTCGGGTATTTTTCACTAAGCCTTTGCGGTGTTTCGTTTGTGACTATTGTATCAGATAAACCGAAACGTTCTATATTATCAGACAGAATAGCGGAACGGTTTCTGACAATCTCGTTTGCAACAAGCAGACCGTCCTTGCCTAAAAGCGCGCCCGCCTGTGTCGCCTTACCGCCCGGCGCGGCGCACAGGTCGAGAATATAATCATCTTCTTCTATCGGCAGCGCGGAAACGGTTGACATCGCAGACGGCTCCTGAAAATAGAAAAGCCCGGCAATGTGATAGGGATGGTTACCTGAAATAATTGACTTATCGGCGTAATAACCGTTTTCGCACCATGGCACTTTCCGAAGTTCTCCAAACTCCGAAACAATTGCCTTGTCTGCTCCGACCTTTGACGTGTTTATACGTATTCCGGTAAAAATAGGAGCGTTATTCATAGATTTAAAAAAATTGTCATACTCATTTTTTAACATTTCTTTCATCCGAAGTTCAAATTTTTCCGGTAACTTCATAAATTTTCTCCTTATATAAGCAGAGGGGCTGATTGAATTTAGATGCAGAACGGACAAAACTCACCCGACGGCGTACGATGGTACTCCAAGTGGTGAGTTTTGTTCGTAGTTTAAAGGCTTTTTCCAAAACTCGAACCTTTTTGTTTTATAATTATAATATTCATGCCTTTAAACGTTCTGCACTAAATTGGGCAGCCCCTGTTATTACATCTTATCCTGCATTATTCTTTCCAGTTCGTCATAATTGACACTGTCATCGTCAAAAACAGTAAGACCATTCTGTTTGTTTTTATTTTTAAAATCTTCATGATCCTTTTCAGCCTGCGGTACCGTCTTTATACCAAGTTCATTCCATCTTTTTATAATTGAATTCATATATGGGAAAGACAGCTTGCTTGTCTGCATAATACAATATTCATACGCAAGTCCGACCATGTTCTCATCCATGCCGTAATCATCGCGCCATGTTTTAAGATATGTTTCCTCAGTCTTTGAAAAGTTCCTGTTTTCAATTCCAAACAGTTTCTTGAGTGAACCGAAATATCCGCTTTTTTCTTTTTCCTCGGTGATAAATCTGTCCGCCGCGTCAATCGTTATTATACCGTTTTTATGCCATGAAATTGCTACCTTTTCTATATAGCTCATGCTGCGCTTATCCTTTGAAACACAATATTCAAGAAGCATGGTTATAACCTCAGGCGAAAGTCCAAGCTCGTCATAAAACCAGTAAAGTGTTTCTATATCACGATTACGAAGCGGTTTTTCAAGAATTTCCTGTGAAATGGTACATAAATCGGCAAGAGCCTTGTTATTTGTCATTTCCTCCGTAATCTGCTCCATGCTTTTTTTGTTTGTTATTTCATCTGTCTTTTCGGAAGGCTTAGCCGCGCCGAAAAGAACATTTTCATTATCGTATCTGAGAGCGCCGTTTTTATTCCAGTATTCAAGAGCGTTAACAACGTCGCTTTCCAAAAGATTCAGATTTCCTGCCATCTCACCGGTAGACATGGACTTTCCCGAAACTGCGAGAGACAGCGCGAGAAGATAAACCTTCACATACGCGCCGTTCGCCTGCGGCATGTGGTTTTCTATAAAGTCCGATGAAACCGGTATAAAATCAATCTTACAATTAAAATTAGGCATAATTTTTTCTCCGTTATATAATTTATTACTGACTTTTATTATATATCAACTCTGTATTAAATGTAAAGAAAATTCCGAAAAAATATCAAAAAAAATACCGCTACAGCTATTGACAGTGCGGGAAAATTGTGATAATATAATAAACTGTACTCTAGTATAAAATAGGGGTACTATCCTCTTAATTTCACATTAACATTGTATGTATTATACCATAAATATATACAAAATGCAACCCTGAAAATTTTGGGAAGAAATTTAAGGATAAAAGGCAAAACACTGAACTACTTAATAATGATGAGGTGATTTAATAAAATGGTGCATGAAGTAGAAGCAGGAAAAAATGTACGTCTGAGCTATTCCAAAATCAAAGAGGTTCTGGAAATGCCCAACCTTATAGAGGTACAGAAAAATTCCTACAAATGGTTCCTGGAAGAGGGACTCAAGGAAATATTCCATGATATTTCCCCGGTCACAGACCATGCGGGAAAGCTCGTTCTGGAATTTTTTGATTACCGCCTTGAGTACAACTCGAAGTACACCGTTGAGGAATGTAAGGAAAGAGATGCGAAATACGCGGCTCCCTTAAAGGTAAGCGTAAGACTTATCAATACCGAAACAGGTGAAATCAAGGAACAGGAAATTTTTATGGGTGACTTCCCGCTGATGACAGAGCAGGGAACATTTATAATCAACGGAGCGGAGCGTGTTATTGTCAGCCAGCTCACGAGATCTCCGGGTATGTACTATGAATTTGAGCGCGACAAGACAGGTAAGCCGCTCTACAAAGCTACAATTATTCCTTACAGAGGCGCGTGGCTTGAATACGAAACAGATTCAAACGATGTGTTCTCAGTAAGAATAGACAGAACAAGAAAGTTACCCGTAACGGTGCTTTTAAGAGCCATGGGTCTCGGCACAAACGCGGAAATACTTGATATGTTCGGTGAAGATACAAAGCTTCTTGCAACATTTGAAAAGGATACAACAGAGTCAAGAGACGAGGGACTTCTTGAAATCTATAAAAGACTTCGTCCTGGCGAACCGCTTAACGTGGAAAACGCCGAGTCTCTTATCATGAATATGTTCTTCGATCCTAAGCGTTATGACTTGGCGAAGGTCGGAAGATATAAGTTCAATAAAAAAATGGCTCTTTCTTCAAGAATAAAGGGTAAGACTCTTGCCGAGGCTGCTGTTGACCCGAGAACGGGCGAGATTATTGCCGAAGAGGGCGCAGCATTGAGCGCAGAACTCGCAATGCAGATTGAAAAAGCGGGAATCAATAAGGTGGAGCTTCTTATAGAAGGTAAGAAGGTCAGAGTTTTTTCTAATAATATGGTACACCTTAGCGAGTATATAGATTTTGAGATTGAGAACTTCCCGGTTCCGACTGTAAGAAAATCTGTTATTGAAGAAATCGTTAAGACTGCTGAAACGGAAGAAGAGCTTCGTGAACAAATCTGGGCAAGAGTTGATGAGCTTGCTCCGAAGCATATTATTATAGATGATATGTTCGCGTCTGTAAACTACTGCATGAACCTTGCAAACGGTCTTGGTACTATTGACGATATCGACCATCTCGGAAACAGACGTGTTCGCTGCGTGGGTGAGCTTTTGCAGAACCAGTTCAGAATCGGTCTTTCACGTATGGAAAGAACCGTTAGAGAAAGAATGTCTACGCAGGAGCTTGAAATAATAACACCTACATCGCTTATTAATATAAGACCTATAATAGCTACTATAAATGAATTCTTCGGTTCATCACAGCTTTCGCAGTTCATGGACCAGCCGAACCCGCTTGCCGAGGTTCGTCACAAGAGAAGAATTTCAGCATTGGGTCCGGGCGGTCTTTCAAGAGAAAGAGCCGGATTCGAAGTGCGTGACGTTCACTATTCGCACTATGGAAGAATGTGTCCGATAGAGACGCCGGAAGGTCCTAACATCGGTCTTATCACATCACTTGCTACATTCGCGAGAATTGACCAGTACGGATTCATTGAAGCTCCGTACAGAAAGGTTGATAAGGAAACAGGCTGTGTAACCGATGAGATAGTTTACATGACAGCCGATACAGAGGATGAATATATCGTCGCTCAGGCGAACGAGCCTCTTGACGAGGACGGGCATTTCCTCGATAAAAAGGTCAGCGCGCGTTTCCGTGATGAAATATTGGAAGTGCCGGCTGATAGAATTGATTACATGGACGTATCACCGAGACAGCTTGTATCGGTTGTTACGGCTTGTATCCCGTTCCTTGAAAACGATGACGCTAACAGAGCGCTGATGGGTTCAAACATGCAGTGTCAGGCAGTGCCGCTTCTTACAACCGATTCACCGATTGTCGGAACAGGTATTGAGCATAAGATTGCTAAAGACAGCGGAAGCGCCGTTCTTGCAAAGGAAGACGGCGTAGTTGAAAAGGTTTCTTCCGATTTAATAGTAATAAAAGGCGACAGCGGCATAAAGCATAATCATAAGCTTATAAAATTCGCCCGTTCAAACCAGAGCTGCTGTATAAACCAGAGACCTATAGTAGTTAAGGGCGAAAGAGTAAAGAGAAACGACGTAATCGCGGACGGTCCGGCAATGGATAACGGTGAGTTGGCTCTCGGTAAAAATATCCTCATAGGCTTCATGACCTGGGAAGGATATAACTACGAGGACGCTGTTTTGATAAGCGAGGAGCTTGTTAAGAACGATGTGTTCACATCAATCCATATGGAGGAATATGAATGCGAAGCGCGTGATACAAAGCTTGGTCCCGAGGAAATAACAAGAGATATCCCGAATGTATCCGAGGACGCTCTGAAGGACCTTGATGAACAAGGTATCATCAGAGTCGGCGCAGAGGTTCACGCCGGAGATATCCTTGTTGGTAAGGTAACGCCAAAGGGTGAAACAGAGCTTACCGCAGAGGAAAGACTTCTCCGCGCAATCTTCGGTGAGAAGGCGAGAGAGGTAAGAGATACTTCACTTCGCGTTCCTCACGGAGAACAGGGTATAATTATAGATGTTCATAAGTTTACGCGTGAAAACGGCGACGAGCTTTCACCGGGCGTGAATGAGGTTGTACGCTGCATCATCGCTCAGAAGAGAAAGATATCTGTCGGCGATAAGATGGCGGGACGTCACGGTAACAAGGGTGTCGTATCCCGTGTGCTTCCGCAGGAGGATATGCCGTTCCTGGAGGACGGTACACCGCTGCAGATAGTGCTTAACCCTCTGGGCGTGCCTTCACGTATGAATATCGGACAGGTGCTTGAAATGCACTTAGGCTACGCTTACAGATGCTTAAGTCTTAAAACAAGACAGGAGCTTGAAAATACAATAATAGATGATAACTTCAGAGAAAATATACTTCATGCTAAAGACAATGCAAGAGAAGGCAGATTCATTAAGCTTGCAACTCCTGTATTCGACGGTGCGCAGGACGAGGATCTGAAGCTTGCGTTCAAGGAAGCGGGTCTGAGACCTGACTTCAAATCGGTTGTATATGACGGACGCACGGGTGAGAAGTTTGATAACCCTGTTACGGTCGGAGTCATGTACTACCTGAAGCTGCACCACCTTGTTGACGATAAGATACACGCGCGTTCAACAGGTCCGTATTCACTGGTTACTCAGCAGCCTCTGGGCGGTAAGGCTCAGTTTGGCGGACAGCGTTTCGGTGAGATGGAGGTTTGGGCTCTTGAGGCTTACGGCGCGGCTTATACTCTGCAGGAGATATTGACAGTTAAATCAGACGATATTGTGGGTCGTGTAAAGACATATGAGGCAATCGTAAAGGGAGAGAATATTCCTAAGTCAGGAGTTCCGGAATCATTTAAGGTTATGGTTAAGGAATTGCAGTCGCTTGCGCTTGATATTCGTATTCTTAACCACAATATGGAAGAGATTGATATTGACGCTTCATTTGAAGACGATGATGATGTCGTTGTCAGCGAAGATCTGATGCAGGCGATGGAGGATAAGGACGGAATTTCCGATACGCTTGAAGAGGATGACCTCGACGATGCAAGTATGGTTTTAGACGGAGATTTTGACGACGATGATTTCGACAGTGACATCGCCGATGAAGAAATTGACGACTATGACGATGATTTCGACGATGATGATTTCTAAAAACGTGTGAATTAGACTTGTTAATAGACTATGGAGGTTTTTAAATGTTAGAATTTAACAGCTTTGAAGCAATTAAAATAGGCTTAGCTTCTCCCGAGACAATATTGAGTTGGTCACACGGTGAAGTCCTGAAGCCGGAAACCATAAACTACCGCACGCTGAAGCCTGAAAAGGACGGATTGTTCTGCGAAAAGATTTTCGGTCCGACAAAGGACTGGGAATGTCACTGCGGTAAGTACAAGAAAATAAGATTTAAGGGAAAAATCTGTGAACGCTGCGGAGTTGAAGTAACCAAAGCGAAGGTAAGACGTGAAAGAATGGGTCATATCGAACTGGCAACGCCTGTTTCGCATATATGGTACTTCAAGGGCGTTCCTTCATCAATGGGACTTATTATAGACCTTTCACCGCGTCAGCTGGAAAAGGTACTGTACTTTGCGGCATATATCGTAACCGATCCGGGCGGTACGGGACTTATGCAGAATCAGATTCTGACAGAGGCGGAATACCGCGAGGCGTATGAAAAGTACGGTGATAAATTCAAGGCGGGTATGGGCGCGGAAGCGATTAAATCCCTTCTTGAAGGTATTGATCTTGAAAAGCTTTCCGAAGAACTGAAGGAAGAGCTTGAAGCGTCACAGGGTCAGAAAAAATCAAGAATTATAAAAAGACTTGAAATAGTTGAGGCGTTCAGAATTTCCGGCAACCGTCCCGAGTGGATGATTATGACGGTTATCCCTGTTATTCCTCCGGAGCTTAGACCTATGGTTCAGCTCGACGGCGGACGTTTTGCAACTTCGGATCTTAACGACCTTTACAGACGTGTTATAAACAGAAACAACCGTTTAAAGAGACTTCTTGAATTGGGCGCGCCTGATATCATTATCAGAAACGAAAAACGTATGCTCCAGGAAGCTGTGGACGCGCTTATAAATAACGGCAGACGCGGCAGAACGGTAACAGGTCCGGGTAACAGACCTCTTAAATCCCTTTCAGATATGCTTAAGGGTAAGCAGGGTCGTTTCCGTCAGAACCTTCTCGGTAAGCGTGTTGACTACTCAGGACGTTCGGTTATCGTCGTAGGTCCTGAGATGAAGATATATCAGTGCGGACTCCCGAAGGAAATGGCTATTGAGCTGTTTAAGCCGTTCGTAATGAAGGAGCTTGTTGCGCGCGGACTCGCGCATAATATAAAGAGCGCAAAGAGAATGGTTGAAAGAACAAAGCCGGAGGTCTGGGACGTTCTTGAGGACGTTATCAAAGAGCATCCTGTTCTTCTGAACCGTGCGCCTACGCTTCACAGACTCGGTATTCAGGCTTTTGAGCCGCGTCTTGTTGAAGGTCATGCTCTGAAACTGCACCCGCTTGTTTGTACTGCGTATAACGCTGACTTCGACGGTGACCAGATGGCTATCCATGTGCCGTTGTCACCTGAGGCTCAGGCTGAGGCAAGATTTTTGATGCTCAGTGCGAACAACCTTTTAAAGCCGCAGGATGGACATCCTGTAACTGTTCCTACACAGGATATGATATTAGGTTCTTATTATCTGACCATCACAAAGGAGCATTACGATTGGATTATAGACTCTATTCTTGATAATGAAGCAAAGCTTGAATTGTTAAAGAATAATCTTCTCGCTATGGAGAAAGAGGAAAATCTTGTTCTCTATAAAGAAAATGAGCCGATAAAGAGCTTTACTAAGATAGAGGATGCGCTTACTTTCATGAAAGAGCTTCCGGAGGTAATGAAGAACGAAACAGAGATTCATGCCAATCCGATAACTATTGTCTTGTCGGAGGGTTCGGTTGAGATTTCATTAAAGAAGCTTATAGATGAAATAAAGAAGCTTGTTATAAAGAGATATACTTCATTTGACGAGGCGCTTCTTGCTTACGATAACGGCGGCGCAACGCTGCACGAGAAAATACTCGTTGAGGTTAACGTCACAGTAGACGGTAAGCAAAAGTCAAAGATGATTGAAACAACTGTCGGAAGAATTATCTTCAATAATAACATTCCGCAGAACATCGGATTTGTTGACAGGTCAAATCCTGAAAATGCATTTGATCTGGAAATTGACTTTATCGTTGATAAAAAAGCGCTTGAAAAGATTATTGATAAGTGTATCAGAGTATGCGGTACTTCTGAAACAGCCGAGGTGCTTGACAAGATTAAGGCTACAGGTTATAAGTACTCAACAAAGGGCGCTATCACTGTTGCCGTGTCGGATATCGAGGTTCCGGCACAGAAGAAGGATATCCTTGAAGAAACAGAAAAGGGTATCGAAGAAATCATGCAGATGTATCAGTCAGGTTTCCTGACAAACGAGGAAAGATACCAGCAGACAATCAAGCTGTGGTCAAAGGCTTCCGGCGATGTATCTAATGCCATGATGGAAAACCTCGGCGAGTTCAATCCGATATTCATGATGGCTGACTCGGGAGCCCGTGGTAGCGTTAACCAGATTCGTCAGCTTGCCGCAATGCGCGGACTTATGGCGGATACTCAGGGACGTACAGTCGAAATTCCTATCCGTGCTAACTTCCGAGAAGGTCTTAACGTACTTGAGTACTTCATTTCATCTCACGGCGCGCGTAAGGGTCTTACAGATACGGCGCTTCGTACGGCTGACTCGGGTTATCTTACACGTCGTCTTGTTGACGTTTCACAGAACGTTATCGTCCGCGAGGTTGACTGCGGAACCGAAGAGGGCGAATGGGTAACGGAAATCACTGACGGTAAAGAAAGTATCGAGCCGCTTCACGACCGTATAGTAGGCCGTACGGCTATGGAGGATGTTATTCATCCTGAAACAGGCGCTGTGCTTGCAAAGGGCGGCGAGCTTATAACCGACGACCAGGCAACGGCTATTATAAAAGCAGGAATTGAGAAGGTTTATATAAGAAGCGTACTCACATGTAAATCAAAGATTGGCGTATGCGCTAAGTGTTACGGAACAAACCTTGCAACAGGCGACCTTGTAAATGTCGGCGAGGCTGTAGGTATCATAGCCGCGCAGTCAATCGGTGAACCGGGTACACAGCTTACAATGCGTACCTTCCACGCGGGCGGCGTTGCTTCGGGCAGCGATATCACACAGGGTCTTCCCCGTGTCGAGGAGTTGTTTGAAGCGAGAAAGCCTAAGGGTCTTGCTATAATCTCTGAAATCGGCGGAAGAATCACAATAAGTGAATCGAAGCGCAAGAGAGAGGTTATTGTTCAGAACGATGAAACAGGCGAGGCAAAAACGTATACTATTCCGTATGGTTCAAGCATAAAGGTACACGACGGCGATGTTATTGAAGCCGGTGACGAGATTACTGTAGGTAGCGTTAACCCGAACGATATTCTGCATATCAAGGGTCCTCACGCTGTACAGGTATATATCTCGCGTGAGGTTCAGAGAACCTACCGTATGCAGGGCGTGGATATCAACGATAAGCACGTCGAGGTTATCACGCGTCAGATGCTCAGAAAGGTAAGAGTTGAGGAAGCAGGCCAGACAGATTTGCTTATAGGCTCGCTCGTTGATAAGTTTGAGCTTGAAGAGGCTAATGAGAGAGTTAAGGAAGCGGGCGGAACAGAGTTTGCTACCGCGTCACCTGTGCTTCTTGGTATCACAAAGGCTTCTCTTGCGACAGATTCATTCCTTTCAGCGGCGTCATTCCAGGAAACAACAAAGGTTCTTACGGAAGCTGCTATTAAAGGTAAGGTTGACCCGCTTCTTGGTCTTAAAGAGAATGTTATTATCGGTAAGCTTATCCCTGCAGGTACAGGTATGAGTATATATAAGGATATTAACATCACTGTTGACGGTGAAGAGGTTGAAGAAGCTGAATAAAATAAGATGACAATAAAAAACACACTGCTGGGCAGTATGCTCAGCAGTGTGTTTTTGTGTGTAAATTGAAATTTTTTGATACGTTGATAGCGTGCGTAAGCCTCCCTGCAACACGCCCTTGGTGCTTGTTCGGCACTCCGTACACCAGCATTCGCTTTGCGAATGCTATCTCACAATTTCAATCGTTTCCGCGTTTCCGTATTTTCTGAAAACGGTTATTCCGTCCTGATATGATGTGTCCCATCCTTTAGATGTGGTTTTTGTCTGACCCTTAACGGAAACAGTCATAAGTCCGCCGTCAAGGAAGCGTATTTTAGCGCCGTTTTTATCTTTCTTTATTTTTGCGGGGAGATTAACAGACGTTATATTTATATCGTTATTCTCGCCCGTTTTTGAAATATGCGCGCCTTTATCCAAAGACACATATATGCAGTTATCCTTTTTATAATATACGCTTGCGTCAACGTTAAACTCATCAACTGCGACGCCTTCGGCAAATGTTACCTTCACTCCGACAGCTTTCTGATATTTCTCATTGTAAAGAGGTATATCCTTTTCCTTCACCGATGCGGACAGTGAAAGTCCGTTATTTTCCCACACAGCGTCAACATGCGTGTTATCTGCCGCGGCTGTCATTTTGTCAAGTTGGCTTTCTTCTGCAAAGATATATTTATAATCGTTTACAATTTCATTTACCGATTTAATTTCATTCTCTACAGATTCTCTGTCGTTATAAATCATGTCATAATCATTATAAAACAACAGAGGAAGCGAGTATCTTGCGTTAGTCTTAATAACGGACGCGCTGTTTACAGGCTTTGAATCTGATTTCAACGAAACGGCAATAATGTCAAGGGCGCCGTCATGGTTTACATCATAAAATACCGGCGCGCAATTTTCACCGAACTTCATATGCATATTCCCGCTGCTGTTATAATTATCGTCTTCAATATACCCGTTATAAAGAAAATCGCTGTCGTAGCATACGATATATCCGTCCGCCGTACCGGCATAAAGCTCATTTATGCCATCGCCGTTAAAGTCTCCGATACACGGCGCGTACCACGGCATACCGTTTTCAACTACTATATAATCGTTATATTCCGCTCCGCTCTGACCCGGCACACCGTAATAAACTCTCAGCTCACCATCAACTGAGCCGGCTGCGATATCTGTAACTCCGTCACCGTTCAAGTCACCGGCTGACGGCATTGTATTGGTAAGACCGGTATTCAGTATAACGCCCAAATCTTCAAGGGACATATCGTCTGTTACAGCGAAGCAGTGTATTCTGCCGTCTGCGCCGCCGCAGATTATTTCCGCTATACCGTCCATATCTATATCCGCCGCCGTAGGCGCGGAATGTGTTCCTACCGAAACAGGATTTCCGTCTGTACCGTTAAGAACAACAGGTGCGTTTAAGCTGTAATCAATGCCTGTTCCCGAGCCCTGAGAGTAGTACAGGTTTCCGTCCGCATTGCCGGAAATAATATCCATTATGCCGTCACCGTTAATATCAATAGGGCAGGAGTATGCGCCGTGGGCATCTAATATAAAACGTCCGCCGTCGCTTAATACACATGAAAGCTTCTTTCCGCTGTGCTCTTCTGATGGAATATTTTCCGGTTTGGTAAAGGAAGGAGTCTGACCGTACGGCTTACACATTTTTTCAAATATGGACATTGTACTGTCATCGATATTATCAATATACTTCCATGCCGCCGCAGGCGACGCAAAACTACCCGGAATAATTTCAACGGAATATCCGTATTTCTTAACGGAAACATACTCTGCGAAGTAATCACGGAGCAGTCCGCTAAAATCGATTAAGGACTGATAGTTATCAGCACCACCGGGAAAAAGAGGATTTGTGAAAAACACGTATCCTTTTCCGTACTCATTTACCGTGTAAATACCCATTCTGTCCATTAAGGAAATACATTGCGCTGTTGACGGAACAACTCCAACACCGTAGCTTTTCCGTGAAAGAAAATCAAAGTCATCAAGGTTTCTGTACTGTCTCGACAAATCCGCAAGTATTCCCTGTAATTTCTTGATATCTCTGTCGGCTGTCGGATAATCCATATAAATCGGACAGCCGCCAAGCGGCCGGAACTCCGCCGCGCCGATAAAATCAGAATCAAATACAGTATAAAGCTCGTTATCAAGAACTACGCTTCCGCCACCGTCCGAAACATAGGATTGAATGGTTTTCGGGTCAAATGACGGCATATTTGCGATACTTTTATCAATATAAAGAATGTCATAGCGGGATAAATTCGCCCTCTTTGACATATCTATCATATCAGCCGTCAATGCCGCGGCAGTCGATTTTTTAAGCGTATCATACGCGTTCTGAGCTGTTTTGCTTCCGTTTGCATAGAGCACGGCGGCGGTAAGAGTATCGGGATTTTCTACCTTTATTCCGTTTATATTTGCGCATGATGTAAGACACAGCACGGAAAGGAATAAAGGCATAAGCTTTTTAATCATTATAATCTCCATTCCTCCGCCTTTAAGGCGGCACAAATCATAATGTGGAATTTGTTTATAATAATATTAATCATCAATCATAACCGCGCCCTGAATTGCGGAAGAAACCATTTTTGAATATCTCCTGAGATATCCTGTCTTAATCTTAGGCTCAACCGGTTTCAGATTTTCTCTGCGCCTATTTATTTCATCGTCTGATATGTTGAGGTTAATCTGACAATTATCAATATCTATTGAAATAATATCACCGTTCTCAACAAGCGCGATTGGTCCGCCCTCGGCAGCTTCAGGAGAAACATGTCCTATTGCCGCGCCGCGGGTCGCGCCGCTGAAACGTCCGTCAGTGATAAGCGCGACATCCTTATCAAGTCCCATTCCGCAGATAGCAGAGGTAGGCGAAAGCATCTCACGCATACCCGGTCCGCCCTTAGGTCCTTCGTAACGGATAACAACAACGTCGCCCTTTACAATCTCACCGGCGTAAATAGCCGCGATAGCTTCCTCTTCGCTGTTATATACCTTTGCGGGACCTTCATGCTGAAGCATTTCCTTTGCCACCGCGCTTCTCTTAACAACCGAACCGTCAGGAGCGAGATTACCCTTTAAAACTGCGATACCGCCCGTTTCACTGTACGGGTTATCAATAGGACGGATTACCTCATAGTCAAGAACAGGGCAGTCCTTTATATTTTCACCGAGAGTCTTGCCCGTAGCGGTTATTGTGTCAAGCTTTAAGAGGTTCTTCTTTGAAAGCTCGTTCATAAGCGCCTGAACGCCGCCCGCCGCGTATAAATCCTGAACATGGTGGTCGCCGGCAGGAGCAAGATGGCACAGGTTCGGTGTTTCCTTACTTATATCGTTTGCGTAATCAAGCGTGATAGGAGCCTTTGCCTCGTAAGCTATCGCCGGAAGATGCAGCATTGAGTTTGTGCTGCAGCCCAGAGCCATATCTACGCGTAGTGCGTTATATATCGAATCGGGTGTTATAATATCTCTCGGCTTAATATCCTTTTCGAGAAGCTCCATAATCTTCATGCCCGCGTGCTTAGCAAGTCTTATTCTCTCTGAATAAACAGCCGGTATTGTACCGTTTCCGGGCAGAGCCATACCAAGTACCTCCGAGAGACAGTTCATGGAATTTGCCGTGAACATACCTGAGCATGAACCGCATGACGGACAAGCCGCCTCTTCAAGATTTAAAAGCTCTTTTTCATCGATTGTTCCCGCCTTGAACGCGCCGACTGCCTCAAACGCTGTATTGAGGTCACGGAACTTGCCGTTGTAGTTCATGGAAAGCATAGGTCCGCCGCTGACAACGATTGACGGAATATTCAGTCTTGCCGCCGCGATAAGCATTCCCGGCACAATCTTGTCACAGTTCGGGATAAGCACGAGCGCGTCAAAACCATGCGCGATAGACATTGATTCTATGGAATCCGCGATAAGCTCACGTGATGCAAGCGAGTATTTCATACCCTTGTGTCCCATTGCGATACCGTCGCATACGCCTATTGCAGGGAACTCAATCGGTGTTCCGCCTGCTACTCTTACGCCTGTTTTAACAGCCTCCGCAATCTTATCCAGGTGAATGTGTCCCGGGATAACCTCGTTTTTAGCGCTGACAACGCCTATTAACGGACGGTTTAATTCCTCATCCGTAAATCCCGACGCTTTGAAAAGCGAGCGGTGCGGTGTCTTTTCCAGACCTTTTTTTACTACGTCACTGTACATTATTAATCACCATAGCCTTTCTGCCCACAATTAATAATTTAAATCACTAACGCGTTTATCGTGGGCAGATAAGGCGTTAAGTGGTGATTATGCCCATGTGCTTTTTTCGAAGCTTGCGAGAAAAAACCCGCACGGGCAATTAAATCTAATTAACGTGATTTATCACGGTAATCCTCCCTTAAATCTTCATAAATATTTGAAGTAATATATTATAGTTATATAAATATTTAACAACGTAAGTGCTGTTTATCATTTCAAACAAACCGCTGTCCGCGCTTGCAAAAAGAGACACAAGCGAGAGCAGAAGAAAAACGATAAACACTATATTAATTACGCCCAATAATCCGCCTGCCGTTTTATTTACTCCCTTTATCACCGGCAGTTTTGAGGCTCCGTTTATTATCATATATGCCGCCATCAGGATAAGACGTATTGCTATAAACAATCCCGCGCCCGCTATAATCTTTATGAAAACAGACGTGAGCATATTTGCGGTAGTCTCGTTTACCGAGGTTACAACGTTCCCGGCGCTTTCTATACCGCTGCTTACCTGAGGCTTCAGAAATTCAGGAAGATTTAAAGCATCTGTTATATTCACTCCGCCTCCGTACGGGACAGAAACAGATTCGGATATTTTTGTATGCAGCGTATCTGCAAAAGAAGTCCCTGAAAGAAACTCAGCGGTCGGATTTTTAAGTATCATCACGAGAATAATCGTAATAACAAGCGCTGCTATCTTCCACACTGATTTTATAAATCCTTTGCGATACCCGACTATAAATGCGATTATAATCAGTCCCGCAAGAATGATATCCAAGATAATACTCATCTTAACCCCCATGTAACGTGAAAGATAAACAGCGCATCTTATCCTTACTTGAAGTATACATATACGTCGACGTTCCTCAAAAGGGCAATCTGCTTGTTTCTTTTTCACGTTTAATTAAATTGTAATAACTTCAATACTGTTCGAGTATACAATGACGAAAGAGTTATCCGATATAATATACAGATTTCGTATATCCATTGTCGCGGTATACTTTGTCATATACTTTGAATTCAGTTTTCCGAAGTAGATATCTCTGCCGATATTGAAAAGAGCATTTTTTTTATTTATATCGATTAAATCAATTTCTCCTGTAAGAGCAACGCTGTTCTTCAGCTTACCCTTACCGGAATAAACACTGATTAATGGAGTATTTCCATCATCAAACGATAAAATCTTATTTCCCTTCTCGTCTATAGCAGAATGAATAAGCTGCACATTTTCAAAGGTGTTGTCATATAAGAGCTTTCCTGCTGCCGATACACCGATAATTCTGTTGTCGCCGGTTACATTTAATGTATCACCGGTAAATTCGACATCGAAAACGACAGTATTATCAACGTCTATTTTAGCGTAGCTGTCTGTTTCATTGACATTAAAAAGATGTATTACGCTTTTTGCATATGTATCTGTGTTTAAAAGCGCGACACCAACGCGTCTTGACGAGGAGGAAATATCCGCGCTTATAACCGTATCACTGCCGGATGCCCATGAAAAAATCTGCGCGCCTGTTTTATTATATACGGATATTCCTCCCTTGTATGAGGCCTTATCCGTAACAATAACCACATCTCCGTTTGAAGATAATTTTGCCGCCAATATTGTATCGGGATCGTCAGTTTCGTAAACAAGCTTTCTGTCATTATAAAGACATATCTTGCTCCTGCCGTTTTCCGCAAGCAGAATATAGCTACCGGCGGCTTTCAGGATAGGATTTACAATTGCCGTTTCCTCTTTCCACACAATTTTTCCCGTCATGTCTATGTATGACATATAATTCGTATTCGCGCAAAGTATACCGTCTTTATACGGAACAAACTTCATTTCATTTGCTTTCTCCATTGATATGATTGTGTTTCCGGCAATTTCGGTTCTGTACTGTATACCGGGAGTAGGCATCGGAATTAAAGCATCTTCATCCTGTTTAAAATTTCTTAAAATATTGGAGAAATTACTGAGAAAATTATTTTTATATTTTCCGGATAACTCTGAGTCTACACTTATGAAAATAATAACGACAATTAATCCTATAATTATTCCGACAATAACACCCTTTTTTGTACCACCGGAATCTTTTCTGTAATGAACATAGTCATTATCAATATTGTCTTTTACCCGCTTCGCGGACTTTTTTTCTTTCGTATATCCTGTTTTATTTAAATCATCTGAAAAATCAGTTTTTTCAGGTGTATTATTTTTTTCTTCATTTTCTGAATATCGGATAAGGTCATTAATCGAACTTTCATTTATAATGTCATTATCCTTTTTCACCGATAATACACCTCCTTTAAGCAAAGTCCCTCAGGCGGCGCGGTTATGCCGGCGCGGTTACGGTCTTTTGAAGCTATTATATCAGGTATATCGGAAACGTTTATTCTCCCATTCCCGGCATATACAAGAGTGCCCGTTATTATACGCACCATGTTATATAAAAACCCGTTTCCCGTTATGTCAATAGTTATCAGGTCTTTTTCACGCGAAACATCTAAAGAATAAATTTCCCTTACGGTTGTTTTTACTGAAAAACCGCTTGATGCAAACCCTATAAAATCATGCTCGCCTAAAAACGCTTTTGCCGCCTCTTGCATTTTATCTGTATCAAGAGGATATTTATAATGCCACGCATAGCGGCAAAGCACAGCGTCGGGAAACTCTCGGTTTAATATTCTATACACATACCTTTTTTTCAGGGCGCTTCGTGACGAGTGAAAATCATCGTCTGTTTCCTCCGCGCCTGAAGCTACTATATCGTTTGGCAAGACAGTATTTAAAGCATAGGGAATTTTTTCCGCAGGAATGGACGCGTTTGTGTGGAAATTACAAACGTAATTTTCCGCGTGAACACCCGTGTCGGTTCGTCCGCAGCCTGTAACTGTCACCTTTTCGCCTGTGATTTTTTCAATAGCTTTTGTTACGGTTTCCTGTACAGTCATACTATTTTTCTGTATCTGCCAGCCGTGGTATGCCGTACCGTCATATTGAAGTCTGAGTTTAATATTCATTATATCATTTCCCATACTAAAATTCAATCTAAAGATATATCCAATGCTGTGCCGCAATAAGCGCGGCGCATGCAACTGAAAATATTATTAATGCCCTTATATCAAGAAACGTGAACCTGGTTTCTTTCATCCGCGTGCGTTTTGCTCCGCTCACGTAGCAGCGCGCCTCCATTGCCGTGGCAAGCTCGTCCGCGCGGCGGAACGCGCTTATAAACAGAGGAACTAATAGAGGTACCATAGCCTTTGCGCGTTTTATAATATTCCCTGACTGAAAATCCGCGCCGCGCGCTGTCTGCGCTTTCATAATCTTATCCGTTTCCTCCGCAAGCGTCGGAATAAAGCGTATCGCAATCGTCATCATCATCGCTATTTCACTTGCCGGTACCTTTATTTTTTTTAGCGGACTTAAAAGCTTTTCAATTCCGTCCGTAAGCTGAAGCGGTGATGTGGTAAGCGTTAGAAGTGATGTGCCGGTAATAAGATAAAGAAGCCTTACCGTTATCATCGCTCCCGCATAAACGCCCTCTTTTGTGATTTTCAGACTCCACGAAAAAACAGGCACAGACCATATCGTTTCGCCGGGAGTCATAAATACGTTGAGTACCGCAGTGAATATAAAAATCCACAGCATCGGACGTATTCCCTTTAAAATTATTTTTATATTAATCCCGCTTATGATAACAAGCGTGAGCGTATATAAAGTAAATATAAAATAAGGAATCGGTTTATCTATAAGAAACAATACCGCAATGTAAGCAACGGCAAATATTATTTTCACAACCGGGTTGAGTCTGTGCAGAGGTGATTTTCCCGGAATATACTGTCCGATTATTATATCTTTAAATATTTCCGCCACCTCCTAAAGTTTTTGCTATAGCGTCCGCGGCGTAGTTTACAGTGTAAATATCATCGGGTAATTTAAATCCCGCTTTTTTCAGCTTATCTGCAAGAAGCGTTATCTGCGGCACGTTAAGACCTATTTCCTGTAAACGCTGTGTTTTGGAAAAGACCTCCGCCACAGTTCCTTTGGTCTCCACTTTCCCCTCGTTCATAACGATTATATTCTCGGCTGTTTTTGCCACGTCCTCCATTGAGTGTGACACAAAGATAATTATCATATCTTTGTTTTCCTCATGAAGCCTTTTTATCACTGCCAAGATACTGTCTCTGCCTTTCGGGTCAAGTCCTGCCGTAGGCTCGTCGAGTATAAGAACCTCAGGGTTCATTGCTATTACGCCCGCGATAGCCGCGCGGCGTTTCTGTCCGCCGGACAAATCGAACGGCGAACGGTCAAGATATTTTTCCTTAAGTCCGACAAGATAGGCGCTTCTTTTTACTCTTTCGTCAATTTCATTTTCACTAAGCCCCATGTTCTTCGGACCGAACGCTATATCCTTATATACGGTCTCTTCAAAAAGCTGATGCTCCGGATACTGAAAAACAAGACCGACCTTACGCCTCAGGAGCTTTAAATCCGTTTTCGGCGCGGTAATGTCAATTCCGCTTACAAAAATTCTTCCCTCAGTCGGTTTCATAAGCGCATTAAAATGCTGTATCAGTGTGGACTTGCCGCTGCCGGTATGACCTATAAGCGCGGTAAGCGTTCCGTCCGCAATTTCAAGATTAACATCAAAAAGCGCGTGATGTTCAAATGGTGTGCCGGGCTGATAGGTATAGCTTAAATTTTCAACCTTAATCATTTTCCCATACCTCCCGAAACTCTTAAAAGCTCCGCGAAGCATTCTTCAACGGTAAGCACGCTTTTGTTTATTTCTATGCCGCGCTTTTGAAGCTCATATGCGAGGAGTGTCACCTGCGGCACGTCAAGACCTATGGCTTTAAGTTTTTCCACATTGCAAAAAACCTCATGAGGTGTGCCGTCAAGCGAAACTAAGCCATCGTCAATTACAATCACTCTGTCCGCTCTTGCCGCCTCGTCCATGTAATGAGTTATAAGCACAACGGTTATGCCGTTTTCTTTATTAAGCTTTTCTATTGTCTTTATAACCTCGCTTCTGCCCTTCGGGTCAAGCATCGCTGTCGGTTCATCCAGGATAAGTATTTCGGGGTTCATCGCAAGCACCGCGGCAATCGCGACGCGCTGCTTTTGTCCGCCGGAAAGCTTTGACGGTGTGCTTGAAGCATAATCTGTCATGTTAACAGCTTCAAGACACTCATCCACGCGGCGGCGGATTTCCTCAGGCTCAACGCCGAGATTTTCCGGCGCGAACGCCACCTCATCCTCAACTATCGCCGCGACCATCTGATTGTCCGGGTTCTGAAAAACCATTCCGGCTGAAGAACGTATCGAAAAAATGTTTTCCGCCGAAGCCGTATCCATACCCTTTACATATACCTTACCGAGAGTCGGCAGAAGAATAGCGTTAAAATGCTTTGCAAGCGTGGATTTTCCGCTGCCGTTAGACCCCAGTATGGCGGTAAAAGAGCCTTTTTCTATTTTTAAGTTTATATCCTTTAAAACTTTTTCCGCCGTGGCAGCGTCTTCATCATCGCTATGGTATGCAAAGGAAAGATTTTGTGTTTCTATCATTTCTTATCCGCGCTCCCATCGTCCGCTGATGCCGCAGGGAAGTATCAGGTTATTTGCTTTCATCGGTAAGCCTATCTCGTCCGCGGTGATTTTTCCGCCGTATTTTTTCCCTACAGTCATTGTAAGCACGTTTATGAGCACCTGTGCGCTCAGTCCTGTTGTGTAGGAATTTATAAGGAAAAACAGCGGGTGCGGTGATAATATCTTCATGCACTCCTCAATCAGCGGATAAAGCTCGTTTTCAATTTTCCACACCTCGCCCGACGGTCCTCTGCCGTAGGAGGGCGGATCCATTATAATCGCGTCATATTCGCGCCCGCGTCTATGTTCGCGCTGCACGAACTTAACCACGTCGTCTACTATATACCTTACAGGTCTGTCCTGAAGTCCTGATGATACCACATTCTCCTTTGCCCATGTTACCATGCCCTTGGACGCGTCCACATGCACAACCTCCGCGCCCGCTTCCAGCGCCGCGACAGTCGCGCCGCCTGTATAGGCGAACAGGTTAAGGACGCGGATTTTTTCACCCGAATTCTTGATAAGCCCGGAAAACCAGTCCCAGTTAACCGCCTGCTCGGGGAAAAGGCCGGTATGCTTAAAGCCCATCGGTTTTATATTAAATGTGAGATTACGGTATTTAATTGTCCAGCGTTCGGGCAGTTTTTTACTGAGAAACTGCCAGCTTCCGCCGCCTGATTTTGAACGGTGATACCACGCGTCCGCCTTGTCCCATTCCTTAGAGGACTTAACGCTCCAGACCGCTTGCGGGTCGGGCCGGCGCAAAAGGTATTTGCCCCAGTATTCTAATTTTTCCCCGTCAGCGCTGTCACAAAGGCTGTAATCGGTCCATTTATCTGCACTCCACATATTTTTCTCCTATCCTCAGGCTATAAATATTCTATTATATTTTATCATTTATCAATGTACTGCGTCAATAGCAGTAAAGAAAAAGACATATATTTAAACGATTTTTGAAATATTGGTAAGCTGCGTTTAACACTGCAAATCTGCGACGATAACGAGGATGTTTGCTTTTTAATAAATTGTGTGGTACAATATTATCAAAAGCAACACTTTTAACGCTTGAGAAAACATTGAGGACTGCGTTGAAATATATAAAGGTAAATAATATGATAATGAATAAAAATAAAGCGATAATTTCGGTTTTAGCGATACTGCTGCTGTCCTCCTTTGCTGTGATGGCGGTAAGATATCTGCGCACATCGGAACACAAAACAGCAAAGATATATCAGAACGGTGAAATTATACGTGAAATAAATCTTGACACGCTAACAGAACCGATAGAGTTTGAGATTACGGACGAAAGCGGGCATAAGAACTCGGTCAGAGCCGAAAATGGCAGAATACGGATAACAAGCGCGGATTGTCCCGATAAAATATGCGTAAATCAAGGCTGGATAGATAACGGCGTTTTGCCGATTGTGTGTCTGCCTAACAAGGTAACAATAGAAATAACAGGCGCGGACAGCGATATTGACGCGCGGACGGGAGGTTAAAGAAAATGAGCGCAAAAAGGATAACGGTTATAGCCGTCCTAACGGCGGTTGCTCTGACGATATTCATAATTGAAGCGCAGATTCCGCCTCTTGCGCCTATCCCCGGAATTAAGCTTGGTCTGGCGAATGTTGTCACGCTCTTTGCCCTGTTTACGCTTGGCAAGAGGGACGCGTTTATTATTCTGATTTTACGCGTTATTCTCGGCAGTATTTTCGCCGGAAGCGTAGTAAGCTGTATGTATTCGCTTGCCGGCGGGATAGTATGCTTTATATTGATGTCGGTGTTATCGCTGTTTTTAAAGGATAATATGATTTGGTGCGTAAGTATAATCGGCGCGATTGGTCATAATATCGGTCAGATACTTGCCGCGGTTATTATAACGCGGACAATCCAGGTAGTATGGTACCTGCCGGTTTTACTTATCTCGGCTGTCATCACGGGAGCTTTCACGGGGCTTGTGACACAGCAGATATTAAAGTACGGCAACGGTAAAATAAAAAAAATGTTGGGAGCGATTAAATGAGACGAATAATATTATTTATGATTTTGCCGCTCTGCTTTGCGCTTACCGCGTGCGGCGGAAATGAAAATCCCGAAAGAAAAACAATCACCGCGATGGATACTGTCGTAACGCTTACGGCTTACGGAGATAATGCGGCAAACGTTATTGACGAGGCGGAAGAGGAAATATACCGCCTTGATACGGAATTATCACGCTCAAACGAAAACGGAGATATTTTCCCGCTCAACAAAAACGGAACGGGAGATGTCAGTGACGAAACTGCGTATCTGATTAATACCGCGATTGAAATATGCAATTCAACAGACGGCGCGTTTGATATAACCATAGCGCCGGTTATGGATTCATGGGGCTTTTTCGGACAAAATTACCGTGTCCCTGATGAAAATGAATTACGGGAACAGCTAAAAAAAGTAAACTACAAAAATATTGAAATCAAAGATAATAATATAACTCTGAAGGATAATGCAATGCTTGATTTGGGCGGTATTGCAAAGGGTTATGCAAGCGATAAGCTTACGGAGATTTTTAAAGATAACAATATAAAATCCGCCTTAATCTCCTTTGGCAGCGCAATTCAGGCAATCGGAAAGAAACCGGACGGGAGCCGTTGGCTTATTGGTATTGCCGACCCGAAAAACTCTGATAACTATATTGCGACGCTGGATTTAATGGATAAATGCATAGCGACCTCCGGCTCATATGAACAGGTATTTAAGGAAAACGGACAAATATATCATCATATAATTGACCCGAAAACAGGCTATCCTGCAAATAACGGTCTTGCCTCTGTTTCCATAATATGTGATAACGCTGCAAAAGCCGACGCGCTTTCTACCGCGCTTTTTGTCATGGGTATGGAAAAGGCGATAGAATATTACCGGGATAACGGTGATTTCGATGTTGTTTTTATAACAGATGATAATAAGATTTATTATACCTCGGGAATAAAAGAAAGTTTGTCATTTCTTAACGAAGAGGACGCGACGGAATTGGCTTGAAAATAGATATTCACAAGTTCAGGTTTTTGTGGTAGAATAGAAAAAAATAAAAGAATGGAGATTAGAATGAAAATAGCAATAATCGGATTAGGTTTAATAGGCGGTTCAATCGCGCGCAGACTGCGCGGGTTTCATAACTGCACAATTGCGGCGTATAACAGAACGGCGGAAATACTTCATCTTGCAAAGCAGGACGGCGCGATTGACGAAGGGTACTCTAACCCGGGAGACGCAATGGAGGACGCGGATTTAATAATTCTGTGCCTGTACCCGCAACTTAATGTGGATATGGTGCGCGATAACATTTCGCGCATTAAAAAGGGCGCGGTTATAACGGATGTTTCGGGAGTAAAGACCTTTATGGTTGAGGAGCTTAAAAAAATCCTTCCCGAAGATGTGGATTTTATCGGCGCGCATCCTATGGCGGGACGCGAGGTCGGCGGATATCAAAGCTCAACAGACACGCTTTTCAACAAAGCATCATTTCTTATCACTCCGACTCCGGATAACAAGCCGGAAAATGTCGCGCTTGTGCGTGAATTGGCGGAGTATATAGGCTGCAAGCATATAGTAACCACAACTCCAAAGGAGCATGACGAGATAATCGCGTACACAAGTCAGCTTATGCATGTTGTCGCTGTCGCGCTGTGCGATAATCCGATGATTGCGCGGTCAACATATTTCAGCGCGGGAAGCCTTCGTGACTGTACGCGTGTCGCGGTTATAAATGCCGAAATGTGGAGCGAGCTGTTTGTTGAAAACAAAGACGCGCTTGTTAAGAGAATACACGAGATGCAGGACAGTCTTGGCAAGATTGCCGACGCGGTGGAGAATAACGACAGGGCGGAATTAGAGAATATAATGAAACACGCCACAGAGCAGAAGCTAAGATGGTTGATGGAATAAAATGCAGATAAAAAGTTGTCGGTGTGTTGATGGCATGTGTAAGCCTCCCTCCAACAATCCTAAGGATTTTTGGAGGGAGGGGGACCGCGCGAAGCGTGGTGGAGGGTCTAATGAGGTAATATCCTGTGTTGTTGCCGGAGTGACCGCGGGGACGGTTTTCTCTGTCATACACCTGTGACAGGAGAACTGTCCCCCTGTCACGACTCAACACGCGCCAACAAATTTCAATTTATCGCAAAAAGGAGAAAAATTTATGCCGAGAAATGAATCTGAAACAGAGGGTTTATCCCTTTTAGGAAATAAAAAAACAGTATATAAGGATACGTATGCTCCCGAGGTGCTTGAAACGTTTGTGAACAAGCACCCTGATAATGATTATATGGTAACTTTCAACTGTCCCGAGTTCACGTCATTGTGTCCTATCACCGGACAGCCGGACTTTGCAAAGATAGTTATAAACTATATCCCGAATACCAGAATGGTTGAGAGTAAATCATTAAAGCTGTATCTTTTCAGCTTCCGCAATCAGGGTGATTTCCATGAGGACTGCGTTAATATAATTATGAAAGACCTTGTGAAACTCATGGAACCGAAGTATATTGAGGTAAAAGGAATTTTCACACCGCGCGGAGGAATAGCGATTTATCCGTTTGCGAACTACGGCGAAAAGGGGACGAAGTACGAAAAAATTGCGGAAGAAAGACTTTTTGAAAGCTTGAAGGAGATATAACGTGATAAATCACGTTATATGATTTGATTGCCCGTGCGAGTATTTTCTCGCAAGCTCAAAAATCGCACATGGGCATAATCTCCATTTAACACCTTATCTGCCCACGATAGGTGTGTTAAAATTTGATATGACTTGTGGGCAGAAAGGCTATGGAGATTACCATGAAGAAGGCAATAGTAGTTTTATCCGGCGGGCAGGACAGCACAACCTGTCTATTCTGGGCGATAGACAGATTCGGAAAAGAGAACGTTTCGGCTGTGGGTTTTGATTACGGTCAGCGTCACAAGCTGGAGCTTGAATGCGCAAAAGAAATATGCGCTGACGCGGGCATTCCGTATGAGGTAGTCCCAACTCCGGTTATAAATCAGCTTAGCGCAAACTCACTCACGCGCGAGGATATTCCGGTTGAGGAAACAAAGCCTGAGGGCGCGCCGCCAAACACATTTGTCGAGGGAAGAAACCTGTTATTTTTAAGCTATGCCGCAATTTACGCGAAAACACACGGCGCAACGGAGATAGTAACGGGCGTATGCGAAACAGACTTTTCCGGCTATCCCGACTGCCGCGATATTTTTGTTAAGTCACTTAATGTAACGCTTAATTTAGCGATGGATTATAATTTTGTAATTCACACGCCGCTGATGTGGATAAATAAAGCCGAAACATGGAAAATGGCTGATGATTTGGGCGTGTTGGATATAGTCTATAATAAAACGCTGACCTGCTATAACGGCGTATTGGGTCAGGGCTGCGGTCATTGCCCCGCGTGTACATTAAGACGCAGGGGCTACGAAGGATTTTTGGATATGAAAAAGTAAGAGGAGTTATGTATGAAAAAATTATTTGCATTTGTCTTGTCTGCTGTTATTGTTTGCTGTCAAATAACTACATTTGCGAAAAATAGAGAGTATCGCCTTAATATAGATAGTGATAAAATAGTGTCAATATATTTTTCAGTATACGGAGGAGGTCCGTCTCCTGTGGAAGTACCTGAAAGTAGTGTTCATTTTAATTATACTGTCGAAGAAGAGAATGAAATTAAGTATATTTGTAATATACTTAACTCCTTTGTTTTTATAGATGATAATGATAATACTTTTGCAAGTGATGAGTTGGAATATACTATAAGACTCATGAGTTCTGATGGGGAAACAAGAAATTTATATTATCATGATAATGCTAAAAATTTTGAAGAGGATAAATTATACAGTATCGGTTATGCTTATTTTGAACTTTTGGCAAAGTATATTTATAGTCTAAAAGAAGAAAAAAATGATTATCGTCTTAATCTGAATAGTGGCACAATAACCTCAATAGATTTTTCCGCCGTTAATGAAAATCGTCAAATGTCACAATATAACTTTAGATATACTGCCACAGATGAAAATGAAATTGCGAATATTTGTAATATGCTCAATACTTACACATTTACAGATGGTGAAAGTACAGACGAAAATAAAAATACTACAATATATCATATATGTATTACTGATAACAATGGAGAAAAAAAAGAATTGTATTTTGACGGCATATTAAATTACAATGAAAAAAAATACGGTGTTAAATCTGCCGATTTTGACCCGCTCAGAGAATATATCTACGTTCTTAATCTTGTGAAAAATGGGGAATACCGCCCTGATTTTAACAGCAATGAAATAGATTTAATATTATTTTCAGCCGGCGGCGGTCCTATTACTACATGGCAGGAAGAGTCTAATTTTAGTTATTCAGTAACGGAGAAGGATACACAGCATTTCATGTATATCTCATCAAAAAAAAATGAGATGGAATATATTTGTCATGCACTTAACTCTTTTAGGTTTAAAAAAACAGAAAACCGGGATTTTGAATATACACCGAAATATAAAATGTGTATTACCGATATTTTCGGAAAGGAAATAGTTTGGTCTTTTGATTCGCAGAGTCTGTTATACAACGGTGAGTTTTTTGAGGTTGATAATGCTGAATTTAGTACTTTAGTCAATTGTTTATATGGTCTTGACACAGGTAAATTAGTACTCGCAGATGATGTTATAGCAATGCCGTCTTCATGGGCGGAGGCAGATATCAATACTGCCGCAGAGGAAGGACTTCTGCCGGAATTACACAGAATTAATTATAATGGTAACATCAGCCGTTTAGAGGTTTGTCAGTTACTTAATAATCTTTTAACTGTTAAAGAGATAGAACAAGCTGTAAACTTGTATGATTATCCTTTTAAAGATATATCAGATATAGCTGTAGGAAATCTTTATCAATTAAAAGTGATAAACGGTAAATCGGAAACAGAATTCTATCCGTATGATTCAATCACACGTGAGGAACTTGCTAAAATACTATCAAATTCAATGGATATACTTGGACTGAATCGGGATTTTTCGGCGCATGTTTATTCAGATTTAAACGACATATCTGACTGGGCTGTCGATGATGTGAACGCAATGTATAACTCTGGTATAATGTTCGGGAAATCAGATGATAAATTTAACCCTAAGGATACATTGACAAAGGAAGAAATGATTGTATCACTTCTCCGTCTTAGTAAAATGATAAAGCAGGAATAAAATTGACGGATATAATTGAAATATTGAGGTGAGATAAATCATGTACTTTGAAGGATATCTGCTTGTAACGGATATGGACAACACGCTGATGAATAGGCGCAGCGCAATATCGGAAGAAAACTTACGCGCGGTGAAGTATTTCACGGACAACGGCGGACGGTTCACTGTCGCCACGGGACGCGGCGCGGTCACAGCGAGGGATAAAATTGAAGGCTTAGCGATAAACGCGCCGGCAATATTACAGAACGGCGCGATAATATATGATTTAAACACCGGCTCTGTTCTGCATGAGTGGCACATTGCGGACGAGAGAAAAAACGCGGTTAAAATCATGCGCGAAAAATATCCGTTTCTGGGCTTTGAAATATGCAGCGGTGATGACGTTTATGTGTATGCGAAATGTCACTTGACCGACAGGCTCAAAAAGCTCAGGGACGCGAAGGTAAGCGAAATGACGGACGAGGCATGGACGCTGCCGTGGACTAAGCTTTTGATGATAAGCACAAAGGAAGTAATAGACGAGTATATACCGATATACCGCCAATATGACAGCGGTCACGCTGTACGCAGCGGTGACGAGTTTTTCGATATCGTTCCCGACGACGCGTCAAAGGGTAAGGCTCTCGGTATAATAGCGGATATGTTCGGGATAGAAAAAAGCCATGTAATCGCCGCGGGAGATCATTTTAATGATATTGATTTACTAAAGGCAGCGGGCGTGAGCTATGCGGTCGAAAACGCGGCGGACGAGGTAAAGGCGGTGGCGGATTTCACCGCGCCTCCGTGCGATAAGAACGCGATTGCGTGGATAATCGGAGAAATTGAAAAATCAATCGGGTAATAGGAGTAAAAATATGTACGAGGTAAAAAAGCGCCTTGAAATAAGCGCGGCGCATTATTTAAAGCTTGATTATGAATCGAAATGCACTAATCTGCATGGTCACAACTGGATTGTGGATGTGTATTTGCGTTCGGAAACGCTCGACCAAAACGGAATGGTCATGGACTTCACGCATATAAAGAAAAAAATACAGGACAGGTTTGACCACAAGGTTATAAACGAAGTGGTGGATTTTAACCCTACGGCGGAAAATCTGGCAAAGTATATATGTGATGAACTCGCGCCGTTCTGTTACCGTGTTGATGTACAGGAAAGTCAGGATAACGTTGCAAGCTATATCAAAACACCTGCGCCAATGCCGACACTTCTGTGAGGTGACATTATGAAGATAGTTGAAATATTTGACAGCATAGACGGCGAGGGAATACGCACAGGACAGCCGGCGACGTTCATTCGTCTTGCGGGCTGCAATCTGCGCTGTACGTACTGCGATACTGCATACGCGCTTTTCGGCGAGGAAGAGCCATGCGAATATACGGAAATGACGATTGATGAAATCGTTTCAAAGGTGAACAGAAGCTATAACCGTGTGACGTTGACGGGCGGCGAGCCGCTTGTGCATAAGGATAGTGTTGAGCTTATAAAGAAACTCATGGATATAGGCTGTGAAGTGAATGTGGAAACCAACGGCGCGGCGGATATCACAAATATTCCGCGTGATGATAAGCTGTTTTTCACTATTGACTATAAGCTGCCGTCAAGCGGTATGGATGATAAAATGATATGGAATAATTTCCTCAACTTAAAGCCATGTGATGTTATCAAATTTGTTGTCGGCAGAGATGAGGATATAAAGCTTATGATAGAAATAGTCAAAAAGCTTAGAAAGGTTTATCAGGAAATGCCGCATATTTTTATCGGTGCGGTTTACGGTATGTATGATAACAGCGATTTGGTTAATGTTATACTAAATGAACCGGCTCTGTTTGATGCGCGGCTTCAGGTGCAGCTTCACAAGATAGTCTGGGACCCGGATGAGAGGGGTGTTTAAATGAAAAAGGAATTTAATCATGAAAAAATAAAAGACGCAATCCGTACAATTATAACGGAGCTTGGCGATGACCCCGAAAGAGAGGGACTAAAGGAAACTCCCGACAGAGTGGCGCGTATGTATGACGAGATTTTCGAGGGTATGCGCTACACCAATGATGAGATTGCAGATATGTTTAACAAGTGCTTTGAGGATGTGCAATCGAACGACCTTGTAATAGTAAAGGATATTGAGGTTTTCAGCTACTGCGAGCATCATCTCGCTTTGATGTACAACATGAGATGTCATGTAGGATATATCCCGAACGGCAAGGTTATAGGTCTTTCCAAAATCGCGCGTATATGCGATATGGTAGCAAAACGCTTGCAGCTTCAGGAAAGAATCTGCGCTGATATCGCGTATATTATGCAGAAGGTATGCGAAACAGAGGATGTTATAGTCGTTGTCGAGGGTGAGCATAGCTGTATGACGGCGCGCGGAATAAAATCACGCGGCGCGAAAACCCGCACAAGCGCAATTCGCGGTCTGTTCGACACCGACCATGAACTCAGAAAAGAATTTTACAGTTTGATAAAGGAATGATTTAGATTGATGAAAAAAATATTTATTTTTACACTTTTAATTATCATTATGAGTAGTATAACAGTTTCAGCAAAAGATATTAATGTTGTAATGGACGGAGAAAAACTGGACTTTGAAGTGCCGCCAATAATAGAAAATGACAGAACTCTTATACCATTCAGAAAAATATTTGAAACTTTAGGTTATGAAGTCTCTTGGAATGATAAGGATAAATCTATCCTTGCTCAAAAGCCAGACACAACTATGCGCTTACAAATTGATAACACCGAAATTTCAATCAATAATGAGATTGTTAGTTCCGATATAGCACCTGAACTCATCAATTCGACTACTTATGTGCCAATCAGAATTATAAGCGAATATTCCGGATGTGATGTGTTATGGAGCGGAGAAGAACAAACCGTATTATTATATTCTAAACAGCCATCTTATAAGCCGTGTATTCAAGGTACATATTCTATAACTACAACAGACGGTAATTATATATACACACATGATGATACAACTACATATCGTTTTGCAGAAGATTTAACCCGGGAGGATTTGTCGTTCGGCAGCGGAAATGAAATGGCTGTTGTCGATAATAAATTCTATACGCGGGGATTATCCGATAATTTGCATTATCAGTGTATAGACCTGGATACTCACGAAATAAGCGATTTGACTGAAACTGATGTTGCTGATTGCCTTATAGCTGATAATAAAATTTACTATGGATTTCTCCCTGACCCACGAAACGAAAATCCCGATAAACACGGAATTTATACAATGAATCTTGATGGAACCGATAAGAAACAAATCTATCAATCAACATTGTTATGGGTCAACTTCGTAAAAGACGATTTGATTTTTTCCGAAAATAAAATTATTTCGTTAAAAGACAGAAGTGAAAAGGAAATAACAGATAAATTTATCACAGCTTCAGCTTTGGACGAAGAAAATTATTATATCGCTGTAAATGAATATACAGACGAAAGAACCCCGTTAAAGCCTATCGGTATAATTGTATATAATTATAAAACAAACGAAGAAAAACTATTTTCGTTTGACAAAGAAATACGCGCAATACAAGTTACAGATAACAGTATTTTTATAACTTATAATATCGATAATACAGACTACGAAAATTATAATACTTGTTCTCTTGTTCGTTTGACTAAGAATTTTGAATATCCTGTATTGCTTAAAGATAATATATACAATGAGATTTATGTATACGGAAATTATATATATTTTTATGATTATCATAAACCAGAAAGTGTTTCGGGATTTTCACGTATTGCTACAGACGGAAAAGACTTCATCAATCTTGAAAACTACTGGAGTTTGAATTGAGCCTCAAATTGTAACACACATACATAAAAAGGCATATCGTGTTTTGTGCGATATGCCTTTTCTTACACCCTGTCATAAAAGTACTTATTATACTATTTTATTGCTGACTGCCAAAGGAGAGTTTTGTTATTTTCCGTAATTTTTAATCATCAATTCAACAAATTCTTTATTTGTTCTTGTATTCTTAAGATACTGCAAAAGACCTGACATTGTTTCTGAATTCATGCTTCTGCCCATTTCGCGGCGGATAATGCGGCTTGCGGTAAGCTCGCGCTCGTCAAGTAAGTCCTCCTCGCGGCGCGTACCGGATTTCAGAATATCTATCGCCGGGAAAATACGCTTTTCCTGCAAAAGTCTGTCCAGCTTCAATTCCATATTACCCGTACCCTTGAACTCCTCAAAAATAACATCGTCCATACGGCTGCCTGTTTCCACAAGCGCTGTTGCGAGAATCGTAAGGCTTCCGCCTTCCTCAATATTACGCGCCGCGCCGAAAAACTTCTTCGGCTTAAAAAGCGCGTCAGGGTCAAGACCGCCCGAAAGTGTTCTGCCTGTCGGAGTAACTGTCAGGTTATGCGCGCGCGCAAGACGTGTTATCGAGTCAAGAAGTATAACAACGTCCTTTTTCTGCTCAACAAGACGCGACGCTCTTTCAAGCACCATTTCCGCAACCTTGCAGTGGTTTTCCGGCATCTGGTCGAACGTGGAATAAACAACCTCTCCGTCAATGGAGCGCTTGATATCCGTAACCTCCTCGGGACGCTCATCAATCAGAAGCACGATAAGCTTTACATCAGGATGATTTTTCGATATCGACTGCGCAACCTGCTTTATAATCGTTGTTTTACCTGCTTTTGGCGGCGCGACAATCATACCGCGCTGTCCCTTGCCGATTGGCGTCACAATGTCAATCAGTCTTGAAGCAAGCTTTTCTCTCTCTCCTGTGTCCAACGATAATTTTTCTGTCGGATAAATAGGAGTAAGTCTCTCAAACGGACGGCGGCGTAGAGCCACATCTATAGGGTCCTCGTTTATTGTTTTAACGAACAGCAGCGGCGAATACTTATCCTCGTCCTGTGACGGGCGGCAGTCACCAACCAGTTCATCACCTGTTTTCAAATTGAAGCGTCTTATTTGTGTTGGTGAAACGTAAATATCATTTTTGCTTGATAAGTAATTTTCTACGCGTAAGAATCCGAACCCGTCCGCCATTACGTCAAGAATACCCTTTACTTCTACGACGTCCGCCGGACGCTCGCGTTTTTTCGGTTGTGCATTTTGCTTTGCTTCCTGCGCCATTTGTTCGCGCTTCTCACGTATCAAAGCTATAATTTCATCTTTTTTGAGCGCGGAAATTTTTTCTATTCCCAGCCCCTGTGCAATTTGTTTAAGCTCTTCTTTGGTTTTACGTTCAAGTTTTACACCATCCTGCATATACTCGCTCTCTTTCTTTAATTTATAGGATTATTATATTTTAATTGGTAAGTTTTGTCAATAAGACTGTGACTTTAAATTGCGTGAATAAAAATATTAGTTAAATATTATCTCTTAGATATTGTAACACAAAAAAATTTATGTTACAATATATTCTATTAATATTAAGCTTTTTTAGAGTATAGTAAAGGAGAGATACCGATGGGATTATTCGGAGGAGGATATATGAAGCCCGGTAAGGGCGTGGACAAAAACGAGCCGAAAAAGAAAGGCTTTTTCTTGTTTTTTGATATCATTATACACAAACTCACAAAGTTTCTCGGAGCAAACTGCCTGTATACAATTACGAGCATACTGTGGATAGCTGTTTTGTATTTCTTTGGCGGTATAATTCTCAATAGCACCGGTATAGTTACCAGGATAACAAATAGTCTGATTGGCACAAGCGAAGGGATTAGTGTTGAAGAGCTTGAGGGAAGTATACAGGTTATGCTTCAGTTTTTGTTTGCGACAGGAATATTCACTCTTTGGGGTTCCGGTCCCGCCTCAGCCGCGTACGCATATATAAACCGCTGTTTCACGCGCGGTGAACATGCATGGATAGCAAGCGATGGTGTGGACAAAATCAAGGAGAACTTCAAACAGGGTATGTTTGTCGTTCTCGTTGACGCTGTTGTTCTCTTTTTTGGTCTGAACGCGGCGCATTTCTATTACCTGTTGTATACGGATACGGGAAGTATTTTATGGATGCTTCTTACTTATATTATGGCGCTTGTATTTATAATATATACAATGATGCATCCGTATCTGTATCAGATAATGATTACTTTTGAATGTAAAATAGGCGCGCTGTATAAAAACGCGCTGCTTATTACGTTTGCAAAGCTTCCGGGAAATGTTTTCACTTTAGCTGTCGAAGTTGCGGTTCTGGCGCTTGTGTTCTCGGTTGTTAATCCTATAGCCGCCGCGCTTATTATCGCGGTGTTCGGACTGTGCGTAACGCGTTACCCGGGCGAGTTCTATGCGGCGAGAGTTATTGAGCGTTCAATTCTCCGCGACATGAAGAAGAAACAGCCGAAGATTGAGTATATCGGAGAGGAAGAAACAGAATGATTTTGGGTGAATATGATGTTGCCGTAATAGGTGGCGGTCACGCGGGCTGTGAGGCAGCTTTGGCAGCGGCAAGACTTGGTATGAAAACGGTAATGTTTTCAATCAGTCTTGACGCGATAGGAAACCTGCCGTGTAATCCGAGTATAGGCGGTACGGCAAAGGGTCATCTTGTCCGCGAGGTTGACGCGTTAGGCGGTGAAATGGGCAAGGCGGCTGACGCAACCTTTATCCAATCAAAAATGCTCAATCGCGGAAAAGGCCCCGCGGTGCATTCTTTGCGGGCGCAGATTGACAGAAAAAAATACCATGCGGAAATAAAGAAGCGTCTGGAAAATCAGGAGAATTTGCAGATAAAGCAAGCCGAGATAGTGGATATTCTTACAGATGACCGAAACAGCGTCACAGGTGTTGTCACTCATACGGGTGTCACTTATAAGGCGAAAGCTGTTATAATCGCAAGCGGAACGTATCTTAAAGGAAAGATACTTATCGGAGACTACTCGCGTGAAAGCGGTCCTGATGGAATGTTCCCCGCGAATGCGCTTTCGGAAAACTTAGGCAGAATCGGAGTGGAGCTAAGACGCTTTAAAACCGGTACTCCGGCGAGAATACACGCTGACACGGTTGATTTTGATAAAATGGAACCGGAAGAGGGTGACAGCAAGATTGTGCCATTTTCATTTGAAACTGAGGATATAGGCGAAAACCTTGTGAATTGTCATCTTGTGTACACTAATGAGGAAACGCATCGGATTATACATGAAAATCTTCACCGTTCCGCAATGTATGGCGGACTGGTTGAGGGTGTAGGTCCGAGATACTGCCCGTCAATAGAGGATAAAGTGGTACGCTTTGCGGATAAGTCGAGACATCAGCTTTTTATCGAGCCTATGGGACTTGACACAAAGGAAATGTACGTTCAGGGCTTTTCCACAAGTCTGCCGGAGGATGTGCAGCTTCAGATGTACCGTAGTATTAAAGGACTTGAAAATGTAGAGATAATGCGCAGTGCGTATGCGATAGAGTATGACTGCTGTAATCCGCTTCAACTAAACAGCACTCTTGAATTTAAAAAGATAAACGGGCTTTACGGCGCAGGCCAGTTTAACGGAACATCGGGATATGAGGAGGCGGCAGCGCAGGGACTAATTGCTGGAATAAACGCCGCGCTGAAGTTAAAAGGCGAGGAACCGCTTACCCTGAAGCGTTCCGACGGATATATCGGCACTCTGATAGACGACCTCATCACAAAAGGAACAAACGAACCTTACAGAATGATGACCTCGCGCTCTGAATACCGTCTGCTTTTAAGACAGGACAATGCGGACGAACGTCTTACCCCGATGGGTTACAGAGTTGGTCTTATAAGCGAGGAGCGGTATCAGAAGTTTCTTAATAAGATGGAGCTTGTAGAAAATGAGGTAAAAAGAGTTTCTAATATAATCATTCCTCCCAAAGAAGCAAATCCTCTATTAGAAAAATATAATTCCTCAACTGTGAAAACAGGTATAAGACTCAGCGATATGCTTAAGCGTACCGAGCTTGATTATGAAAAGCTCGCAGAGGTTGACCACGAGCGCTCACCGTTACCTGATGATGTTTGCGAGCAGGTTGAGATAAAGCTGAAATATGACGGGTATATAAAGCGTCAGATTGCGCAGGTGGAGCAGTTTAAGAAAATGGAGGAAAAGCTGCTTCCCGAAAATCAGGACTATTCCGATATTCACGGTCTGCGTCTTGAAGCAAGACAGAAGCTTAATGAAATTCAACCTAAATCTCTTGGACAAGCTTCGCGTATCTCGGGAGTTTCTCCGTCAGATATATCAGTTCTGGTTGTATGGCTTGAAAGTTTAAAGAACAAAAAATGATATGAAGTAATATTATATAGAAGAAACTTTATTTTTACACCCAGAATATAGTATTAGAAGGATGAGAAACATACTATATATTGAGTCTGAAAAAATTATAAAAAAAAACTGAAAAAAGTTGAAAAAAGTGCTTGACAAAGGTAAAATGATGTGTTAATATAAGTAAGCTGTCGCAAGGACAGTATGTACATTGAAAGATAAATAGTGCGAGCATTTGCGAAGCAAATGCGAGACATAC
>JAFLUB010000002.1 GCA_022509025.1 Oscillospiraceae bacterium | reverse complement strand
CCAATTATATTTTTATATAATATAATTCTTATTTTTATTCTACGTAAAATAATTTATTTATTAAATTATTCACATTTGCATATTTTATATATCCTAAATGCCCAGCTAAATATTTTCTTGCTTCTTCAGTTGCATTGAATTGCCATAGTTCAAAATCAGGGTGTGTTATAGGAGGTGCTGATATCATTCTTAAATCTGGAAGTGCCTTATATTTTTCATCATCTTTGTCTATAACTTTCATTGCTTCGTATTCCTCTTCTGAAAGCGTTATACCATATTTCTGACAAAAATCAATATCATCAATAAAAATATTCTTGTGAAATATATTAAGTATACAACCTATTTTTAAATATTAAAAACCAGCAGCACACTTGACGATAGTGCCACCTAGACTATTTCATTTCTTCTTTTTATTTGCATTTCTTCAAAAACTTTTCTACTTTCCTCGCTTGCGAAAAATTCTTGTATCTTTGGCAATATAAACTTTTTAATGGTTTATTACTTTAGAGCATCAATATCACGACTACCCAACGAACGATATTTATACAATTTCATATTCGGGTTTATTGTGATTACCAAAGAATATACTTACGTATTCCCAGATTTCAATGCATTAAAAATTACTATTTTTGTATCATCATTATATGTACGCATGCTGTTCAAATTCTCCTTTTTAATATCTTATATATTATTCTATTTCTCTATTTTGATGATAAATTCCATCATTATAATATCCTAGATTATCCATAATCACAACTGATACAAATACATATTCTTCTTGAATTTTAATAAAAAATGTCATATACTTCCATATTAGCTATGTTTATAGCAAAATATAATATTTAGGAGGTTTTTTTAAATGAAAACAAAATTACCACAAAAACAAAAACATGAAATGGTCAAAAGATATTTTAACGGTGAGCCGGTGCAAGCCATTGCCGAGGATGTGGGTATATCAAGAAGTACCCTGTACTCGTGGATTAACGACTATAAGGCTGAAGCTGGTTACAAAGAAATTTCGTTGCAAAAATTCAATACTACCTTAAGACACGCAGAATATCTCGAGAAAATGGTTTGTCTGCTACAAGAACTATGTGCATCGACTACCTCTCTGAAGGAAAGGTTATGTTATATTGAAACACTATCATCTGAATATCCCGTGAATTTACTCTGCAAAACCTTTAATGTTGCCAAAGGTACATATTATAATCATACGCTTCGTAATAAACGAGAGAACTCACAATTTAATCAAAAATGCGCTATGCTCAGACCAATTATTAAAGATTTATATGATGAAAGTCATCAAATCTTTGGAGCAACAAAAATTACAGCAATTTTAAATGATCGTGGCTATCATGTAGCATTTGCCACAGTATCTAAGCTTATGCAGGAAATGGAATTATATAGTATACGCAATGGTGCGAAGTCCTATTATGAACAAAGCAAAAGAAAGAAACGAGAAAATATATTACAACAGAGTTTTACGGCTTCTGCTCCTAACAAAGTGTGGGTAAGCGATGTGACTCAATTTACTGTAAAGAATTTCAGATTTTATATATGCGCTATTATCGATATTTTTTCTCGGAAGGTTGTTTCTTATCATATATCCAAGAATAACAGCACTCAACTTACAAAAACTACATTCAAAAAAGCTTATGAATCACGCCATCCAGATAACGACTTGTTATTTCACACAGACAACGGCAGCAACTATATTTCCGCTACTTTTATGAAATATCTTGATAGTTTGGGCGTAAAACAGTCTTTTTCAAGAGCGCATATACCATACGATAACTCAGTATGTGAATCATTTTTCAGCAGTTTAAAAAGAGAAGAACTATATCGGTACAAATATCCTGCTGTTGCCGAATTCAAGCGCAGTGTAGAAAAATATATCAACTTTTTTAATAATGAGCGTCCTCATGCATCTATAAGGTACAAGACACCCAATGCCTATGAGAAAGATTTTTGACTTGAATAAGGGCTTTTTGTGGGATAGCAATATAAAACGTATGGAATGAATTAAAAATTAATTTTTTTCATTTTCAACTTTTTTAATTTTTTGTCCAATTTACAGTTAATATGGATAGCTCTGTAAAACCGCATAAAACCTTATTTTCAAGAAAAAAAATTACGATGAATATGAACATAATGGTTCATATTCATCGTAAGCTTCACTTGGTACGCCCGGAGGGACTTGAACCCCCGACCTTTCGGTTCGTAGCCGAACGCTCTATCCAGCTGAGCTACGAGCGCATATAGCCTGTTTAAGCTACGCATAATATAATACCATAAATCACACTCCAATGTCAAGCATTTTTTTAGAAAATTTACCACTATGAACAGAGTACATTTTTAATGCTCACATTTAATATATCAGTTTAAATGTGTAAATGCGTGTATGGTTTTAGGCTTATAAATAATGTACAAAAAAAAACGTGTAAGAGCAAAAAAGAACCGCACAACTACGCGCCGAAGGTGCATCCCGCAAAAAATTGGTAGTGAGATAATCGGCATTAAGACGGCGCGTTTACAAGCCGTTAGCCGATGCGAAACGTGACTCTTTGCGGTAAAGGAGCAGCATGCGGCACAAAAAAGAAGTCTTTGCAAAGCAAAGACTTCGTAAAACTGCCGCATGCTGCGACGTGACAAAAGACTCCATTTTTAGTACAATCGAACCCAGATGTCCAATCGTTGGGGTACTTTTAACCGAAAATATTTCTCAGATTAAACCTTTAACCGAAAAGAAAATCGGTGGGGTACTTTCGATCGAAAAGTAATATTCAGTTGTCAATTATACATTTTCATTCTCTCATATATTTGATTGCATCACGAATTAAACATTGGTATTTTTTATGTATTGCTCTTTCCATTTTTTCATCATCATAAATCAAAATTTGTTTAGTTAAATATCCGATGCCATTTATATCCTACATAGAAAAAAATTTCTCTTGCCAGAAATGGAATCTGAGTTTTTAAACTAATATACTTTGACGTCGGAGTTGGGGAACTGCATGCGATAATTCCTACATCCTTTGCAAGCAGGATAGCGCGTTTCATATGTAATGGGTCGCTGACAATGATAGCTGTCTTGTATCCATTTTTATCCATTATTTCTTTAGAATTCTCCAAGTTTTCCTGTGTAATAGTCGAAGTGGTTTCTGTTAATATGTCAGTATCCGGAATTCCCTGCGATAAGGCATACTGCTTAGCTATATCAGCATCAGATTCATTACTACCATTCCCCACACCGCCTGTAACTATCAATTTCTCAACATATCCCTCTTTATATAAAGCAATGCCGTGATTTATCCGTTCTTGGTAAACCGGAGATACTTCTCCGTTATATGTTGCCGCGCCCAATATAATTGCAATGTCTGATTTGCATTTCTGGTCTTTGGTACTAAAAGAACAGATACTTATAGCGTTTATTATAATGTAACTTATTATAATGACTACTATCCCTATTAAGATTTTAGTCCTTCTTCTCATTCATCTCTGCACTCCTATAAATTATGACTTCTTCATCTATTTCATTATACTATAAATATGAAAATATTTCAATCGGCTATAAATAAAAAAGAGTAACTCTTTTTAAATAAAGAATAAATCCACGGTCTGAAAATAAATTATCCTTAAAAAGACGAAAAAGGCTTGAAATCAAGCCTTTTTCATTGTACTAAATTTGTTGTACCAACATGGTGGGAGAGAATGGAATAAAACTATAGATTTTTTTATTTTTATCAATAACTATTAATATCTTGTAAACGTAGTATTTACGCCATTTCCCCTCTTTTTAAATTTTGTCGTTTTTATTCAATTTTTGTGCAAATTTCACTCAAACGTGTAAAAAACGTGTATGTTTTAATTTCCAAATGATATTACTAGTTCCAACAATTTAACCTATCTATCGGCGACATGGACTGTAAGATGTACCAGACAAAGAATTTCACCGTATCTCCATCAGATTTAATTTTACTTTACGTTGGATTCGTATAAAACGGCATCAAGAGAATATTTACGTTTCACGCTCTTCCTTTTGTGCATTAATATTATTTATTATATATCCAATTCCAACCCCATAATTGTCAGCAAATGTTTCAACAAAAGATATTGTTGCTTCACGAGACAAATCACAATATTTAAAATTATATACCATATCTGCTACGTGAGCATCTGTTGGATATTCAAACTTCTTATTTGGATATATCTCCGCATAAAGACTCCTTATTACACTCATAATTAAATACATGGAGAACGTTTCATTAGGAGAATTGTAAAGAGGAGAATCAGGGTTTACTACCATAAATGGTTTCAGCGTGTTTATCCAATAACATAGTATCGCAGTACGCTTTAATTCGTTTATCTCAGGTAACTTGTGAAATACCTTGTAATAAACTTCTCGTTTCCCTAATCTCCGTATAACTTCGAATAAATTTCTCTCATGTATGTAGTAATCATTATTAAGCTTTATATTCTTATCGTTTGCTTCAAGAAACGCATTCCAGTAAGATATAACGTAATCACGCTCAGTATCCAAATCCTCTTGCACATCTGTATACGTTATATACCCATCAACCATAAGCCTAGTATTGCTATACTGATTATCATTGTTGTCATACTTCATGGTGATTACTCCCCTCAATTGTTTTATCATTTACCCGAAAATCTTCGCCATTTGCAACTTTCAATCCATCTTTCATTAATACTTCATATGATCTTGAAGATATTGGCGAGTTGGTTTTTTCACAAGCAACTGAGTCTCCCAGATAGTGATTATATTCTGTATCACTAAGCGGCTTAACCTCATGACCTGTATACGTCCCCTTTTTTACTGACCGGTGAGTTTTTACTAATACATAAATAAGCCTAAAAATAAATATAATTAATAACGTCCCACCTATACTTAAAAATACATACCCATTACTCATTATAAATTCCTTTCTTTGTCTATACTCTACTAACTTGTCTCGATGAAATTTTATACTCTGGTATTATGTATTTTTTACTTTCTGGAAATTTCTTTATTACCGTCCGTAAATAATTCTCCCTTGCATATATTATTCCTTCAACTGCCGCGATTATGCATGGAATAAAAATGCCACATGAAAAAGCTATGTCAATACCTGAGTAATCTATGACCTCCTGCCCACCATATACATTAATATATAGACGTATGAGACTATACACTAATAAAGTTACAGCAGCAACTATACCTATGGTGCGTTCCCACCAAAAATGCGGACTAACGAGTTCCTCCTTACATAGCAAAAGATATTCTCGTGCCAAAATTGCCGCATTTATAAATATGGAAATCGGAAAGGCAGCTTCATCGTTAAATAGAGCAAAAGCAATGGGAAGTATAGCGGAAAATATCAACAAGATTATATAGAATAGTGCATCTATTCCACCAGAAAAAATATTCTCCCTGTACTTCACAATTTTTATCCCCCTCGTTCTTTTGTATTTCTCTTGAATCACTATGAAACCGTGCCTTAAACAACCATGGATAAATTATAACAAAATGTCGACATATTGTCAATAATTTTTTTAGTACCGCATGACTATGATACAGACGTGTAAAAAACGTGTATATTTCAATTTCCAAACGATATTGTTAGTTTTGACAATTTAACCTTATCTATCGGCTGCATGGACTGCAGACTATCCCAAATAAAGAAACTTATCGTATCACCGTTTGAGACAGGAAAATTCAGCTTTTTGTTAACACTTCCAACAGGAAACATATCTATCGTTTCCAAGTGTTTTAATGCGCCGTTTGAGCCGTATATGGCAATTATGCCCAATGCCTCTATATCTGTATCCGTATTATTCACTGCCGAGTATGTGCATTCTCCGAGTTCACCATAGAAGATTCCAGTCTCTATATCAAATACATCCACAGGTTCCTCTGTTGGTGTTACAGGCGGCTCTTCCGTTGGCGTTTCAGTTGGTGTAGGTTCTATGTCCAACCCAACATCCGGAGTATTGGTATTCTCAGGACTTGTCGTTGGTGCTTCGGTTGTTATTGGCTCAGCTGTCGGTGCAGGAGATGTAGTTGTGTTCTCTACCTTTAATATAGCAATCTCACTTGCAAAAGAATTTTCTGTGTATTGTGTTCTAAACACATATGTCTTACTCTGCTCAAGAGTAATTGTAGTATCCTTGCTGTTCTTTTGCCAAGTATCAGTGTTTTTTTCTTTGTATATAATATTCGCCGAAATGTTAACAGTATTATCGCTTAACAAGTATATCTCCGGCGCAGCGGGACGTGCGGGAATATCTAACATTTGCGGTTCGCTGTCATTCATGTACTTTTCTGACGCTTTTCTTACGATTGAAACCGTCGTTCCAAGCCATTCTTCAGGTATAGGATATGTTCTATTGTCTATCTCTATATCCTGACCATTTATGGTATAGCTTTCGCCATTCTCGAAGTTTTTAAGTGTCTCGTTTTTGTAGTCAATCTCTGCTGTCGGTATAACCAATCCCACTTGAACAATAGCGATTTCCCCTACAAAATTTGTATCTGATTGCTTAATACGCACCTGATATACTCCTGCCGAAGAACCAAGCAGTGTTTCGCCGTCTGAGCAGCTAATCCACTGTTTGCTGCCCTGTTTACAGTATTCCATATCCCTTGTAGTGCCTACGAGTTTACCCTTGTCACCGCTTAACTCAGGAGCAACCGGACGTGTGGGTATACTAAGCTCTTGCGTAATATCCACATCATTAGAATTTGCGGCTTTTCTTACGACCGAAACTGTCGCACCGAACCACTCCGCCGCTATCGGGCAGGATTTATTATTTATTTCTGCAGTTTCGCCGTTTACGGTATAATTGATGTTGCTCTCGAAGTTTATAAGCAATTCATTCTTATAGTCAACCTCAATTCCTAAATTCTGTCTTCCGACATAGATCGTCTTTGTAAGACCGCCGAAAGAGGTTGATGTACTTGCTAATTTTACAAGATACATTCCTGTCGGTAAAGAAACAAAAACATTGCTGTGTACCCATTCTCCGCCGTTTACAGGCTTATAGCTAATCATGTCTTTATTATCGTTTGCAATGCCTGTTTCCGTTCCATACACGGTATCAGGACAATCCAGACGAACGGGAATATCTAACATTTGCGGTTCGCTGTCAGTATAGCTATCGGAAGAAGCCTTTTTGATAATTTCTATAGTTGTACCGAACCATTCTTCCGCTATTGGGAACGTTCCGTCCTCTGAAACAGCAACATCTTCGCCGTTTATAGTGTACTCTCTGTTTATTGGGAAGCCGACAAGCTGCTCGTTCTCGTAATCTATAGTTACTTCTGGGATTCTCTCAGGAGCCGTTAAAGGCATTTGTGATACATAATTATAAATGCGTTCAAAATTTACCATTCCATAGCCTGTATTAATGTCATAACCCTCATCCTCAAGGTCAACTGCTGTTTCCATAAGGATTTCTTTGAACATATCCACATCCACATACGGACGCATCTGCTTAACACCTATCGCGGCAGAGGCTACTATAGGTGTAGCAAATGATGTTCCTGAAAGAATGTTATAATTCTTGGTTGTGAGGCTTGACGGGTATGCTAATGTCATACTTGAACCGGGAGCACATACAAACACGCTCTCATTGGCTGTAGATGAATTAGCCTTTTTATATGCGTTGTCAGGCAAATTCTGTAGAGTGCTTCTTAGCCAACCTGTATAGAATTTGTCATTCTCTGTATATTCACTTTCCGACTTTATCATCTCTGTAGTTCCGTCTATAACTGCACGTTCTGTATCACAGGCAGGCTCAATCGAACCTACACCTACAGTATTGTCGCAGGCTGCGGGATGGCAGATAGCATTAGTTGTATCACCGTCATTACCAACAGCGGCAACGATTATCATACCGTTTTGAGTAGCTTTGTCTATTACTTGATTTTCCAATTCTATTTGGTAATTAGGAGTATCCGTTGAACCTCGACTAATATTTAACACATCACAACCATCTTGGTATGCCATATCTATAGCTGTAATAAAAGCATAGCCACTATTGGCAAACTCGGAAAATCTCCTATCCTCTATCTTGTACGGGATAACGGTGCAACCATCCACGAGACCTGCTATTCCGTGTTCATTATCGGTTTTGGAGCATATAACGCTTGCTACAGATGTGCCATGTGTCTGATTGTCCTCAGTACCATATAGATATTCCTCGTTTTTATCAAGTTTAGCGCATACATTTATACCTGTTTGAATATCTACGCCCTCGAAATCGTGAAAGGTCTTAAAATCTTTCGTTAAGCCACTGTCTATTATGCCAACCTTAATGCCCTCGCCTGTAATATTATTATTTCTAAAAGCATAGCCTTTTACAGCTTCATAATACCATTGTCTCTCTAACAACGGGTCGTTAGGGTAAATGTCTTCATCTATATCACTTATAACATCATCTGTTTCCTCTATATTCCCTTCATCTTCCACAGCAAACAGCGATATGGCGGTATCGTCATACATTGGTTCTGTAATAGGCTCCGGCTCTGATAAAACCCAATTCGCAGCGACTATATCAATGTCAACAATATTTTCAATGGCTTTAATATCCGCTATTGTGTCAGCGTAATAAATGTTTGCCATTTCAGATACTACTTCTATGCCCGCATAATCATTTACATCAAAATCAGCATTAGGCGTTGATTTCAAAGAGAAAAGATAGCCTAACTCCGCTCCCTCAGCGGGATAATCAACGGATGATACGTTGTTTTCCGCATAAGCTGGCATGAATGACAAAAACATTGTGATTGAGATAATGAATGATATGATTCTCTTCATAAGAGACACCTCCAAATCAATTAGCCTTTACGATTATCCAAATACTGTGTGATTGCATAACGGATAAACTCAGATTTTGAAATTCCATCTTCCTTTATTGCTTCTTCCCATTCTTCCACAAGCTCTTTCTTTAACTGAACGCCTATAGCCCGATAAACTTTTCGATTATAGCGTTGTTTGACTTGCCATGAGGTATCGCCCATGTTATCAGTCCTTCCTTGATTTCTTTTCTATATTATATCATACTTTTATAAGTATGTCAAGAGTTTTTGAAGTATTTCCCATAAAAAGGACAAATTTTACCGAAAAACGAGTAAAAAACAACTCACCATGAGCGGTGAGTTATCAATGCGGTAAAATTATATAATCGTTTGATTATCATCCGAACCGCTCGTTCCTTTTTTTTCATTAAGTTTGGGGACAATCTTATTAGACACAATAGCGTAATCATCTAACAATTTCTCCATTACTCTTCCATATCGATAAGCATATTCTAACATATCTGAATTGCCTATATCTTTATTCTCTCTATTTTGAGCGATTTCAACAGGAATAGTATTCAAGTCTTTTTTCAATGTGTCATAATTCGGATATACCTGCTTAATATCATTGTATTCATACTTTGATAATTCATCATGTATTTTCTCTCTAATGACAATGGTTAGGTAATCAATACTATCAAAAAATGCTCTATATTCATGTCCTATTGCTTTATCTAAACTCGTGCTGGCATACTCACTGCCTCTTTTACCTTCTTCGAGTAATTTAGTATATGCTCTGATAATATGTTCATAAGCATCTCTTTGCTCTTTTATAGGTTGCAAAATAGCTTTCATTAAGAAACCAAATTCTTCGGCCAATAAACTATAGTGCTTAGTCAATATGTGAATTTGACATAATATTTTCCATCGTTCTATAAGGTTTTTATTTATCATTACGGCAACTCCTTTAACAAAACATTTTTTCTATAAACTTCGTATTCAGCAGGAGTATAACATTTACCAATTCCCATACGAATAGAACCTCTGGTTTTTTGAGCCAATATATTTTCCATATATTGTCCGTACTCTGTGAGAAAAGCGTCATTATCATTCTCATGTACATTTTCTGAATACATATGCTCAGATAAAAATAGTTTTTTCCCAGTTCCCCGTGACATTATAATATTACATACTGTGAATACCATAAATACACTCAAAGTTACAAATAACATTACAACAGAAAACACCGTGCTTCCTGTTAAAACACAATCCAAAATCATTTTTTTCTCTCTTTCTCATCTTTCTTTTTTGGGAATATAGTAGCTTATTAACACTTTAAGTGTCGCAAAACTGATAGATGTAATAAACCATTGTTTAACCCTATTAACATCTAATGATAATATATTTTCTTTGTTGCAATATGCAATCAGACTAAATACTCCTATTATATAACAAATTCCTGTAATGAACCCATATATAACTTTATTGTGTACCCTCTCATTTTTAGCTACACATTTTACAACAATTGCAGATGCCATAATAGAGACGATTATAAGAAAAATATCAATATTCCCAAAAAAATCATTATGTAGATTTCCCCACTCTTTTCCTGCAAAATATCCCCAACTAACACTTATCAACAAGGACAATGATGTTACAGCCGATGTTATTATAAATGCTATTAGTGCATACCAAACCTGCTTGTCCCACATTTTATGTGTTTTCGATGGGATTTCACTTATTTTTTTAATAATCTTACGGTAAATTTCTATAATTTTTTCCTTCCAGTTTATTTTCCCCATGTTTGCCACCTTATCTTATTATATATTAACCATAAAATATATAATGTATAATACAATTATTAATACATTATGTTGTCGGGGGACGAGCAAAAACTTGAAATAACAAATAAACTATTTTATTAAAAGTTATATCTATTCTTGTCCTATTTTTGAACAAGAAAAATAAATAGTCAGCCCATTGAATTTGAATAATTTCAGGACTGACTACATACATCGTTATCGAATATTTAGATGCAAGTTCGGAGTTTAGACGCTTAGAGAAAAAATCATATTTGTTGAGTGAGTAATATTCTTCAGCAGAATTATTGCTCGCACCAAAAAAAGCGTCTGTTGTCCAAACAGGTGTTAAATTGAAATATTTCGCTAAGAGTCTATTATGTAAATATGATTTATCTATCGAATAATCTGTACTATAATATGATATTTCGTGAATACTGAGATACTTTTTAAATTCACTGCCTAACCAGAAACGGAAATCAATCCGTCCTGAAGATAATGAGTTGTAATATTCTGTAAAAAAATTATTACAGAACGACATTCTATCCATCTCATAGCCGTTATCATGTTGATTTATTATATGCTTAGACTTAAGGAAAGACCGCACGATACAATTACCTAAGCTAAAAATAGATGTTGCAATAATGTCAGAATTATTTGTTTTGTCCCTATTGAAGAGATGCGTACTTGACTTTGATTTTGCTAAAATGGAACCAATAATCGACAATTTTTTCATCAAAAACACCTCCTCTTTAGAATTTATGTAACACATGTTGAAAATAATGAACAAACCCATCAATATACTAAGTTTAATGTATTTTTCCAAAAAAATCAAGGGATTTTCCAATTTGTCGTATAAATTCAACAATTGTAACAAAAGAACTAGGGTATCTTTGTATATTGTGTCATACAATATATTGTGCGACACGATAATGTTAATCTCTATATTTTGTGTTTTTTGACATGGTACAACAAAGACCTGTAATCTTTTTGTTACATAGCATCCTCGTCTGAATGTCCCCTCAAAGTACAATTCTCACTCATTTTGAGAAAAAAATAACCCAACAAAATTGGGACAGTTCACAAAATTGCTGTGTTATTTATTAAGAGGAATAGGGAGCTTTTACTCCCTATTCCAAAAAGAATTAAAGCCATATAACATATGTGAAACGACTACCATCTCTCGGAGTTATCTCGAACTCTTTTGTGACGGTGCCAGTAAGATTTCCCTTGCCCTTTATAGTCACTGTTGCAGTACCGGCGTTACGGTTATTGCTGTATTCCAGCTCGTAATCTACACCGTTCTTCATGACAACATCACCGACTTTGATTTCCGTATCAGGGCATATATCCTCTTTGTTATATTCCATTGACGGGAAATCTGCTATCGTCGTATCTGTCAGCTCACGAGCTGAAATATCGAAAGTAATCGCAGTCTCTTTCTCGAATACTCCAATGCCTTGAATCGTCACAATAGCCTTGCCCGCATCAACATTTTTTTCGTAGGACAAAACCTCAAAATCCTCACCCATGACCATATCATATGGAATTTCTATGCCGGTGGTTTCATTTGTGAAATTATAGACAAGCACAGGTATAGGTTCTTTCGCGGTGGTGTCATATATGAACTCACCGTTTATAGTAGCAGATACAGTATCGTCGTTTATATCTATTTTTCCGTATTTGCCGAGCCACGGCTTAAACGGACCGATAACGAAATCTTCCGTTTTTGAATTTATGTACTTACCTATTCCAGTAATAGTCGCTTTACCCGTGCCTTCCCCGTTATTATCACTGTATTCCACGGTATAGTCCTTATCCTTATACAGTGTTGTACCGTCAAGGACTACTGTAATCTCAGGACATGCCGGTTCTCCCTGCCACGAAATATCCTCGGGGAAAGTCACTATTGCGGGCGATATGTCAATGCCGATGATGTTAAAAGGAACATCTTGACTTTCAATAGAAATTCCACCACTCGGAGGTGCAATATGGGCATATGCAACTCCGACAGCAACGTTATTCTTTGCACTCTCAATAACATAATCTGTACCATAATACAGTGTCTTGCCTTTCGGAGATTTTACGGTTATACTGCTTTCATCCGGAACTATAGCTTCTCCGGTACAAATATAGTCGCTGATAGTGGCTGTACACTTCGATAGGTCATACTTCCAGTGTACTCTGTTCGGGAAACCACCTGTTGATAGGCTGTCCTCTTCTTGAGGAATATACATATCACTAATGTCTCTGCAATTGCCGAACGCGTTATTACCAATACTGGTAACGCTATCAGGAATTACAAGATTGCCTGTTAAGCCGCTGCAACCATTAAAGGCAGAATTACCAATCTTAGTAACACTGTCAGGAATGATTAATTCTCCCGTAAAGCCGCTGCAACCATAGAATGCAGAACCATCAATATAAGTAACACTGTTAGGAATGATTAATTCTCCCGTAAAGCCGCTGCAACCATAGAATGCAGTAGCCCCAATCTTAGTAACACTATCAGAAATATTCAACTTGCCATCGAAACTGCTACATTCAAAGAATGCATATTCTTCAATATTAGTAACACTATCAGGAATGATTAAGTCTCCCGTGAAGCCACTGCAAAAAGAAAACGCCTTTAAACCAATCTTAGTAACACCATTAGGGAGCACAAGATTTCCAGTGAGGTTTGTACAATGGTAAAAGGCAGAATTTTCAATAACAGTAACATCCTTAGGAATTACTAGATTGCCTGTTAAGCCGCTGCAACTATTAAAGGCAGAATTACCAATCTTAGTAACACTGTCAGGAATGATTAACTCTCCCGTAAAACCGCTGCAACTTTGGAACGCGCCAATACCAATATCGGTAACACCTTCAGGAATTACTAGATTACCCGTTAAACCTCTACACTCAGCGAATGTATGACTACCGATTTCGGTAATACCTTCAGGAATTACAAGATTTCCAGTAAAGCCGCTACATTTCCAGAACGCTGCGCTACCAATACTTGTAACAGTATCAGGAATTACGAGTTTGCCTGTTAAACCACTACATTCCCAGAACGCGCTTTCACCAATGCTGGTAACGCTATCAGGGATTACAAGATTTCCAGTGAGGTTTGTGCACTTGGCAAAGGCATAATTGCCAATACTGGTTATGTCGTTATTTAATACAAGCCTTTTAATGCTATCGACATATTTATACCACGGAGCCTGTGCAGAAGTTGTAGGGTCGCCATATCCAGACATATTCCCCGTACCATCAATAGTAAGCGTACCGTCGCTGTCAAGCGTCCATGTCAACTTCGTACCGCAAGTGCCGTTGGCTATTATGCTACTACTTAACGCTACAGGCGCGGATAGTTTCTCATTCAAATCTATCAGTGTGGGAATATCCCAAACCGACATATCCGGAGTTTTGGTCTCTTCCTCTGTCGCTTCCGCATCAGGAAATTCGAGTATTGTATCAGTGTCCTCATCAGCTTCTAACGCCTCATCATTTACGATTTCGTCTTCTGCGACAAAATCAGGCATGATTTCCGCGTCTTCAGCAACCTCTGGGGTCTCGTTGTCTATGGCAATATCTTCCACTATAATCTCAGATGCATCATCCATATCACCAAACACTACCCTTATGTCATTATCTGCGGCAAATGCCGAGAACGAAGATAATACCATCGTCGCCGATACTATACCGGCAAGAATTTTCTTAAAATGTTTGTTCATAATATATTACTCCTTTCTGTTATTTTGCGTTGAGTATTACAGATGCTTCGAGGCTATTCTTACATCTTCGAAGCATCATTTGATGTACTACCTTTACCCCGACCTAAGCGGGGTTCAAATCCTGCATCGGACTCATTCCCTTCTCTGTTAATTCACCCGATGTTTTACTGCTGCTTCGAGAATATATTTATATGCCCAATGCGCGCTTGAAACATCATTAAACGGATTAGTTTCGTTGCTGAAATCAGTTCTGCCTAAAAATCCGTCTATAATCTTTACGGCTTCTGCTCGTGTTATAGGACTATCCGGCTTGAATGTACCATCCTCATATCCATCAATGTACCCTGCCTTATACGCTGAATATATACAGTCAGCACTCCACAAATCCGCCGAAACGTCCGAAAATGGCAGTTCTACAAAACTCTGAACATTCTCTGCTCTCATAAGCATTGCAACAAATTCAGCTCTCGTAATGTGTTTATCCGGCTTGAATGTGCCGTCGGTATAGCCCTTAATAATACCTGTTACAGTCATTGCTTTTATAGCAGGAATATACCATGCTCCATCTTCAAGGTCAGGGAACGTAAAGTCAGCCGTTTCATCGCTTGTTTCAAGAACTCCATATAACATAGATGCTGTTTCTGCTCGTGTAATATTTCCGTCAGGTATAAACTTACCGTCTCCATAGCCGCTTATATACGAATTATGCTCGTATCCTTCCGGCTCTTCGGTCGGCATGATTGTCGCCTCAGGGGTCGGCTCAGTTGTCGGATCAGGCGTGGGAGACGGAGTACTCTTAGGCAAGTTACTTGAACCGCCTCCACCACCACCGCCACCGCCGGACGTTTTCTTGGTAATATTAAATGTTTGTTCCCTTTCACCGCTGTAATTACCGATAAAATGTACAATTACCGTTGCTGTACCCACATTTACATTGTCTTTATATTCCAAAGTATAGTCTACATCTTTGACAAGGACTATATCTTCCGCTTTTATGACAATATCATCATTGTTAGCGTCAGTTGTAACATTATCTGCTGCAAATGCGCTTACCATAGAAGCTGCCATTGCCATAGCTGCTAACATGGAAATAATCTTTTTATATCGAATTGACATATTAAAACCTCTCCTTCGTGTCGATTATCTTAAAACTGTAACAGTTACATCCGGCGTGATTTCAGAACCTGTATATATCTGGTCTGGAACATTGCTGATTTTTATATTATCCTCAGTAACAACGAACGGAGTAATATTAAAGTTGCGAGTCAGTTCACCGTCATAATTGCCGATAAATGTAATGGTAACGGTTGCTGTACCTACATTCACATTATCCTTATAATCTACAGTGTAGTCCTTATTCGCTTCGAGTGTACGACCATCAACCTTAATGACAGGCTCAGGTCTGATTTCAGAACCGGTATATTCAGCGTCCTCAATTCCCGTAATATCAGCGTCGGTTACTGACTTTTTCAGAATTTCAAACGTATACTCTTTTTCGCCTTCATAATTGCCCTTGAATTTAACTTTTACTTTTGCTTCGCCGACATCTTCATTATTTTCATACTCAAGGTCGTAGTCCTTTCCTTCTTCCAGAACCTTATCCCCATACTTTATTTCCGGCTTCGGTTCAATCGGCTCGCCCGTATATATCTGGTCTGGGATACTGCTGCCTGTAAATGGCTGGTCAGAGACACTGCCGCCATCCATTACAACGGTATCATCGTCTGTAAGGTTTTTAGCAATGATTTCAAACTGTGTGCTTGCCGCACCGCTGTAGTTGCCTTTAAAGTTGACTTTGACCGTTGCCGTTCCTACGCTTGTATTATTTTCATACTCAAGGTCGTAGTCAGTATCTTCTTTAAGGGTTATATCACCAAACGTGACTGTCGGTTTCGGCGTTATAGGCTCACCCGTGTACGTCTGATTCTCAATCGGGCTTATAACGACATCACCCTGGGTAAGTTCTTTGGCGATGATATTAAAGTTAATGCGTCGCTCACCGCTGTAATTACCCTTGAATTTTACTATTATGGTAGCTACACCAACATTAACGTTGTTTTCATATTCAAGGTCGTAGTCAACGCCCCTGACAAGCAGTGTATCATCATCATACAAAGAAATCTCGGGGGTTATGGGGTTGCCTGTATAAGTAACATTCGTACCAGCGCTACCCGCGATCCTCTGCACATTCTCTGCGCTTGCAGAAAATCCTGTCATTGCCGAAATTGCTGTTGTGATTGTAATAGCTAAAGCTATAAATTTTTTAAAATTCTTGTTCATTTTTAAATCTTCCTTTCCATAATTCATTTAATGTTTTCTTCGTCTACCTCGTATGTGTGAGAGGCTGATATTTTACCGTTCGCCAAGTCCTCATACATTTTGTTAAGCTGTTCCTGGCTTATGCTCATCATTTTTTCTCGCAAACCACAAACGGACTGTAATATCAGCTTGTCCGTTTCAGGATTGTTCTCAAGCTCCACAAGATAAGCGATAAGATTGGTTTTTGACGGATTTGAAACTATATCTGCCATAACTTGTGTCACAATGCTTATTTCATCAAAATTCAAACGCATATATAAACCTACCTTTCATATTCTGTATTTCTATCCGTAACAGCTTCAAGCTCCTGATTTTGTAGAACATATTCCTGAACCTTTTGGTTATATACAGGCTCTAAAATATCTATAAGTCCGTGAGCCTTTTCTTGAATATTATTCAATACGTTTTCTAAAACCTCTGTTTTCTCATGTGACCATGAGGCTATGTACGGCATTGAATACTCAGATGTGTCAATTCCGAAATATGTAGCAAGAATATATGCAGTGCTTTCTGCCTCAATCTCCCGCAAACTGCGATCCGAATCATTATTTTCGCGGTCGAAGTTTTCAGAGTGAAAGTATGAGTGCGCATATTCATGAAGCAACGTTTTAGTCGTCTGAATACCGCTCATGTCATCGCGAACTACAATTTGCTGCATATAGCTATTGCAATAACCTTTTGCATTCTTTTTTATTGCCAGATACTCATCTGTGGTTTCGTTTGCAAAGCATATGCGGAATTGTGAAATTTCTTTTATGGCTTCCATGAGACAGTCCGCTTTTGCGTCCTCGCCTTTAAGCTCAGAAACGAGTGTTGGTGGCTCAGCGTTTGTCTGCGATATGTCGAAGACATTTACTAACCGAAAGTGCAACCTTTTTGTTTCAGCTTCCATTAGTTCGGGTTTGCCTTTATCGTCAAGAACAATATCGTCAAATTCATCTTTGCGGACGTGTTCGTGCTTTTCCTTAACAAGCATTGGTGCAAAAATGCCTATGCCTTTTTCTCCTTTCAAAACAGAATAGCCCATGTTCTTCCATGCCTTAAATCCGGCTACATATGTTGCGTCAGGTTTCTGCGCGTAAATAAGCATTGTATTTCTGTATGAATAATGATGAAACTGTGCCATAAATTTCAGAAAGTCCATATACTTATCCGATGTAAAGACCTGTTGAACACCCTCTTGTATGCTTTTTACTGCTTCGCTTACTTTATCCATATACATTACCTCCAATCCAGGCGGCGTGTTTCGTTTTTACTGCTTCGCGCGCATTTTAAGAAATGTGAGCGGCTTGTCCCTGATATTACCGCAGAACCGTCGCAGTTTGTAACTGAAAAACATTAGCATTTCCTCCTTTCATTTAGGTTACATAAAGGTAATAACGATATTTTTAAATTATTCAACCAAAAAATATAAAATTTTTTAAAAATTTAGTTTGTCTCTGAAAAGTCTTGCACCGACACCTAATGAAAAATAAGAATAAGGAAATGCCTCGCCGAAAGGATAGAAGATTTTTTATTTAAAAAAATTTTGAATTTAGGTAGAAAAAAGCAAAAAATCATTATTATGAATATAGAAGCCCTGTGCCGAGGCAAAAAATGGATAAATATACAAAGCCGCAACAGCGGCTTAATTGTTTGAATTTTATACTAGCAAGCAATGCCTTTGTAGTACAAGATACTACACGGCGTTTTTGCAGGGGCGGCGCCCCTAACAACCCCGCATTGCTCTTTTTTAGCGAAATCATGATGAAATTTTACAAATTTCACGTTGATTTTTCAGCAAAAAAGAGTTTGAACTATGTTCAAAAACCGTCAAACAGTTGACGGTTAAAGATTGGACTTCGCCCAAAACCCGAGTATAAAAATAGCTGAGAGAAACAAACAAATCAATAAATAAGGAGAGAAAAAATCATGTCGGAAACAGAAAAAAACAAAACAAAAATCATTCAATTCCGCGTCAGTGAAAATGAATATAAACAGCTTAAAAATGGCGCGGATAACACAGGTCAGAGCGTGTCCGTATACGCTCGGGAATGCGCTCTCAATCCGTATTCTTTAAGTGTAAATTATGATGAAATTGAACTGCATACCCAAGAAATTTCGGAAATAAAATCAGCGGTAAACAGATTGGTTTATACGCTTGTCAGTTCAGGGAATTATTATCCCGCTGACATAGAAAATATATTAAAGATGTTAACCGAAATCAGCGAAAGCGAAAAAAAATTAATCAAACTTTTTCAAAAAAGTCAGCCTCAATTACGCAGGGAACTTGAAAAAATTGTATCGAGAAATAGAGAAAAAGAGGTGTAAAACATGGCTATTATTACAATAAAACCAATTCACGGACAAGTAGGACTTAAAAGAGCGCAGGATTATATAAAGGACAAAGATAAAACTATTCAAGCCGATATTTTAGAAAGTCCGGGAGCATTGAAAAAAGACGAGCTTGCCGCTGTTCTTAAATATGCGGCAAATGAGAAAAAAACAAAAAAGATATATATAAGCGGTTACTTATGCGACCCTGATTTAGCAGAGGAACAATTTATGCTTACGCGGCAAAAAAATTTAAACCGAGTAGGTAAAATTGTAGATGAAAACGGAGATATAGTTGGCTATCATATAATACAATCCTTCCCTGAAAATCTTGATATTTCAGACGAGGAAGTACATCAATGCGGACGCGAATTAGCTGAAAAACTTGGGCTCTATGAGGCTGTAATATGTTCGCATCTACACCCTGAAATTAAGGAGGACGGTCTGCTTCATGGCAAATGTAAGCACAATCATATTATCATAAACGCATATTGCAAAGACCCCGAAAAGCAGTACGGCAAGGGTACGCGTAAGATTAAATATCACAGTTGCAGAGCAAGCTATGCAGAGCTTCAAAAATTCAATGATGAAATATCTGTTGCGCATGGCTTACCGATAATTTTAAACCCCGACATTGACCGGAAAAACTCTTGGAAAGAAGCTGTTGAAACTAAATCGGGTAATAGTTGGAAAGAAAATATACGCCGTGACATTGACAATATGAAACGCGTCTGCCATACGTGGGACGACTATATAAGTGGTATGAAAGCGGCAGGATATACTATTACTCAAAACAAATATGTTACATATACAACGCCGGATGGAGAGCATAAAGTAAGGGATAAAACTCTTGGGCGGGAGTATACAAAAAAGACCCTTGAAAGGTACTGGACACCGCTTGAAGATATTAAAGATACTTCACAGATAGTATCAGAGGAGTTACAAAAACTAAGCTATGAAACTGCAAAAAACGGTGAAAATTTATATGTAAAAATAGTGAAAAATAATGAAACTTTGAACCAAAATAATTACAGCTTTAACATTCCTTTGAATCAAAAAATAGATAGAAAAGAAACATATAATTCATATTTTGACGTTGATAAATTCTATCGGATTTTTGATGAAAACAATAAAAAAATCATGACCGTATCCGGAAGAACCCTGCGTCTATATTTTGAGCAAAAAAATGTTCAAACACGCCAAAAAGAGCAGGAATATACAATAAAAGGACGTTATTTTTATAATGATACTTGGACAGACCATAAAAACAAGCATCCATATAGGATAGGCTTATATGACAGTAACGGTCATAGGCGCAGCCTTATAGAACTTACGCTATTACTGGCAATAAAAATAATTAATGATAAACAGAAATCTTCTTATCCTAGCGGTAAGGCTTCTGTCTATATACGGACGGACTGGAAGCTCCAGAATATGATTAATGCCGTGACAATTGCGCGGGCTCAGAATGTTAGAACGGATACGGAGCTGACAGAAAAATTGAATATAGCAGGAAAAAGCTGCAGCCAGTTAAAAGCAAAAATCCGTAAGAATGACAGCGTATATAATCAGCTCTCGACGCTTGATAAAACGCTTTCAGAATTCTTATCTGTAAGAGACTTTTGTGAACAAATGAAAGGTATTTCGATAAGCGGAGAAACCGATGAAAAGAAAAAGGAATATAACGATAAAATTGAAATTTATAAGCGAACAAAGGCTGTGCTATATAAATATAACCTAACAAGCGATGAAAGCATAGCGGACTTTAAAATTCGATTTAAACATAGTGAAGAGTTAAAACAACGGCTATCAGATAAGTATTCAAATGCTGCTCAAAAATACAGAGATTTAAAGAAGCTGCAGCATCAGATTGACGCGGCGAAGGACAAACAATATGTTTATGAAAAAGAGGAAATACGTGAGGACGTGCAGCGTGAAGAGCGTCAGGAGCAGTCCCGGTCAAATGCGGAAAAATGAATACACCTCGGCTATGCCGAGGTATATTTATTTTGTTATAATATGTTTTGCGCTATTGTTCTAATATTTCTTTATCGGTATCGTCGAGCATGATACAAAATCGGGAAGCATTAGTAGATATATCTTTTTGCATTTTTCGTTTCTGTTTATCCAAAAGCTCTATTACTGTTTTTCTATCAAGCGGAATTTTAACTACCGAACCGCCAATATTAGCGGAAAATGTTATGTTATCTGCTTCACTGATATTTGTTTGTTCAATAAAGCTATTAATATTTTTTAAATTTTTTAAGTCATTTTTGACGCTTTTAAGGGCTTCTACTTGTTCTTGCGTCTGTATAATTCTTGCCATATTCAATCACCTCCTGCCTCTGTATTCTTGCGGTTACGATACCATATTACAATCCGATAGCTTAGAAAAAGTATCACCAAAACAGAAAACGTAATAATTGTTGATTTCAGCAGCGATTTAGTGTCTACATCTATACCCGTATAGGTATCGTCATGTTCCGTGTCGGGAGTTTCATATGATTGTAAACTATCGTTTTCGCTGTCTACGCCTGTATATGTAAGCGGATTTGTCAAGTCCTGCTTCTCTGCAATAATGACTTCGAGTTTTGATGCAGTTGACGACTCTATTATAATTTCGTCCATATCGCATTTTGCGGGATACTCACCTTTGAAATCGTCTTTTATTCCTGCAGAAAATACAGAATACGTCCCGGGCGGAAGATTAGCGTATGCAATATAGTTATTGTCCTTATATGCCGTCAGCGTATATGAATTGCCGTTACTATCCCATAATACAACCTCAACGGCGTTATCAATGTTGTCTGGTACGACCGCAGATAATTCAGCAGTTCCCGTAACTTGTCCATTAATATCTGTAAGCTCGTTTGGAACGGTGGCGCGGGAGGCTTCCTTTCCTTCTGCGTTAAGTCTGACAAATTTATCTGTATTATCCGTTAAATAATCATACGCTATGCAGTCAATTATAACTTCATTACGAGAATTATATGCCGTTCCGTCTTTCCAATATTCGATATACTGGAGCTGCGGTTCTGCAAACACCGAAATTTGCAGCAATATAATTAATATAAGAGAACAGTAAATAAATTGGGCTGTTTTTTTCATAAAATCATTCCTTTCCTTAATCTAAATTAATCAGTCTGTAAAAGGTTGTAAATCCCCCGTAGGAATTTATAACAGTATTATTCGTGGGTGCGCCTGTACAGTGTATCCATTTTCCGTTTCCTGCGTAAATTCCTGTATGTGTGTACGGCCACGCCCCTGCCATTCCTATATCTCCGGGCTTCAAGTCTGTATAAGAAATTTTAATTGTCTGGGGCGTATCAGCTATTGTGCCCGTATATCCTTTTGCACCCCAACCGCAGGTAACTGGGTCGTAGCCCGCCTTGTTATAGCACCATATAACAAAACCGGAACAGTCTAAGCCTTTAAGGTTTCTGCCTTTATAGTCAGGTGTTGCAACACTACCCCAGTCGTCCGCATCAATAGTCCAATAACTGCGCCAATCCCAATGATATGGTATAACTCCAACTGCACTACAAGCCCAGCTTAAAAGGTGTTTACGCTCCTCAGATAAGCCGTCAAGCGAACCGATTAACGCTTCTACCTCTGCGTCAGACATACTTGAACCGACTGTAGCACTGTTCAAGCCTACAAGTCCCTCGTAAAGCTCCTCCCAGTTCTGCTCGTATAAGTTTTTGCACCATTCAATATTATCATCAGTCCAAGAAAATTGCTCTGAATCATCGGAGGGGAATTCGCGTCCGAGAAAGGATTTTGCATAGTTTCTCTCCAAGTTCCAGCGCGACATAAAGCTAGATAAATGTGAACATTCATAGTCATATATTGCGTCTATTATCTGCTCGTCCGTCATGCTCGAATTAATACAACTGCTGAACACCCTTGCTGAGTATGCACCTCTATGTACAGCGCGGGACAATGCAACCTCAGACAACGCCCATGAGCGTGTCATATCTACGCCTGTCCTGCTTTGCAGGTCTGTACACCATATTGTACCGTACGCATTCCACACCCAGGCGCGTTGAAGCTGTTCCATTTCAGCCGTATCCTCTGGCGAGTGGTTTCCTTGCCACTTATGATTGAACGCAGAACTAAACGGATAAAGGTTATTGCCTGTAAAACCGTCTATTCCCTCAAACTGCTGCGCGAAATTAGCAGAATTGGCTTTTATGTAATTCCACATGCTTCGGGCTTGAGAACGGTTCGTAGACATCATACCGTAATTCATTCCTGCACCATCGCCTATATCCTCACAATACCAACAATCATAGCTGCCGAGTGTCTGTCCACCTGTTTCAAAAGCAAAACACAAATCTCCTACACCTGTAGCGTTTAGGCTTGCATTGAATATTTCATCAAATGCAAGCGCGGTAATAGTTACATTTAAATCCTTATGCCCGAGACAGCTATAAACTGTCTCTTTTGAACCATCAGGTTTTTCCTTTTCCTCAGTTTTTTTATTATCACATGCCTCACCTTCGGAGCAATAATACGTGTCGCTCTCCTGTGTAGAGTAGAAATGGCTTGCATTAAACATCTGTGTTAAGTATGCCTTTATACTATCTTTATCTGAAAAGTCCTGTTGAAAATAGACAGTTGCCATACACATAATTTCACGGGTATTATTCATTTTAGAACCGTTCGTGTAAGAATAGGTCACATTTTTATACCCGGCACCCAATGCGGCTAACTTCTCTTTAAACTCAGTCTGATTTTTATTAAGAACTGCTATATATTCGTTCAGATAAGAAACATCCTCCAGAATAATGCTTGAAGTAGCGGAAGATATTACGGAAGTAAAGGCAATTATAATATAAAGGACCAATAAGAAGCCGCCTGCTACCAATACAGCGCCCTTTGCTGCTTTTGTAACTTTTATAATCGCACTTTTAGTTTTTACAAATGGCTTCGTCACAATTTCATATCCACGCCGAACAGTATTTGAAACCTTGTTACTTGTTTTTCTGATTTTTCCGACAGTGGATTTTGTCTTTTTTGCTGCTGTCTTTAAACCCGCCGGCGTTTTTGAAGATATTTTTTTCCTGACTTCCGAATATATTTCGCCGTTAACTTTACCTTTGAGTTTATTTACAGCGGCAACAGGTTTTGTATTCATAAGCTTTTTTGTTGCTTTTGTTTTAAGCGTGTTTATCTGCTTTGTAAGCCCTGTTTTATCGCTTATTTTTTTGATACCCATTGCACCTAAATGAGCTGTCTTTTGTATTGTGAACTTTTCTAATTTAGTGATTTCACGGACAATGATTCTTGTATATCTGTTTGTACAAATATCAGTTGCCATAAATAAGCCGTTTATTCCTGAGTCCTCGGTCTTTGACATAGCCTGATGTATAAGATGTGAAAATGCTATGCTCAATTCGCGCCGGGCGTGTATATCCTTATAAATCTTACCTTTCAAATTATGAAGTGAGCTAAGCTCTGTAAGCTTTTCAAGCCGTATTTTCTGCGCTGCATTTAATCCACCTGATTTTTTCAGTTTCTGTAAAATCCGTATTTCCTTGCCAACTCGTGATGCGGATAACTTCATAAGCTGTCCGTTTTCCCGCAATGCGTTCATATAAATTTCTTTAAGTTCTCCTAGCCGTTGGAGCTTGCGCTGCTGAAAATCGCTTATTGTTCCTAACTGCTGTTTTTCATTAAGAACAGTAATTTGTTTTTTGATTTCGGGCAATGAAAGCTTTACTAAGCCTCCATATTTCCCGGCAAGGTCTTTATATTGACTACTTGTAAAAACGCGGCTCATTTCCGTGCGGAGCTGCGTCAATGTTGTCGGAACAATGTTTATAGGCGCGTTTTTTTTCAATTCATTTTCAAGGAATTCGTAGCGTTGTCTTTGTCGGACAGAAAGTGGTCCGACGAATTTACGCATTTCCTCTACTTCTGTCAATATTTTAGCGGAATTTGAGCCTTTTATATATCTGCTCATATTACCAAGCGTAGCTTTTGTATACGAATCTATGACAGCTATTCGGGCTGCTGTATGGCGTGGAATATTGTTTATAACGTGGATAGCAGCTACAGTTCCAACTGCGCCTCGTCGCATTTGCTCAAAATTATGAATAGTATCATAATCGCCGCGCTGTGATGATACTCTGTAAACGCTTCTACCCGCAGTTGTATATATCCGCTCGGTAGTGTGTGCAGCATTCCCAAAATATCGTTTTGCATATTGAAATCTCACCTTTTTTTCAGATAAATCAGAAACACTATTTTGTACTGTTATTGGTGATTGCCGTATATAATTTTGTCTTGAATTATCAAGCGTTCTCGTGGTATAGTCACTCTTTTTTATCGGTAAAGAAGAATTGAATGTATTGGTGGACGTAATATTAGGTTTCTCTGATACCTTTTCAGAAATATGTTTATTCCCGGAAAATGTTATTGTACCATTCTCAATATGATTAGTAACTACCTTACCAAATCCATATGATGAGAAAACAGCTTTATTGTGCAGTTTACTATCAGAGTGAATATACGATTGCTCATCTGTTTTATCGCCTGTTTTAACGGGAGTATTTCTGATTGACCTGATAGAATTTCCCTTGTCATGTTCCAATTCACGCCGTTCCCGATGATGTTCGGTCATTTGTCGTATGTATTCTTCATCAATCACACCACATTCCGAATTTGCTGAACGACTCGGCAGCTTGTCCGTCAATTTTGAAATTTGTTTATCTTTTTGAGGAGAAATATCTGGCTGTGCGTTAAGTTCGGCACTATGTATTTTATCTTTCACCTCGTTTATTCCGTGCTGTTCATGTCCGGAGAAATCTAAGCCATGCGAACCATAGGATTTATACATTTCAGCGGCGTTCATTTTATCGCGATGTCTTTTTAATGTTTCCTCACGCTGCTTATTAATTTTATCAATAAGCTCTTTTGCTTTTTGTGCGTCAAGGTCGTCCAGATAATCACGTTTCCGCTTTTCCTCCTGGCTTATTTCAATATTATTTTCATCATTTGCCATAGAATACACCCCCTCGCTATACAATTTTCTCATGAGGAATATATTCTGACTGGCAGCAGCGAGTTTGTTTTTTTGCCGACGCATTTGAAATCTGCGCGTTAAGCATTTCTTTCTGCGGCACGGATATTGCGTGTGACGAATGTATTTTATTATCTAATATGACGCGGTTAATTTCACCGATTGCACCGTCGTTACATTTGTTATACACCACGCATACCGTATCAAGATTTGGGGTTTGGAATTCACCCCACTTGTCGATATAGAACGGCAGATTATTTTCCTGCGCGAGACTTGTAAAATCCATAAAATCCGCAATAGGGATATTTATATAGCTAATATCGCCTTTGTCAAACAAATCCTGTAGATTAACGCACTTTGCAAATTTCAGACTGATGTTATTATATATCTGAGCTATAACAGGTTCGTCTGCAGACTTGAAAAAAACATCTCTGAAATTCCAATACGAGATATTAAGGTTTTCCAATGCCCTATAGCCCTCTGTTGAAAAACTCTTGTTTCGGATTTCACAAAAATCTTTAAAAGTTATGGTTTTACCGTTACCGGGAATCTCTACCATACCATGATTGACAATATATTTTTTACCTACGCTGAAAAATATATCAGAATAATATTCCTTTATCGTTTTTCTAAACTCAGAATATTCGTGTTCCTGCATTGCGATCCATTTTACGCTTTCGCCGGATTTCAGTAATATATCAATATCTGTTTCAGGAGATTTTCGTTTGAAGAATGCGAGTAAATTCTTTAACTTAGAAGCGTCGTCGTCAAACTTATCGCTTCTGAAAAAGTCGCGCCATTTTTTTCTTAAGCCTCTGCGCCGCTCATTTCTAAAAAACTTCTGCAGACCTTTTTCATATAACCTAACTAGCCTCGTATCGGTTTCAGGCTTCATTCGACCATCATTAAACCGCATAAGCGAATATAATTCGCTGTATCGCAACCGTTCAGGAATCGGTAATCCGAATTCATTGTATATAGCTTTTACAAATTCCGCTTCTCGACAATATTGAAGGAACTTTCCCATATCACGCATGAGGTTATCGGTTTTGTCAATTTTAACTGCAAAAGTCACGGGATAAAATAGACGTGTATTACGCTCATTGCGTCGTATAATGTCCATAGGTGAAATATTATCTGCAATAGGGTCAAGCGACGCTGCGACATACAAATCGTCTTTACATTGTATGATTTTACTGTATATGCCGTATTCTTTGCTAAAATCAATCTTAAAATCTGACATATATTACTCCTCCTCTGGATTGTAGGTAAGTGGCTCAGCATTACCAGAAGCCTCCTCGGTCTGAAAAAATGTAAAATCTCCGTCCGCGAAAACCATTCGTATTACAGTAGGCTTGCTATTGACAGTGTTTGGCTGCAGCGTATGTATAATCGGGTTTGTTGCTAATAAGTAATATTTGCCATTGTACTTTTTCGGTACAATATTTACTGTAAGCATTGGGTATTCTCCCTTTTCGCGGTCTCCGCTATTGTCTGATTTACAATAATCTTCCAGAACACGCCACATTATAGCTAAGTCTTCGTCAGTCGGTGATTTGAATTTGAAATCAATTTGTAGATATTTCATATGTAAGAATATTTCAACATCCGGCTTGTAAAAGGTATTTTCAGAAACTCGCTGCGTCATACCCTCCAAATTCCATATTTCATGAAATATACCAACAAATGATTTTGGCATATTTGCATCGTCAACGCCTGATATTTCTTTTATAAGTTCTTTTTCAGTCATAATAACTATTCCTTTCTAACTTTGTAACAGTTTGGTACAAAGTCTATTTTTTATTACCGTTCATTTTCTATATCTCTACCATCTCGACTTGCACCGTCATGGGCTTCGCCGTCCTTCGCCGCTTCCGCTGATGAAATCCTCTCTGACAGCGATTGCTTGCTGTGCAACAATTCTTCGTTCCAGTCCTTATGCTTGGAATAATGCTTTAAAATCCTGCCTTGCCACCCGGCTTCTCTGAGCATTGTTTCTAATCGGTCTCCGGCGTTTATTCCGCCTTCGTCATTATCTAATGCTATAATGACTGCATTTATATTATTGTGCGCTTTTAAATTGTTCAGAACTGCCGCTATTTTTCCCGTACCGCTTAAAGCGTTATAATTGTAGTCGTCATGATTTATACCGCGAGCTTTAAGAATGCTCATATATGAAAGACTGTCAATAATGCTTTCTGTTACCACAAGCGTGTTAGAACCATTATTGAGAAAAATACAGTTATCATAATTGCAGCCCTCTATATCTTTGACAAACCTTTTTTCGGAATATGTACCGCGCAGACAAGCGAAATCAGCTTTACCGTCTGCATTATAGCCTACAAATACAGCGTTGTTTCGCTTATCTTGATATATTGTTCTTCTGATGATATATTCAGAAACTATATCTTTATCAATACCGCGTACATTTACGAGATAATTTATTACCGCTGAATTACTCGTGTTTTTCGGGGGCAAAGCAAACGGAACGGTAGGTTTTTCAGATTTCGCTGTTGGCGTGGGCTCAGACGGGGTAAAATCCCCTTCGTAGTAACCGCCGAGCGTTTCTAAAGCATTTTTGAAGTCTTTACCCTCAAAGTGCATTACAAAGTCAATAATGCTTCCGGCAGCCGTGTTTGCTTTCTGTCCCTGCGCAAACTGTGAATTTCTCCAGAAACAATTTTTCTTATCGTCAATTCTAACGCTATCATGCTCTGCAAGAGAATAGTAGCTTCCCACTTTGGTTAGCGTATAGCCTATTCTTTGTGCATAATCTGTTATACGGATTTCAGATTTTATCTTATCAAGGTCAAGCCTTTTCATAGGTCAGTCACCTCCGTCATTTATTATCCGACAGCTCTGATAACTTAGTCGTCATTGCCTTATATAGCTTCGTGTCCTGCGGGAATTTATTGACGAATGGTATTATAGATGAACCCGTATATATAAGACCTTTGCCCGGCTCGGAATTGGTAATATGTGATAGCTGCGTAGAGCTTATATTAAGCAATTCCGCAAGATTTGCGCGGTCAAGTGGGGCTTGATTGAGCATTTCTATAAACTCGCAGTTTGAAATCATTGTACGGGCTATATCGTTCTCTAAAAGGTCTGATACATTTTGCGTAATACCTGTGGGGAAGCCGCCGTATTTTCTTGCACGTTTATATAGTTCACGTAAGAAGTTTGCTGATGTGGTATTTTTAAACAGCAAATATATTTCATCTATGTAGAACCAGGTATTTTTACCGCGTCGTCTGTTTTCCATAATTCTATTCCATATGTTATCGAGCACGACCAACATTCCGACACTCGTAAGCGTAGAACCAATGTCTTTAATGTCATAAACGACAAAACGATTGTTATATGCAACATTGGTTTTGTGAGCAAAGATATTCAGCGAACCGCGCGTATATATTTCTAAAGACGTGGCAAGCTGCATAGCGTCATAGCCTGACATTCCGTCGAGCTTTTCCTGAAAATCAAGCAGAGTTGGTATTTTACTGTTGTCATAAGTTCCGTCTTTTGCGTTAAAGGAACTTAAAAACTCCTCGTAGCAACTCCGGCAACATCTGTCAAGTATAGACCGCTGCGTAGCAGTAAGACCGTAACGGTCGCCGAACGCTGTTTCACAGAAGCTTATAATAAAATCTGATTTCAAAGTTATTGGGTCATCGCCTCCACCGTAGTCCATATCTAAATCCATAGGATTGATATGCGCGTCTCCTCCTGCAGCAATACGGACTACTTGACCGCCCAACATTTCCGCAAGTGGGTGATACTCAGCTTCTGGATCTATGACAATCACATCATCGTCGGAATTAAGCAGTACATTTACCATTTCTTCCTTTGCCGCAACACTTTTTCCGCTTCCAGGTGTTCCTAAAATAAAGCCGTTACCGTTCTTGCTGTTTGTACGGTTAAATAATATTAAATTGCGGGAAACGGCATTTATTCCATAGTACATACCATTTTTGTGCTGCAGCTCTTGAGATGTAAACGGCATAAATACTGCCGCGGCTTCTGTTATAAGAGTTCGCTTTATAGACAGTTTGTTATTTGCAAGGGGAAGGGCTGAGTTAAGACCGTTTTCCTGCTGCCAGTTAAGAACGTCTATTGTACACATTTTGCTTCGAGCTAATGTTTGGATAGTATTAGTGTCGCGGTCAAGTGTTTTTAAATCATCTGCAAAATGTACGATAACAAAAGTCATTAAAAACATTTTCTGGTCTTTGTTTACAATTGCGTCCATAAGTTCTTCACACTCTGCTTGAGAGTATTTTAAGTCACTTGAAATAAGCTCTGGCGAATATCCGTTTTTCGATGCGCGCTGCTGACTTTTAATAACATTTGAATTGATATTAACCATCTGGTTTCTTACAATTTTTACAGCGTCCTCATTGTTCACCGTTTCAAAATTCATACTCAAAAGCATATTACAGCTTATATCGCTTAAATTTGCTACAAAATTATCGCGTAACGATGTAGGCAACATTTTCAGATATAATGCGCGACCGTATTTGTCGCCGATGCGAAAATGATTGCTTCCAAACTCAAAAGAACTTGGTGCAATACAATCCTTTGTTGTAAGTCCAGACATTTTCATATTTTCAAATGAAAATGTGTTTGAAAAAGTACCTTCTAAACCGAGATTGTATATATCGTGTAATATTTCAAGTCTATTGACGGTTGAAAGTGTGATCGCATCTGCGCCGCCGATTTTCTTAATGTTTGCGCATATCTCACCATCTAAACGTGCAAAATCCGCTATGGCTTCCTCGTAACTGTCGGCAGATAATGAAATAGTAAGATATTTTTCTTTGACAAGGTTATTTTTACCTTCTGTCATTTTACGTTTAATAACCTTTTCATTAAATTCGTCGCGTAACTCGTTAAAATTGTCGTTTCGAGCTTGGATGAGAATATCGCTCTCGAAATTTTCTTGATTAATGTTGCGATTATTAATTGTAATCTGAAAATTAACAGTAGGGTCGAAGCTATTTAAAAATTCGCCATACTGCAGAAGCATTTGCTCCTGTTCTACCTGTTTCGCCACACTGTAGTTTATATCACGGAGTCGATAACTTTTAGTAAAAACACCGCGACGCGTTTCAATAATTCCATAATCCTCGTATACTTGCATATATGGAATTGTGTCCTGTGCTGATTTGGGTATTTTCAAAGGTTCTTTTTTATTTTGCTTCGCTTTTTTTGAAGCGAGTTTCATAAATTCCATAATATTTCACCTCGTATTCTTATCTAATTGCCAAATTGGATTTGACGTATTTTCGCTTTTGGTGCTTGTTCCCGTTTTTACTTTGCTGTTCCTCAAACTTATTAATAGCTTTTAACAGTGCTTCGTGACGGTTTATAGTTATATATTTTCGCCGGCGCGGAGCTATAAAATTATTCATGACCGCTGAAAAGAAAAATTGTTCAAATTTCATGCCGTATGGTTTTACCCAGCCGAACAGGAAAATAGCCGCTGCAGGTAACAATAAGCAGAAGCCCATTAAATCACGGCTGACTAACGGACGTAGAATGTTATATAACAAAATACATATCGGTAAGCCCACGCCTACGCAAATTGTTTGACGCATTGTAAACGGTCCAACAAATTTTGCCTCATATTGCCGTATTTCTTTCGGTATTCGAATATCTATCATAATTTAATCCTCCTTAATTTACTCCTACAAGCTCTTTTGCTAACGACAGGGATTTAAGTATCAAGGCTACTGCTGCGAATAAAACAGCAAAGTATATACCTAAAAATATAAAGAGCCCCATAGTCTCAGTTACATGAGCGGCAAGAACGTCAATCATTATTACGCTTAGAAGCAGCAAAATAACGTATATAACAATCCCCTGTATTGCAACCGCAAAATAGTTCTTTAAAAATTTGAATCCCGCGCCCTGCATACCCTGACCGAAAAAGTCAGAGAATGCGAGAGGAGCCATCGCCCCTCGTAGGAATAACTCAAATAATCGCGAGTATGCAATAACCTTGATTATTATTTGAGCAATCAAAGAGCCGAGCAACGGCAAAAGAAAAATTACCATGTATCCCAGAGCTTGCATAACTCCTAAATTCTCGCTCCAATCCTTACCTGTTATTATGTGCCATGCGGTATGGGATAGATTATCAGGACTTGTCAGACTTGCAACGCCGAGATTTTGTATTTGCTTAAACAACGCTATTCCCATAGACATAAATACTGCCAGAAGCTCTAGCCCGTGAACAATAATGTATTGGCAGGCTATAAGTTTGCCAAATTCCAAAAACCATTTTTCAAATGTAAAATCCTCATGAGTAGTCTTTTCAAGAAATGCGCAGACGAACCATATCAGCATAATCCCTATACCGAGCGGAACCATTATCCGGTCATATACCGTAGTCATAATGCCCCACGCTGTAGGGAATTTTGTTTGCGGATTCATTGTCAGTATGTCTATAACTCCGTCAAAAAGTCCGCTCCCGAACGCTTCGTCAAGCATTTTTCGCAATAAATCATTCATATAGCGTACCTCCTGCATAATAATCAAGCTAACAGGCAGCGAACAAGCTGCCCGTTAGCTTCAACTGTGATTATGATATAAGTCCTGCCGTACGCAATAGGATACGGAAGCCGACTAATGCCGCTCCGACTACCGCAATACGAACACCGCGCGTCTGCTGCTCGGAATTGTCGTCCTTATATGCCATAACAAGCATAAATACACCTGTGATTAAAACAACAATGCCTACATAGAACGCAATTTTACAGATAAATTCCACGATAGAACCTATCAATACGCCTATATCAGTGTTTTCATTTATTGTTACTGTTGCGGCTGACGCAGGAACGGCGGTTGACGCTGTTGTTATAAATGCGATAGCCGCACCCTGTAACTTTGATTTTATATTTGTGTATACGCTTGTAATTTTGTTTTTGAATATAGTAAGTTTTTTCATTGAATTTTCCTCCTTATTTCTGTATGTCTTGCTCGGATATATCCTTCTGCATATCTGCAGAATCGCCTTTTGCCTTGTCAGCATTGTCAATCTGCTGTGAAAGCGTCGGTTTATATGCGTTAACAATCAAACCGCGAATGAGTTTGCCATAATCCTTTGAACAAGCTTTGCCGTCAGAGTCAGTCCACTCTGCCTTTTCAGGAGCGACAAGCTCATTGAATTTAGTTTCGCCGTCTTTTTCATATTTTGCAGTCGGGAAATTTACCATAAATCCCTTTGATGTTTCGTTTATTGCAATATTGCGAATAACGAATTCATCACCGATGTTAAGTGTCGCCCAAGCCCTAATGCTTGTAGAACTGTTTTTGACAGTGGATACGGTAGCATTAAATTCAGGATTTAAGTCGCCGTTTAAATATGCGTATTTGTCTTCCGATTCGTACGCTCTTTGAAATGTTTCAAGCAACGCGGTTCTTACTTCCTCTGATTTCGGATAGAATATATCAGCATATTTATCCTCGCCGTCCTTTTCGTATTTACGGGTCGGCATAGCGACAAAGTCGCCGTTTTCGCCCGCAACAAGTTTTATGCCTCTTAGTGTTATGGCGTTACCTATAGTAACGTCCGCATACGCTTTTACTTTGCTGTCTTCCTGCCTCCATAAATTATGTACATACATTTTGTTCATTTTTTCTTCCTCCATCTTTTTTTATTTTTGAGGCTCATCATTTACGTTATGGATGGTCTCGGGTATTACCGCCAAACCGAAGACGCTTAGCTCTGAAAAACATTGATTTCCCTCCTTACAAAGTTTCTACATAAGCATAGTAAAAAGTTTACAGAGGTTTTCAACCCGAATCAAAAATATTTTTTGTGGTTAAACTTTGTAACACGGTGGTACAAAGTTTATTGCCTAAGTCTCTGTTTAAGTTTCGATATCCTCTAACTCATACTCGTCAAAGGGAGCAAATGCACTTTCCAATTTAATCAAATCATTGACGGTATCCTCGGTAAGATTTAATTCCTTTATTCTTTCTTCCGTAATAACACATGGAACACCAATATCGTTACCGATTGTTGTTTTGGTACGGACGTTTTTATTTCTGTTTTCCAAAGATTCTATTTCATTCTCTTCAAGCTCTACATACAACGCTTCTAAGTCTTCATTCATAACTGAGATGTTCAGGCTCCGAACATCTTGGGTATGTATTTTGTCTGTAACATCAAAAATCATATCGTCCGACGCGTCACCTGTATATTTGTAATTAACATGACGCGGATAGTTATATTTTTTATTTTTGAACGGAAGCGTTGTACGGATAAAGACTATACATTCAGCGGTGCTCATTTTGCTTATTTCATCAGGTGTCATAAGTTCTCTGCCCGCTGCATTATAGCTCTGACTGCTGCCGCCCTGTCTACCGTAGTTACGACTTGAATTTTGGGTTTTTATTGTTTCTTTGCCGAGTTTTTCGCTGATATATTTAAGCGTGCTTTCTTCTTGTCCGCCTAAGAATACAAAGGTGTCGCAGTTACCTGTTATGGTTTCCCAAGAGTCCTTGTACATTGTTTTAATCTGTGCCAGATTTTGAAGTACTATGGTACAACTGATTTCATATTTACGCATTGTAGATAATTTCTGCTCAAAATCGGGAATAGTGCCAATATTAGCAAACTCATCTAATAAAAATCTGACGTGTACGGGTAGACGTTTACCCTTGCATTGGTTTTCAGCGTGAAAATACAATGTTTCAAATAACTGTGTGTACATCATAGCGATCAAGAAATTGAATGTAGTATCAACAATAGGTGTTATGCAGAACAGAGCAGTCGGCTTGTCACCTATGCTTGCTAAGTCAATGTTGTCTACGCTTGTAAGATTTTCTATTGACCTCATATTAAATATTGTCAGACGTACCGCACAGGAAACAAGTATGCTTTGCGCGGTTTTGCCCGCTGCCTGTTTAAATACTGCGTACTGACGTACTGCGATATGCTCAGGATTTTTGTCTTTCAAATCGTTGAACATTATATCCAGTGTGGAAACATAATCAGCTTGTCCATCGCGAACCTCAGCACAGCGCAGCAGACGCATAACGCTCGAAAAGCTTCTGTCCTCAATGTTACACTCATAATAGAGATAAAAACATAAGGCTTGTAAAAGCGCAATTTCAGCTTTTTCCCAGAACGGATCTGACTGCATGGCATTAGGCGGGGTAGTGTTCTTGATAAGCGCGGTTATCATTGTTAAAACGCCTTCCTCGTTGCGGATATATGCAAACGGGTTGTAACTGCAGCTATGCTCCATTTGAACAAGATTAAAAACCTTAATTTCATAGCCTTGTTTTTTCAGGAATTCGCCTGTTGCTTCAAGGATTTCACCCGAAGGGTCGGTTATAACATAACTGCAATTAGCTTGTAAAATATTCGGTTTTATTAGAAATCGCGTCTTACCTGAACCAGAGCCGCCAACGCCCATTATGTTATTATTAAGAAGCGTCGTTCGGGTATCCATATTCAGAAATACCGTATCAGTTAAAATCATGTTTCTGTTTGGTTCCCAGTTTTCAACGCCCTCGGCTTCCAGAAATTCAGGGCTTGCACTTTCATCAGCCGTAGGCTCGTTTTTTGGGTATGAATATTTCTTGTTATATTGCTTCATATTTTCGTTCCAGGACGCACTTCCGTGTTCTACGCCCGGTCGAAGCTGTTTGCGCCGGCTATATTCTGCAAATAGAAGCAGCAGTGCAATTACAAAGATATATGTAACCATTTTCACAGGTGCCAGACTTAACGGGAATATATCAAGCGGCGCAATTTTCATATGCTCAAATGCTCCGTTACAGGCTTCAATGACATTACCGTCATAGATTTTATAAACATGGAAACCAAAAAACAGACTGAATATATATGCGGCTGTAATTATCCAGAAAATACGTTTAAATGTCCGCTTTATTTCTCCTGCTGTCTTCATACTTCAAACTCCTTGCTCTCGTATTCACGTTGTATATCGCTGCGTGTTTATTTTTTGAATTTACTTCCGTCCTACTACGCTCGGCTTCGCGGATGATATTATCCAAAATTCTGTCCTTGACGGGGATTTCTTTGATCTCAACCTTACTCCGATACTCTGAAAACCTTTCAATATGCGATTCAAGCTCTTCACATTCAGAGTCAGACAGCTTTTCCATATACGCTTCAAGCTCCTCGCGCTCGCTATCAGTAAGCTTTTCATACCAGGCATAGCCGGAATATGATACGCTATCATCAAAAATCTGCGAGGGGTTTTCGTTTTCATCGTCAAGCGACATTTTAGCAATGACATTGTTGAGGTGTTCATGAGATTTCTTTACAGCCTCCGCAATATCATCTGAATATATGTTATATCGGTTTTGTATCGTTTGTTCCCGTTCCACGGGGCGGGCTTCAAATTCAGCTCTGGATAGTAAGACAGGGTTCTGTATTCCCAAAAACTTTTCTTTTGCTTTATCCGCGAAATACTTATCTTCGCGGGAAATTTTAACAATTTCATTGTTGTTTTTGTAATATGAAAGACCCTCAGAGGTTATTGTAAGATAGTTCCCGCTGTCTTTGGCATTTACAGCATAAAAATCCTCATTTCCTTCAATAGCGTTTACGAGTTCGTGTCGGTTGGAACGCTTTATGATGAGTTTATTCCGGATTGACGCTGCGTGTTTGTCTGTCATATCCCAACTCATAGTATTTAGGGTATCACTTACAATGGATTTGTCCTGCAGATTATACAAGACCGTTACACGGTCATCTTTTCGATAAAAAGAAAAAACTAAATCTTTTTCCTGTGCTATTTCTCTGAATAACTCAAATTCAGTATCATTCAGATTGCGTATAGCACCAATATTTTTATCCTCAATATGCCGCAGAAATACGGTCGGCTCTATCTCATTCATGATGCCTGCCCTTGCGTGATGCAGAGAGATTATGTTTTTTAATTTTTCCGTGTCACTGTTCAGATATATGATATTTTTACAATCGTCATTATTAACATCTAACACAACATACGCCATTTTTTCTTTCTGCATAGCGGATTTATAGAATTCTATATCCTCATCGGCAACCGCAACAGAGCTTAGAAAATCACCTTTTTCTACAAGACCCTGCATTTTATCAAGCGTAGTTTCGCCGCTAATAACGTCCGCTTTGCCGTTTTGCGCAACTGTACGTAGAAGATTAATCAGCAGCACACTGGTATTAAACGTTGTTTCCGTTATATGCCGAGCTGTTCCCGCAGCAACTTTTCCCATGTCTAATGCTGCCCTTTTTATCTCCGATGCTGTTTGTTCCTGTATGTTCATGTTCGTCCCTCCTTATGCACATTTAAGCATATATTTATAGCTGTTTCTCATTTTTTGTAATGCACGCTTTTTAACTTTGCCGGCATATTGAAAAGAAAATCCAAATTTTGCTCCAATTTCCTTCAAAGTATGACGGCGGCAATCGAGACCGAAAAACAAAACTATGATTTCTCTCTCGCGTGTTTCAAGTACAGCTAAAAGCTGTCTGCAAAGAAATTTGTTGAACACCGCGTCAAATTTTGCCTCATTGGTGTCATCCACGACAGTTTCATCAAGCGCATCCAATGAAAGAGAATAAGATGTTTTCCGGATTAAGACTAATTGTTTTTGCAGAAATGCATCTATCCAAAAGAACGCATACGATGAAAAAGATGTATTCCGCGAAACATCAAATGTTTCAAAAGCGCGTAAAACGCCTGAAATACCGGAGTTTAATAAATCCTCGTATATAAGGTTAAGTTGGGGATAACACCAAGTATTTTCATTGACAAGCTTCGTAATTCTCTGTTTTACCAGCCTGCTACAACTCATTACCAGCCTGTCCTTTGCAGTTTGGTCGCCTTGCTGAGCTAGTTTTGCAAGCTCTAATTGCTCAATTTTACTTAGTGACGGCAACAAAAGCAATTTTTCCATAAAAATAACACACTCCTAACGTAATACATAAAAATTACCTTACTCCAAATCACATCAACATGTGTAAACTATGGATACTGTAATTAAACCGCCTCCCCTATAAACGAGGATAATTCGGTTATTGTATAAACGTCCTTGTGTGTTGTATGCCGCATAAGAAGCGGCTTGTTGTGTAATATGATATTGTTAATTCTGCTGTTTATATACAGCTAAAGCCCGTCTAAGACGGCTGTTTTAGCGGAGGTCGATAAAAAAGAAAAAATTATATCTAATCCGCAAATTTGCATAAAATGCACAGATACCACCTCCTCAAAAAAATTAATATAACAAATAATAATTAAATATTATCCGCTGCGTAAATGATTGAGATACGGGTTAAGATGTGTTTCTGTGTATCCCTCGGTTAAGCAGTTGAATATAACGCTCATGACGTATCCTGTCGGGTTTTTAGTATCCTTTTTGTTCTCGTGCATTTTATGCAGCGCGTTTTCCAAAACCGTATAATCAAGTTCGCATAATCTGCTCCGGACATTTTCTCCCGGCAATACGCTTGAACCTATGTTTAGTTCCTTGCAGTAGAACAGTCTTTCAACAGCGTCGTAGAAGATATGTTGTATCTCTTCGTCGAAGTATTCAAGTTGACATTGTGACAATATTTTTTCAAATAACTGTCTGTCCGTCATTACTGACTGACTGATATTAGAATTAGTATGGCTAATATTAGTCTTATTAGGGCGCATTTCTGACTGTTCTGGAACTGTTGTTTTTGCGGTTCTTGAACCGTCATTTTCGCGGTTCTTGAACCGTCGTTTTTGCGGTTCTTGAACCGTCATTTTCGCGGTTCTTGAACCGTCACTTTTCGTGCCGCTGTATTCCTCACGCTCAGATGCATCTGTATCCGTCATACCGCATCCTGTAATTTCAGCGTCTATATCGTTTTCCTTGTCTGTATATTTTCTTGCCTGCAGCTCGGATAACTCGGGTTTTACAATGTATATCCGGTTAGGCTTGCCTTGTCCTACGCATACGTCAAGAATTAATTCCTTTTCTGATAATTCTTTGAATATAGCCGTTACCTTTTTCTCTCCGACATTCAGTATTTCCGCAGCAGTTTTTCTTTTGAAGGTCAGGTATACCTCTCCCCTATCATTTATCCAACCGTTTTTCTGTGATAACGATAATCTGTCGTATAGCATTGCATACGCTAATTTTGCTTCTGCAGACATTTTTATGTATTTAGGATTTGAGTAAAACGCCTTTGGAATTTTGTAAAAATCACATTTAATTAAATCGGTTATTTTGTATACGTTCACTACGCTAACTCCTTTCATTAGCCTTAAAATCCTCGTCTGAGCGGACAAAATCAACCTCCTCTACAAAGATAGAGGTAGAGTAATTTATTCGTCCTCCGCTCTTATATTTTTTTGTACGTATTTCTCCTACTATTACAATGTTATTGCCTTTTGTGAAATGCTGTTCAATAAATTCGGCATTATGTCCCTTTGCAACGCAGCTAATGTAGTCTATATCGTTTTTTTTATTTTTTGAAAATTTACGGCGTATTGCTACCGTAAATCGCGTTTGCTTTTTGCCTTCAATCATGTCTATTTTGGGGTCGGCTGTTATGCGACCCACAAGATTTACTTTGTTCATATCATAACTCTCCTCAATTATTTATATTTCATATCAAAATGTAGCAGTAGGGTTCATAACCATTCCTATACAGTATGCAAATAGAGCCGCTATACAGATAAGCGACAATATAATTGTTGTATATGCTATTTTATTTTTCATTCCGCTCACCTTATTCTCCTTCCTCCTATACCGCTACAACACGGTTACACTCTGCCATTGTCTTAATCTCTTTACCGCACCATTCTGGCGCATTTGCCCGGACAAGCGCTATCGCAAACGGCTGAGGTACGCTGTTGCCGCACCTTGCCACTTGCTTTGTTTTCGGGTATGCATTGCCGTAGCAATATACCTCAATTTCATAATCATCCGGGAATCCCTGAGCATTATACAATTCACGCGGCGTAAGCATACGCATACCAATATCAACTATCGCATATTCTTCACCTTTGATTGTCACCAGTCCGAAACGGTCTTTTGTTGTGATAGTATCAAGAGGTTCATTTATACTCTTTGCCGTTCCCGTGCTGAAATACTTGACAAGAAACGCCCTGACCTCTGCAAAGTGACCGCCGCCGCAAGTAATAGTGTTAAGAGATTTGTCTGCCTCCTGACCTATGCTGCGATTATTCATCTACCTCCGTTTTTATGCCACAGCGTATGCATATCCATACATTTTTGTCTTTTATAACGGCTGATTTCATAAGTCTATGACAATTAGGACAGGCTTTATCAACTTCTTTCACTTTTATTCATCCTTGTATCGAGCGCGGATATTTATATATACAACTTCGACATGCAACATCAAGAGTCCCGTCAAGCTCTCTTCCTTCACAAAATCCAAAGTCAGCTCTACCTGCTTTTTCCATGTGTGAATAACAGCTGTTATATGGACTAACCGCAAAAACTCTCTTCAAAATATTTATACATCTTTTAAACATACCATGTAACCCTCCTTTTTATTTCCCCTTTGTTTTACAGCTCTGACATAAGTTGTTCGTGTTCTTTACACCTTTTTGGGACACCATTTTGGTGTTCGCTTTCGCGTCATATCCGTACTGTGCCGTTCTGTTTTACAAATCAAAGTAGACGAGGCTGTATGATTAACGAGGTTCGGATTTTGCAAGTGACAACAATAATAGCGGTTGGGATTATCGTTTCCATCATTAAATGTTCAATACTTGCAATTTTTATAATCCATTTTTCAGTCCTCCATCTTAATCGGCATAAGTCTTTCGTGTTCCTTACATCCTCTGGCATTCCATAATTTTTTTGCTAATTCCTTTTCAGGAGCGCGTTGTCCGATAGCTCCGCATTTGATACAATGTACCGCAAAATATTTATCTGAACCGAGAAATCGTCCATGTTCAAGCCTCATATTCGAATAATCTTCGCTTTGTACAGAGTGTACAATCATAACTTCCCGATAAGCCGAAAGTATTGCACCACAGAACGGACAAGGTTTTATATTGTCGTCCGATTTCACTTTTTTGTTATAACTCCCTTCAAGTATCTGAATAATCACATTATCGGTAAGCGCGTTGTTCGCTGACAAAGTACGCATCTGCTTCGCCTTACTTTCCGAAAGCTTATACTTATTTTCATCAAGCGCGTCTGCTGTAAATTCTTGTTCAACTGTCGATAAATAAGAAAGTTGTACACCTGCTAATACTCCTATTCGTTCTGTATCAATATGTACTTTCAAACTATTGCATAGCATATCTATACGAATAAATCTTGTTATGGTCATACGGGATACACCGTATTTGTTTCCCACGTCCGAAATTGTATCTAACTTTGTACCACCCTGATACAAAGTATCTGCAGTTCCATTATTAAGTATTTTTAAATTGCTTTCAATTTCATTTATAATGTCGCTGCGTTTGCCCTGACGCTTGTTTACTGCAACGTCCATCGCGTAAATTCGAGCTTGCTTTGATATAGGCATATCCGAAATGCCGCGCTGTTGGATATTGCTGTCCAGAACAAGCATTAAAGCCTCATCATCAGTTATATCCCTAAGTATGATAACCGGGACTTCTGCAAAATCAAGCTCACGGGCGCAAGTCCATCTATTATGCCCTGATAATATCTGATATTCGCCTGTGTCAAGCTCTCGGACGAGAATAGGATTTAAAATGCCGTATTCTCGTATACTGTCGAGCATATTTGCTTTACGTTCACCACTATACAGTTCAAACGGTTGGTCGGGGAACGGTATCAGTACGTCGGTAGGAAGAGTTGTCTGCTCACTGCTTCTCTTTTTACCGATAATCGTATTTTTTGATGGCTCAGTAGATGAAAAAAGACTTTTCATGATTATACGCCTCCCTCGATACGCTCCAAAATCTCCAGGGCAGAATGAAGATATGCGACTGCCGCGTTGGAACGCGGTGATTGCTCAAAAATTGTTTTGCTATTTCTGTTGGCTTCCGCAACGTTGGTAGAAATAGGAATAGCAGTTGGAAACGGATTTGTTCTAGTATCGTTTACAATGGTGTTGTAAATCTCTTTGTCGTTCTTGTTGCGCCTATCGAACATTGTAATAATTTCGCCTAATTTTTTTAAGTTTGGATTTATCTCAGCGTTGATTTCTTCAAGCGATTCCAAAATTGCGGAGAACGCCGATAAACTATATGTATCGTTTGCCTTCATTGGAATAATCAGATAATCAGCCGCGGCGAAAATATTTATCGCAAGCATTGATAGTGATGGGAGTGCGTCTATGATTATAATATCGTAATCCCGCTTAACTGTAGACAAAATACGTCGTAACACAGTTTCCCGTGACATGAGACTTTCAAGATACATTTCAAGCTGTGCGAGTGATATGTCGCATGGCAGAACATCAAATCCTTTAGCCTTATATATACACTGTTGCACCGTTGTAGTTTGCTGACGCTTTATAATATCCAGTACCAAATCGCATATAGTATGCTGTAATTCAGATGGTGTTAATCCCACTGCAGCAGTTGTATTGCTCTGCGGGTCAAAGTCCACCAAAAGTACCTTTTTATTTAAATCTGTAAAAGAAGCCGCAAGATTGACTGAGGTCGTTGTCTTGCCAACTCCACCCTTCTGGTTTGCTATTGCAATAATTTTACACATTGTATAAACATCTCCTTTTGTATAAACGCACGGTTGCGCTAATATTTTTCATACGGTTAACTTTGTAACATGGTGGTACAAAGTTTATTCATTGCTGAGATTGTCCTATACAGCGGAACTTACGCTCTTAGCAAGTGAATAACAATAAGAAGTAGGCACATGTACTCAAGGATACCATACTCTAAACCGTATAAATGTCCCACAAAAATACTAGATAATACTATAAATATTGATATTATTAATAATTGTATCTTGCTCATACACCCTCACATCTCATCACTAACACCAATTACATTCTCGTCCATATTATTTTCTACATCTACGCCGACATTCCCAGAGCTTTAAGTTTCTTACGCCGTTGTTCAAGATTTTCAACGTCAATTCCCCATACCTCATAAGCAACCTCAGTATTAACAGCATTTTTCTGAGATGTTTTTATATTGCGTTCGGTCTGTACTTCGCGAACTGCTTTTTTATAATTTGAAATTGTGGAGTTCGCAAGATTTCCAAAAAGTTCTCTGATTTCTTTGTTTCCGAGTTCTGGATATGTATAGTAAATGCGAATTGCCTCATTAATACTTACAAATGTCTTAACCTTTATACTGTTCACTTCGTTTCCCTCCTTTCCGCCTCCCGCCACCGTTTGTTTCCTTTAAGATACTAATTCTGCAAAAAATATATTCATAATTTTGTTATTATCCAAATGGAGAATTGAAGCAATCTTTTGTATTTCTTCTTGCTTAAAAGTTGTTTCTCCTTTTAGCCTGCTGTATAGGCGCTTTTTAGATATCCCCATTTGTTTTGCAAGCTGCGGTTTTGTTAACCCTTGCCTTGCTATTTCTGCATTCAAATCATCAATATTCATTACTAACCCTCCTTTCAGTTTCCTTTAAGATACTTTTATGTTAACATTGTTTTTTGTAGTTGTCAACCCCTTTAGGAAACTTTTTTAATCTTTTTTGAAAAAATAGTTGCTTTTTTGAAACCAATGTGCTAATATATCATTATAAAAGCGAGGTGACAACATTGAACATTGGTACAATAATAAAAAACAGGCGTTTAGAACTCGACTTAACGCTTGAAGAAGTTGGAAAAGCCGTTGGCGTAGGTAAAAGTACTGTACAAAAATGGGAAAATGGTTTTATTTCTAATATGGGAAGGGATAAAATTGCAGGATTGGCAACAGTCCTTCAGATAAATCCTGTTACACTGATTACTGGTGAACAAAATATATCTCCTCAGTACGATAACATCTTCCCTATCAAAACACATAAAATTCCACTATTGGGTGAAATAGCCTGCGGTGAGCCTATCTTTGCAAGTGAAGATAAGGAGAGCTATGTTGAAGTAGGAACTGAGATACGTGCGGATTTCTGTCTAAAAGCAAAGGGAGATAGCATGATAAACGCTCGGATCATGGACGGTGATGTTGTTTTTATTAGAGAACAACCTATGGTTGAAAATGGCGAAATTGCAGCTGTGATTATTGACGATGAGGCTACTTTGAAACGGGTTTATTATGATAGAAATGATAACAAACTGGTACTCAGCCCTGAAAATCCTAAATATTCACCGTTTGTATATGTCGGTGAAGAATTAAATGCTATTAGAATACTTGGAAAAGCAATCGCTTTTCAAAGCGATGTGATATAAATAATTTATATACACGAGAAAGGAACAGTACAAATTGGTAATTAATTATTCAAAACAAGCCATAAAATTCTTAAGTCGCCAAGACCGACCGACAAAAGAACGGATAGTTGACGCCATAAACAAATTACCGGCAGGAGATGTAAAAAAATATCAAGGAACTAATTCCAGATACCGCTTACGCGTAGGTGATTTCAGAGTTATATTTGACAAACAGGATAATATATTATATATCGAAAAAATAGGCTCGCGCGGCGATGTCTATAAATAAGGAGTGATTATTATGTCTAATGTAAAAGAACGTATTTTAGGCGCTGTAACCGTAATGAGCGAAAAAGACGCTGATACTCTATGGAAAATCATAATTGATAATTTTTCATCATGGGAAGATATTGAAGAAATTGAGCCTGATGCTTTAGACGTTGCCATGCTGCAGGAAATTGAAACGCATCCTGACTGCAAATCGTTTGTTTCAAACGATGAGGCAATGAAAGAACTCGGTTTGTAATAAAAATCCCCCGACTGCTGGAACAGCCGGAGGAAAGAGAATATGCTATGATAGCATACCCCATAGCAATAGGTATTATATCATAGCACTTCTTAAAATGCAAGAAAAACTGAAAGGAAGTGTTATTTTTATGCCAATTTATAAAATGGACGGTAAAAAAGACGGTCTGCAAAAATACCGCGTCCGAGTGAATTATACTGACCGCGAGGGCAAGAACCGACAGCTTGACCGTGTTGCCTATGGAAAAGAAGCTGCAAGAGAACTTGAACGTCAGCTTCATCAAAGTCTTAATGAGGAAACTGCAAAGAAAATCACGCTGAAAGATCTTGCGACAGAATTTTTATCTGTAAAGAAATACGAAGTACGCGAAAGCACAATAGACAAAATGAAACGCAGACTTGATTATTACGTTCTCCCTACTCTTGGTAACTACAAAATTGATAAGCTCAACACTCCTATTCTTCAGAGATGGAAAACATCGATTGAAGAAATAAAAACGAAAAAGGATTCCCCATTATCGTTAAGAACTAAACAAAGCGCTTACTGCGAGTTACGTTCGGTTCTGAATTATGCTGTAAAAATGGAATATTTGCCGAGGAATCCACTGTTTGCAGTCGGAAACTTCAAAGATGCGTATGATTCAGCAAAAAAATTCGATTTTTATACATCCGATGAATTTCTTGAATTTTCAGCCATAGCCAAAGAAGAAGCGGAAAAAGCTGAAGAAAAAACAAGTAGCATATACGAATGGAATTTTTATATATTCTTCATGATTGCTTTTTATACAGGCATGCGCAAAGGAGAAATCTACGCCCTGCGTTGGACGGATGTCGAAAATGACATTATCCATATTACAAAGAGTGTCACACAGAAATTACGCGGTGAGGATAGAGAAACGCCCCCAAAAAACAAAAGTTCCGTGCGAGATGTTAAATTACCTTACCAACTACAAAACGCCCTTAAAGAGCATTTAAACCGTTCAGAGAGTATATCTGGTTTTACGACCGACTGGAGGATATGCGGAGGGCAGAAATGTATACGTGATACAAGCGTTGAGAACCGCAATAAGCAATATGCCGAAAAAGCAGGGCTTACGAAAATACGCATTCACGACTTTAGACATTCCCATGCTTCGTATTTAGCGAATTACGGTATCAATATACAAGAAATTGCCCGGAGACTTGGACACGCAAAAGTAGAAATAACATGGAATACCTATTCACACCTCTATCCGAAAGAAGCTGACAGGGCTGTTATGGCGTTAAATGAAATAGGAAATAATAAATAATTCGTGTAAAAAACGTGTAAGAGCAAAAAAGAACCGTATATCTATGCGGTTCTTTTCGTATTTGGTGGGAGAGAATGGATTCGAACCATTGAAGTCGAAGACAACAGATTTACAGTCTGCCCCCTTTGGCCACTCGGGAACTCTCCCATATATAAGGGACAAGCTATTGCTTATCCCTGTTTTTGGAGCTGGTGATGGGACTCGAACCCGCGACCTGCTGATTACAAATCAGCTGCTCTACCAATTGAGCTACACCAGCATTTGGTTGTTCCTTTCGGAACAATATATATAAAATTCTTCCGTTCACTGAGAACCGGAAAAATTGGTGGGAGTTACAGGGCTCGAACCTGTGACATCCTGCTTGTAAGGCAGACGCTCTCCCAGCTGAGCTAAACTCCCATACCATTGGTCGGGATGACAGGATTTGAACCTGCGGCCCTCTGGTCCCAAACCAGATGCGCTACCAAACTGCGCTACATCCCGTTGTTCTCCTCCGTCAGACGACTTGTATATAATACCAAACATTCTTTCCTTTGTAAACCCCGATTATTACCGTTTATACGTATTTTTTATATATTTTTCTCTTTAATACTTATGTTTTCTTTATTTTTCTTGATTTTACTCTTTTTTATCATCATAAAATAATTAAATAATATCCCAAACACAATTATCATTCCGATATATCCGCAAATCCTGTATGCGACATTTATAAGATTGGAAAAACCAGCTCCGCTCATACAAAATGATAATAGAAGCAGAATAAATGTTGTAAATCTTCGTCCTGCTTTCCCATGCATGATGTCTATAACGCCAAATCCATTTGAAACTCCTGTACTGAACACCGCAAAAAACAACATAGCACTGTAAAACATACCGAGCGCATTATTCTGGCGCAAAGTCATTGTGAGCATGGGTATTTCTCCAAGATTTATTTTATTGTAGTATATACTGAGAACCCCCCATACAAGTGTCATCATCACGAACAGAAGCAATCCTGAAACAGCCGATGACAGCACCGCTTCCCCGCTATCCTTTATATTCCTGCTCATTCCTGCAAGAACGGTTCCCGCAGTGAGTAAATTATATCCTGCATACACAATCCCGGACACTACCATTGACGTTTCTACTGCGGCGCTCTGATGCTCCCTGAATCGTAGTATGTACAGACAAGAAAATATTATTCCGAAGATTATTACCGCACCCATACCGGAATTTATTTTCATTATTTTTTTGTTTCCTAAAAAAAGTATAATTCCGCATATAACTGTAAATACGGCTGAGCCAAAAACAGGCGAAACTCCCACGATAATGCTTCCCATACGCGCGGCACAGGCAGTCATGACGCATATGCTAACCACTGCAAAAGCAAGCGTCATGAACTCTATCACTTTACATACGCGTTTATTTCTAAAAACATGGTGAAGAAAATCCGAATAATTATATATGCGATTTTCAGCGCAAATACATAACACCGCGCAAGAGAACAAGAAAAACATCACACAGGCAATTAATATTCCGATTATACTATATCTTCCGTATTTTACAAAAAAACTTACAATTTCCTGTCCCGAAGCAAAACCTGCTCCTATTATGGCAGCCGCATATCCGCAGGAGACCGCTAAAATATCCGATATATTTCTAAGCATACAGCTTCACCTCTAAAACAAGCCTATGCAAAAAAAAGATGCGGTATTCTTTTTAATACCGCATCATTGTTAAATTATCTTGTTATTGACAAAATTTTAAATTCTATTTCACCGCCGGGTGTACTTGCCTTTACTGTTTCACCAGCGCTTCTGTTAAGACACGCGGCGCCTATCGGCGATTCATATGAAAGCTTATTCTTATAAGGGTCAGCCTCGGTAGAGCCTACAATTGTATACTGTTTTTCAGCGCCGAATATTTCAAGTACTACCTTTGAACCCGGCGTTACGATATCCGACTTTATTTCCTCCTCGTCCAGAACCCTTGCATATTTAAGCATATGCTCAATTTCATTGATTCTTGCTTCAACTTCGGCCTGTTCATTCTTTGCCTCGTCATACTCGGCATTTTCCGAAAGGTCACCAAACGAACGCGCCTCCTTGATTTTCTGCGAAACTTCTCTTCGTGTTACGTTCTTTAGTGTATCCAGCTCCGCTTCAAGCTCTGCTTTACCCTCTCTTGTTAAAACATATTCCTTTGTTTCAGCCATCTAAGTCATCCCTCTCATAAAAAATATTAATTTTTCAGCTACCCATTATACACGCTTTTATGTTAAATGTCAAGGCAAAATTGCATGCATGTTTTACATATTTATTCACCGGTGAATGTACGAAGAAGAGGCCAAACGGCAGTAAAAAGTCGTTTACAGCAAATGTTTTCTGAGTTCCGCTCCATCCTGCGCGCATAAATATGCAGGCGCAACGTCAAACACGGTCTTGGCGCCATTCTGACCCTCTTTATTCATTCTGTATGCCGCTCTGGCATATGCGATAAGTACAGATGATGTGAATTCAGGATTAGAATCAAGCTTCAGGCTGTATTCGATAATATGATTGTTTTCATTCTCCCAGCCTGTGCTGCCGCATCTTATCACAAATCCGCCGTGAGGAATACCGCTGTGATTAGCTTCAAGCTCTTCTTCACTGATAAAGTGAACAGTAGTGTCATAATCTGCAAAATAATTAGGCATTGTCTTGATTTCATTCTCAATACGCGCCTTATCTGCGCCATCCTCTGCAACTACGTAACATTCACGGGTATGCTTTTCACGCGTTGTGAGTTCAGGATTTTTACCGCTTCTCACTGCGTCAAGAGCTTCAGGAACAGGCACTGTATACTGTCTTGCGTCCTTTACGCCGTCAATTCTTCTTATAGCGTCACTGTGTCCCTGACTCACGCCCTTGCCCCAGAAGGTATAGTCCTTACCGTCCGGCAATATTGCATTTGCATAAAGTCTGTTAAGCGAGAACATTCCCGGGTCCCAGCCGACTGAAATAATGCCCACATGACCGCTTGCCTTTGCCGCCGCGTCAACAGCTTCAAAATGCTCAGGTATTTTCGCGTGGGTGTCAAAGCTGTCCACTACATTAAAGTACTTAGCATATTCCGGTGTCTGCTTCGGCAAATCAGTCGCGCTTCCGCCGCAGAGTATCATAACATCTATATCGTCCTTGTGATTTTCAACATCATCAACCGAGTAGACATTTACACCCTCTGTTAAAATCTTTACACTTGACGGATCACGGCGCGTGAATACAGCCGCAAGCTCTACATCGTCATTTTGCCTGATAGCACATTCTATGCCTCGTCCCAAATTTCCATAACCTAAAATTCCTATTTTTATCATAGTTATCTCTCCATTCTTTTTATGTTATCCGTCTAACATTTTAGCAGATTTGCAATCAAATTACAATATGTTATTGAAAATATTTGGAAAATATGCTATGATTACCATATCAACTAAGTTAAAGGAAGTATGATTTATGTTCAGAAAAATGAGAAGAAACCGTCAGCTACTTTCAGAAAAAGAAAGCATAGAAATACTAAACAGTTCCACATCGGGAACGCTTGCCGTATCGGGCGATGACGGCTATCCCTATGCCGTCCCATTAAGCTACGTTTACCATGACGGGAAGATATTTTTCCATTGCGCAAAAACAGGTCATAAGCTTGACGCGATAAAAAGTAATTCTAAAGTATCGTTCTGCGTTATAGCTCAGGATAAAATTGTTCCTGAGGAATATACTACATATTTCAGGAGCGTAATCGTATTCGGGCAGGCGCGTATTATGGATAATGACGACGAAATACGCGCGGCAATAAAATTACTGGCAGAAAAATATTACCCGGAGGACAATGAGGAGCATCGCAATGAAATGATTGAAAAAGAGCATGCGGCACTTTGCATGGTTGAAATTGATATTGAACACATGACCGGAAAAGAGGCAATCGAACTGGTTAAAAAACGTTAAGTCAAAAATAAGGCGTTATTCCAAATCAGAAGGAATAACGCTTCTTATATTTGTACTCCGACAAACAGAAATTTATGATTGCCGATAAACATGAATTCGGCAAAATCATCATAGCTATTCTTTTCTGCCAAGCGCCTTGTTTATCAATTCAATTTTTTGTTCGTCTTTTTTGTTCTTTACTCTCTTTCTGTATCCATCATTTGAAGATGCCTTATATACTTTCAAATAGTCTTGTAATTCCAGTAAATAATAGCAAACACCGGTTTCTTCAACAACAGGAATTTTCGCCAGATCAATCCCCGCAAAAGGCGTTAAGCTTTCTATTGAAGCAAAAGCGAAGCTTAGTCCTGATTTTTCAAATGCGTGCTCATGCAAATCATAAAGAACATATCCATTATCATTCATAATGGCAACGACACTGTCCCATTTCTCACTCAGAAAAATTTCAGGGATTAATACATCAATGTCATCTGCGTTCAGATCTATATGAAGTCTCTCTTCTAATCCCAGTGAGCCAAACAACAGCGGTACAACATGAAGTTTTTTATTCAATAATTCAGCAATATATAAAAATTCTTTCTTCTTCACTTTCTTCTTTCTCCATCTAAAATTCTAATACACCTGTTATTACAATTATACCATATATACCAACAAAAGGCAATCCACATCTTACATAGCGTTATAAGCCCCTATATAAAATACAATAACGGCATAGCTTAAGCCATGCCGTTATTGTATTTTATGTGTTTTCTATTTCATCAGATACTCGTCTACAGCGTCAGCCGCGCGGCGTCCTTCACGGATTGCCCATACGACAAGACTCTGACCTCTGCGGCAGTCACCCGCCGCAAAAACTCCCCTCAGACTCGTCTTATAATCTTCTTCATTCGCAAGAATATTGCTTCTCTGGTCTGTCTCAAGCGTAAGCTGTGAAAGAAGCTCCTGCTCGGGGCCTACAAAGCCCATAGCTATAAGCACCAGTTCGCACGGTCTCACCTGCTCCGTACCTTCCACAGGAACCGGAGCGCCTGTTGACCAGTCAACCTGAACCGTATGAACAGCTTTTACCTGTCCCTTATCGTCGGCTTCTATCTTCGTGACTGTTGTGAGATACTCTCTCGGATCATGACCGTACAGCTCTATAGCTTCCTCCTGACCGTAATCGGTCTTTTTTATTCTGGGCCATTCAGGCCACGGATTATTAGCCGCTCTTTCCTCAGGAAGCTCCGCCATAATCTCAAGCTGTGTAACACTTGCGCAGCCATGTCTTATAGATGTGCCGACACAGTCTGTACCGGTATCACCGCCGCCTATAACAATTACGTTTTTATCCTTGGCGTTAATGAACATTCTATCCTCAAGATTGGAATCAAGCAAGCTTTTTGTGTTAGCTTTCAGGAAGTCAACGGCGTAATGCACACCCTTTAAATCTGCGCCCTCAACAGTAAGCGCTCTCGGTTTCGTTGCGCCGCAGCAAAGTACTACCGCGTCAAACTCGTTAACAAGCTTTACAGCCGGATAGTTTTTGCCTATATCGGTATTCAGTTTGAAGGTTATACCTTCCTTTTCCATAAGCTCAACTCTGCGTTCAACAACCTTTTTATCGAGCTTCATGTTCGGAATACCATACATCAGAAGTCCGCCGGCTCTGTCTGCTCTCTCGAACACCGTCACACGGTGTCCCATCTGGTTAAGCTGGTCAGCGCAGGCAAGGCCTGCCGGACCGCTGCCGACAACAGCAACACGCTTTTCTGTTGACTTTTCGGGTATTCTTACTTCAACCTTGCCCTCTTCAAACATGGTGTCTATTATATGACACTCAATATTTCTTACCGTAACGGCAGGGTCATGCATACCGAGCGTACATGAGCCTTCACACAGCGCGGGACACACTCTGCCCGTGAACTCAGGGAAGTTATTCGTAAGAGATAATCTCCTGTATGCCTCGTCCATATCGCCTCTGTATACAAGGTCATTCCATTCCGGAATGAGGTTATTAAGCGGACAACCAATTGATGTTCTTCCCACCTGCTTTCCGGCGTGGCAGAACGGAATACCGCAATCCATACATCTCGCGCCCTGTAATTGCAATGACGCCAAATCAAAATGCGTATGGAATTCGTCCCAGTCCTTCATTCTTTCCTTCGGAGGTCTGTCCTCGGGAAGCTGTCTTTTATATTCTAAAAATCCTGTTGGTTTTCCCATATTCAATTATTCCTTTCTGTCAGCCGAGAGAAAATCGTTCAGATTGCTGCCGAGGCATCGGGGTGCTGTACGAGTGTACTGCCCCCGAGGTTTCGGTGGTGAGCTGGACGATTTTAGCCGGCTGCCTTATGCTATCTCTACTTTCTTACCGGTAACATTCTCAAATGCGATAAGCATTGCGTCTTCTCTGTCCGTTCCCTTTTCCAGTTCTTCGTCAAGAACAGTTATAACCTTTTTATAGTCATTCGGTATTACTTTCACAAAGTATTTAAGTTCTTCAGACCAGTTATCAAGGATGGCTTTCGCCGCGGCACTGTCTGTGTACTTAAGATGCTTCTGAAGCATTTCTTTCAGCAATGCCTCATCCTTATCCGAAAGCGCCTCACAGTTTACAAGCTCCTTATTGCAGTTCTTTTCGAGGTCACCAGCCTTATTATAAACATACGCTACACCGCCCGACATACCGGCAGCAAAGTTTCTGCCTGTTTTACCGATTACCGCAACGCAGCCGCCTGTCATATACTCTAAGCCGTGGTCGCCTATACCCTCGACAACGGCGGTCATACCGGAATTTCTTACGCAGAAACGCTCTCCAGCGTTACCGCATATATACGCTTCGCCGCTCGTTGCGCCGTAGAATGCGACATTACCAATAATTACATTCTCGCCCGGTTCAAACTGTGCCTCTTTTGGCGGCACAACGATTATCTTACCGCCCGAAAGCCCCTTGCCTATATAGTCGTTACTGTCGCCCTCAAGCTTCATTGTCACACCCGGAGCAAGGAATGCGCCAAAGCTCTGTCCTGCGCTTCCGACAAAACTCAGCTTTATGCTGTCTGCCGGAAGTCCCTTTTCTCCATGCGCTCTTGCAATTTCAGATGAAACAATTGTTCCTGTGACACGGTTTATATTCGTGATTTCAAGCTTCGCTTCTATCTTCTTGCCGTCCTTTATCGCTGGCTCGCAAAGCTTTAGGAGCGTGTTCATGTCAAGCGTCTTATATAGCTCATGATCCTGCATCTCATTATGATAACGCTCATAGTCGTTTGAGCAGATTTTCGGCTGATAGAGAAGTGATGAAAGATCAACCTCCTTCGCTTTCCAGTTGTCCTCTGTTGTTTTCTGCGAGAGTCTTTCAACATGACCTATCATTTCGTCAACCGTCTTAACTCCTATCTTAGCCATCCACTCACGTAAATCCTGCGCGATAAACTTCATGAAGTTTTCCACATACTCCGGCTTACCGCAAAAACGCTTTCTTAGCTTCGGGCTCTGCGTCGCCACTCCGACAGGACACGTGTCAAGATTACATACGCGCATCATTACGCAGCCTATAGCAATCAGCGGACCTGTTGCAAAACCGAATTCCTCCGCGCCCAGAAGCGCCGCTACCGCAACGTCGCGTCCTGTTAAAAGCTTACCGTCAGTTTCAATAACAACTCTGTTACGGAGGTTGTTCATCAAAAGCGCCTGATGAGTTTCAGCAACTCCAAGCTCCCACGGGAGTCCGGCGTGACGTACGCTCGTCTTTGGAGCAGCGCCCGTACCGCCGTCATAGCCCGATACAAGTATAACGTCCGCTCTGCCCTTTGCAACTCCGACTGCGATTGTACCAACGCCTGCTTCTGAAACAAGCTTAACTGTAACTCTCGCGTCACGATTAGCGTTTTTGAGATCATGGATAAGCTGCGCCAAATCCTCTATTGAATATATATCATGGTGCGGAGGCGGCGAAATAAGTCCCACACCCGGCGTGGAGTGACGAGCCTTTGCAATCCACGGATACACCTTACCGCCCGGCAGATGTCCGCCCTCGCCCGGCTTCGCGCCCTGTGCCATCTTTATCTGAATTTCCTTTGCGTTCTGCAAATAGTGAATATGTACGCCGAAACGTCCCGATGCGACTTGTTTTATCGCGCTTGAACGGCTGTCTCCGTTTTCGTCAGGGATATATCTTTCCGGATTCTCGCCGCCCTCACCGCTGTTTGACTTTCCGCCGAGTCTGTTCATAGCAATCGCCAGACACTCATGCGCTTCAAGCGAGATTGAACCGTAGGACATCGCACCGGTTTTGAAACGCTTTACAATACTCTCAACACTTTCAACCTGATCTATTGCAATCGGCTTTTCAATCGTCTTAATGTCAAGCATACCGCGGATTGTGCACTGATGCTGCTGATGTTCGTCCATCTCACGCGCATATTCTTTGTAGAGCTTATAATCTCCCGTGCGGCATGCCATTTGCAGCTTGTAGATACTTTCCGGGTTAAACATGTGGTATTCACCCTTGGCTCTCCACTTGTAATCTCCGCCTGTCTTAAGCGCCTTTTTGCCGCTCACCTTATCAAATGCTTCGCTGTGACGCAAAAGCACCTCTTTCTGGATATGCTCAAGTCCCATACCGCCGATACGCGTGGTCGTGCCTGTGAAGTACTTTTCAACAACACTCTGTGCAATGCCGAGCGCCTCAAAAATCTGCGCGCCCTGATACGACTGTATTGTTGAAATACCCATTTTGGACATAACCTTGACAATACCCTTTGTGCAAGCCTTATTAAAGCGTTTTACACCTTCCTCATAAGTACAGTCAAGAAGTTTTTCATTGATAAGATTCTCTATAGCCTCGTATGCCATATACGGATTTACACCGTTTACACCGTAGCCGATGAGGCACGCAAAATGATGTACCTCTCTCGGTTCGCCCGATTCAAGGACTATCGAAACCTTCATACGCGTACCTTTCCTTATAAGGTGATGATGAAGTCCCGAAGCTACAAGCAGCGCGGGGATAGGCGCTTTATTTCTGTCTGCGCCCTTATCTGAAAGGATAATGATATTATATCCGTTCTCTATAGCTATGTCAGCCGCCTCAAATATTGTTTCCATAGCCATTTCCATATCGTCTTCCTGGTTTTTGTTAAACAGAGACGGAATAGTTATGGATTTGAAGCCTTCAAGGTCAATGTTTCTTAATTTCTGCAGTTCTTCGTTTGTAAGCATCGGGCTTAGCGCTCTTACCTTACGGCAGTTCAATTCAGATGAAGTTAAAAGGTTTTGCTCACAACCGAACAATGTATATGTTGATGTTACAATCTGCTCGCGTATCGCGTCTATAGGCGGGTTAGTTACCTGCGCGAAAAGCTGCTTGAAGTAGTTATATAAAAGCTGCGGCTTTTCTGACAGTACAGCAAGCGGTATATCCGTACCCATTGCTCCTATCGGGTCATCCGACTTCTCAACGATTGACTTAATCGTTGTGTTAACGTCCTCCCATGTGTAGCCGAATATCTTCTGACGTGTCAGAAGCGGTAATGTATCCTCTCCGTTTTCACGGTTTACGAACATATTTTCAAGCGCGATAAAGTGCTTAAGCATAAGATGCTCGTTTACTCCTTTTGTCGCGTCCTTTAAATGCTGAACAAGGTCATGCCATGTATCGCCCTTTTTGCTTGTCTCTAAAGGTAAGTCCTGAAGCTCAACAAGTGTTTGCTTTACCCACTTACTGTACGGCTTATGCACCGCTTCATATTTCTTGATTTCTTCATCGGAAATAATCTTACCTTTTTCAGTGTCGATTAAAAGCATCTTACCCGGATGCAAACGTTCTTTCTTTATAATCTTTGACTGGTCAACATCAGTAACGCCAACCTCAGATGACAGGATAATCGTATCATCTGAAGTCAGATAGTAACGCGCCGGTCTTAAACCGTTTCTGTCTAACGTTGCGCCAACAAAGCGTCCGTCAGTGAACGCGACCGCAGCAGGACCGTCCCACGGCTCTGTGATACATGAATGATACTCATAGAATGATTTCATTTCAGGATCCATGTTGTCGTTATTCTCCCACGGCTCCGGAATTGTCATCATAACCGCGCGCGGCAAAGAAAAGCCTGAAAGATGCAGGAACTGCAAATAGTTATCAAGCATTGCGGAGTCAGAGCCGTCCTCGTTGATAACAGGCAGAATTTTATCCATATCACCCTCAAATTCAGGAGTAGCAAACATTCTTTCTCTCGCCTTTACCCAGTTTACATTACCGCGTATAGTGTTGATTTCTCCGTTATGAATAATATATCTGTTAGGATGCGCTCTTTCCCATGACGGGAATGTGTTGGTCGAGAAACGCGAATGCACAAGCGCGATTGCCGTTTCCATGTCCACATCCTTCAAGTCAAGATAAAATTCGTTTACCTGATCAGGCGTGAGCATACCCTTATATACTAAAGTTCTCGCAGAAAGGGACGCAAAATAGAAATAATTATCGCTTCCGCTCTTTCTTATCTCCTTTTCGGCTATTTTACCGATTATGTACAGACGTCTTTCAAAATCGTCCGCGCTCATTTCTTCGCCCTTACCTATAAACACCTGAACAATATGCGGCATTGCCTCCCTTGCGCTGTTACCGATACACACCTCATAAACAGGCACCTCTCTTATACCGAGAAGCGTCTGTTTTTCACGGTTTATAATATCGGTAAGCTTATTCAGGCTTTCCTCACGTGTATCCTCGTCAGGTGACAAAAACAGCATACCGACGCCGTAATCACCTTTCTTTGGGAGCTTTATCCCCTCGTTCTTGCATACCTTTTTCATAAACGCATGAGGCATCTGAATAAGAATGCCCGCGCCGTCGCCCGTGTCCGGTTCGCTGCCGACACCGCCGCGGTGAGCGAGATTCTTCAATATCTGAATTGCCTGGTTTATGATGTTATGCGACTTGTTTCCCTTTATATTGGCAATACAACCTATACCGCAGGCGTCATGCTCAAATTGCGGGTCGTAAAGACCTTGTTTTTCAGGTAGTCCGTTATACTCCATTTTTGTTACTTCCTTTCGTAATATGAGAAAAGGCGTATTGAATATATACATATCCCTCTAAAGTGATATGCACATAATCAAAACGCCTTTGTTTCAACTCAATATATTTTATTACAAGCTACAGGATTTGTCAATTACAAAATCTTCTTAATCTTCTCCATAGCCTTAATGGTGTTCTCCTTAGTTGAAAAAGCCGTAAGTCTCACGTATCCCTCGCCGCTCGGTCCGAAGCCTGAACCCGGAGTTGTCACAACTCCCGCTTCTTCAAGGATTTTATCAAAGAACTCCCATGATTTCATATTGTCCGGCGTTTTAGCCCATATGTACGGAGCGTTCTCACCGCCGTATACTGTAAGTCCCGCTTCCGTTAACGCTTCTCGGATAATCTTGGCATTTTCAAGATAATATGCAATAGCTTCCTTTGTCTGCTTCTGTCCCTCATCGGAATAAACAGCCTCTGCCGCTTTCTGGATAACATACGGCACACCGTTGAACTTGGTACACTGACGTCTGTTCCATAAGCTGTTAAGCTCTGTTCCGTCAATTTTTAAAGCATGCGGCACTACCGTGTACGCGCAGCGTGTACCTGTAAAGCCTGCTGTCTTTGAAAAGCTTCGAAATTCAATTGCAACTTCCTTTGCGCCCTCTATCTCATAAATGCTGTGCGGCACGTCAGGGTCTGTTATAAACGCCTCATACGCACTGTCGTAAAGAATAACCGCGTCATTCTTCTTTGCATACTCAACCCACGGCTTTAACTGCTCGCGCGTTGCGGCAACGCCTGTGGGGTTATTCGGGAAGCAAAGATATATTATATCCACCTTCTCTGTCGGGATTGACGGCATGAAACCGTTTTCCTCAGTGCATGGCATATAGTAGAGGTTAGTCCAGTGTTCTCCGACAAATTCGCCCGCTCTGCCTGCCATTGCATTTGTGTCAACATATACGGGGTACACGGGGTCGCATACGGCAACCTTATTATCTATTGAAAAAATATCACCGATATTTCCGCAGTCTGACTTTGCTCCGTCTGAGATGAAAATTTCATCCGGAGCAATATCAATACCTCTTGCCTTATAATCCTTTTCTACAATTTTATCTCTCAGAAAATCATATCCCTGCTCAGGTCCGTAGCCGCGGAAGCCTTCCGCTGTGCCCATCTCGTTAACCGCCTTGTGCATTGCCTCAATAACAGCGGGAGCAAGAGGTTTTGTTACATCGCCTATACTCATCTTAATAATTTCTCTGTCAGGATGTGCGGCGCTGAACTCAGCCGACTTTCTTGCGACTGTTGAAAACAGATACGCGCCAGGCAGTTTTAAATAATTATCGTTAATCTTTGCCATTTTTATTTTTCCTTTCTGTTATTGTAATAACCTTAGGGTGTTACCCAAATTAAAATTTGGACACCCTTAAGAACATTGAAACATAACGCTACGGCAACGATGCTGCCTTGCAGTTATATTATAATTCTATTTCACCGTCAAAGACAAACTTTGCGGGACCTGTCATATATACCTTGTTTTCTTCTCTGTCCCAGCGGATATGGAGCGTGCCGCCGAGAAGTATCAAATCCGCCTCATCGTCCGTAAGTCCGTTAAGACTTGCCGCCACCAGCGTCGCGCACGCGCCTGTTCCGCAGGCAAGAGTTTCGCCCGCGCCTCTTTCCCAGACGCGCATTTTTATTGTTCCTCTGTCAACAATCTGGGCAAACTCAGTATTGATTCGCTTAGGGAATAGCTTATGATTCTCAAACTCAGGACCGAGCTTTTCAATTTCAAGGCTGTCGGTATCGTCAATAAACGTAACAGCATGAGGATTACCCATACTCACACCTGTTACAGCGTATTCCTTACCGTCCACCTCGACTTTTTCGCTTATAAAACGGTCAAGCGGTGAATCAATCGGAATATTCTCAGGCGTCAACTCAGGCGAACCCATGTTCACGCAAACGCTCTCTACTTTTCCGTCTTTTACGTTAAGGTCAAGAATTTTTATTCCCGCGAGTGTTTCAAGCGTAATCTGCGTTTTATCGGTAAGTCCTCTGTCATATACATATTTACCGACGCAGCGCGTAGCATTACCGCACATCTCCGCCTGTGAACCGTCGCTGTTGTACATATCCATTCTGAAATCCGCTTTATCCGACGGGCATATAAGCACAAGTCCGTCGGAGCCAATACCGAAATGTCTGTCGCTAACGGCTTTGGCTGTCGCGTTAATATCCTCCACCTTTTCCTCGAAGCAGTTTACATATATATAATCATTACCCGCCCCGTGCATTTTTGTGAATTTGAATTTCTGCATTTTTTTAATCATCTCCCTGTTTTCGTATTACCTGCCGAGAATCTGCCTTGCAGTATCAATAAATTTTGCGCCTGTATCCATACTTCTCTTCTGGATAAACCTGTGCGCCTGCTCCTCGGTCATGCTATGATTTTCCATCAGATACGCTTTCGCGTCAATAATTATTTTTTCCTCCTCGGGAGTACGCTTAACTCTATGCTTGCGCCTCTCGATAATTCCCACAAATGTTTCAATAGAATTTATAAGAATCTGCCTGTTCACGGGTAGCGTCACAACGAAGATATCCTGATTATATATCTCATGCGCGCCCGCCTTAACTATACTCATAAGCTTCTGTCCATCGCGAAGATCCTCAAAAACATCGTCTGCGACAGCGTCCGGGAGTTTATATCCCATGATTATAAGCACATCGTCTATATCCGTAATGGAACGCAGAAGCTCCGCTTTGGAGTGGCAGACTGCATAGACCTCGTAGGCGCTGCCGTCAAGCATTCTTCTTATTTTATCGGCTGTTTCTGTCTTTGAAAAAGCCAGTATAACTCGTTCCACCGCTGTTACCTCCTATCGGAAAATTGTTTAATATTCTATAAGATATTTCTCAATTTCCCACTGATTGATAGTGCAGCGGTATTCTCCGTATTCCTCTTCCTTCGCGGCAAAGTAGCTCTCAGCAAATTTCGCTCCTAAAAGCTCTGCTATAAACTCTGATTTCCTTCCTATTCTTATTGCCTCGTTAAGACTTATCGGCAGACTCTTTATGCCGAGATATTCTCTTTCCTTATCAGACAGCTTATAGATATTCACATCAATACTCGGCGGAAGCTCTTCGTTGTTCTTTATGCCGTTCAGTCCTGCTCGAAGACACGCGGCAATTGCAAGATACGGGTTCGCTGTGGGGTCAGGCGACCTCAGTTCAACGCGTGCGTCGTTGCCTTTTCTTGATGACGGGACCCTTACGAGTAAGCTTCTGTTGCTCTCCGACCATGATATATAACACGGCGCTTCATATCCCGGGATAAATCTCTTATATGAATTTACCGTTGGATTTGTAAGACACGCCATATCAGGGGTGTATTTCAGAAGTCCCGCTATGAATTTATATGCGGTATCGGACAGCTTTCCCTTGTCCGTTTCATTGCAGAATACATTCTTACCGTCCTTTTTCAGCGACATTGTAAAATGCATTCCGCTTCCGTTCTGCCCCTCCATCGGCTTCGGCATGAACGTTGCATGGAGTCCGTTTCTTTTTGCGATTGTTTTAACAACTGTTCTGAACGTAACAATTCTGTCAGCCGTTCTCAATGCGTCATCATAGCGGAAGGTTATTTCATGCTGCCCCGGCGCCATTTCGTGATGTGAAGATTCTACCACGTAACCCATTTCCTCAAGAGTGAGGCATATTTCACGGCGGCAGTTTTCACCGTTATCAAGCGGGGCAAGGTCAAAATATCCGGCATTGTCATGCGGGTCGATAACTGGATTTCCTCTTTCGTCCGTGTTGAACAGGAAGAACTCGCATTCAGGTCCTACTTCAAATGTATATCCCAAATCTGCCGCTTCTTTGACAACGTCCTGCAAAATACGGCGCGGATCGCTTTCAAGGCGCGTGCCGTCCGGTTTATACACATCGCATATCAGTCTTGCCACTTTGCCCTGATGCGGACGCCACGGGAAAATAGTGAATGTATCAAGATCAGGATGAAGATATAAATCGCTTTCCTCAATACCCACAAATCCCTTTATTGAAGAGCCGTCAAACATACACTCATTATCAAGCGCATCCTCAAGCTTAGAAGTCGTAATCGCCATATTGCGCATTGTTCCGAGTATATCTGTAAACTGAAGCCTTACAAAGCTGACGTCCTCCTCCTCAACCAAATTCAATATATCCTGTTTAGTCATTGTATCCACATTCCTTTCAAGAACATACTTAAAATATTTATCATCTTTCAGAAAAAAAGGCGCTTCTCCCCCCAGGAAGAAACACCTTTGCTCACGTTACATTTTAGCACAGCAAAAAAAGTTTGTCAAGACTAATATTTCTTATTATGTATTTTTATATACTTTCTACAAAACGGCTTTATCTGCGGTCAAGGATTATACCGTATCCGCTGAAATCCTCATCATTACGAAGCGTTAAAACACCGTTTTCTATGCGTACTTCCGTATCTTTATACGAATATATTTCCCTTATTTCACATTCGCCCACGTTTATTCTGATTTCCTCAGGTGAGTTTTTATAAGTGTGTATGACGCATAATATCGCATCACTGTTTTCTCTGACTACCGCCTGATATCCCTCAGGGTGACGCTCGCTTTTCAGTTTCGGACTAACAATCTTTGATTTTCCGCTCTTAATAACAGACGCGGCTTTTTTATAGAAGCTGATTCCATGCTCAATCGTCTGCCATTGCTCTCGGGTTAGATTTGTCACATCGCCTGACAAACACATTCTGCCTAAAAACGTCGCCGCTATTGAATATGCAATTCTTTTAAGACTGTCATTTTCTCTTATCACGCACCATATCTGGCTCTGACGCGGCAGGATTACTCTATGCAGATTTGCGGCTATAACCGGAATTTCCACACATTCATGCGCATCCGAAAATGACGCCATGGACGAAAGCGACATGAAACAGGGTTCAAGGCGGTTTCCGCCGGAAGCGCAGTTTTCTATGACAAGGTCGGGGATTTCTCTTCTCATACGCTTGAAATATTCCGTTGAACCCTCAATGTTCTGCCGCAGCCCTTCACCGAGACTATCACTATTATCGCAGCCTATACCGATTGTTTCGTTATAGTCTACCTTGATATATCCAAAATCATTTTTTTTCAGAAAATCTATAACACGCTCGTCAAGATATTTTATAACCCATTCGTCAGTCATATCCCAGAAACGTCTGTTGCGTGTGGTGAGCGTTATGCCGTCGCGTTTTAGAAGATGTTCTTCGTTATTATATGCGTTTGCCATTCGTCCGATGTTTTCAATCTCGAACCAGATACCGGGACGCATATTATACGACTTTATCAGCTTTACCGTTTCATCTATTCCGTTCGGGAACAGCGTCTTTGACGGAATGTAATCACCCATACTTATATCCCACGGTACACCGTCCTCTTTGAACCAGCCGCAGTCTATAACAAAGTAATCTATTCCTTTTTTATCTATCGCTTTAAGTATTCCTGATATATTTTCATGTGACGGACAACCCCATGTTGTGCAGTATTCGTTAAATATTATTGGCAGCTCCTCCTCGCATTCCGGGATATTAAGCCTATCCTCCTGCGCTTCAAGAAGCCGTGCGCATACATCGTCAACATTCCCCTCGCATACACTTATCACAGCTTCCATGCCCTTGAAGCTTTCGCCTGTTTTGACCGTCTTTATCCAATGACCGAATTCTCTATCGGCAAGTCCGCCCGACAGACATACTCCATCGTCCGCGCGCGTAACCTCCATCTGCCATGAGGCGGGGCTTTTCATCTGAACGCCCCATATAATATTATTTTTCGTATCCTCCAATGCCATAAACGGAAAATAACCCTTTACCGGCATGGAGCCGACTTGTCCGAAGCGCACACTGTTTGCTGAGCTGTATGTCCAGCTATCTTCAAGCATTAAATCCTCAAGAGTTTCGCTTACAAGCCTGCCCTCCTGACTCCACTTGCCGCGAATACGGTGAAGGAGCATTGAATTCTCTCCTGCGCCTTCAAGATAAGGCGAGATATTATACATTGTAAACGAAGAAAGCATTTCAAGCTTTATGTCGTTACCCGAATTGTTTTTAAGCTCTGTTTCCACTGTCACATATGATCGTCCGTTTTTATGCGTAAGAATGTGTACTATTTCAATACCCTTTTCGGATTTCAGATATGTGGTTATGCGTGTTTCATCGGCATCCTTGTCTATATCCTGTCGGTCATACCTGAGCGATAACGTTGTTTTGCTGTATTTCATCGACTCACCGCCGAAATAATTCCCCGGGTAATTGTCTCCGATTATTTTCACCTCGGCTAACGACTGAAGTCCCGCGCGTCTTTTTTTCATTTTCTTATCGGTATCGGGAAGTATACAAAGTCCCGCAAGGTTTGTTTCGCTATCATGGTTGTATATTATACGCATGTCACCTAATTTGGCGGAGTAAAATTCCTTTATCATGTACATTCCTCCTCTATCATAATTATTTTAGCAATTTATCATCAGAAGGTCAATATTATACTCAAAAAATATTGACTTTAGATACCAAATATTCTATAATTAGTTATTGGAGGTTGATTACATGAAAAAATTTAAAATTTTACTTATCGCGATGATTACATGCGCATTGATTACACCAAACATAGCTATGGCAGCAAAGGCTACAAATGCTGACTATAGAATTACAGACATAATGGTAGATTTGTTTGCAGATGAGAACGGTGACTCGTCTCTTATTCCCGAAAACAAACCAAACTCACCGTTTGCATTGGTAAACCCTGAAACAAACCACATTATAATATTAGCGCCGTTGGATGATGCTGAACATGATTATGAATATTCATTTGACGGAGGTACGCTCTGGACTGATGAAACTGAGTCAGGAGATCTTGGACTGAATCAAATTGTCAATGTGAAGGCAAGACAAAAGGCTTCAGATAACAATCACACTGTATCAGAACCTTCAAATACATCAGTTACAACCTATAAATATCACTTGCTGGTTTATAGAGTCAAGTCTGATCCATTAGTATCGGCACCTCTTGCTGCAGCATACACCAATGAACAAACATTCACAAATATCAAAGACCTTAACAAAAAGGTCTTCACCGAACAGGCAATCCCTAAGCCGGCAAGACTTAAGGAATACTATATAGACGCTTTGGGCACAACACCGGTTGATTATGAAACCTTTACGATGAGCGCAACTGAGTCGACAATCCTCTATGCATCCCAGTCAACAGCAGGCGGCGGAGGTGAAGATGAGGATAATCCAGAAGTTGATGAGGCTGTGCTTGACGAATGTGTTGCTTACATAATGTCCAGATTAAATCTGCACGAAACTACGATTGACATATCACAGTTTGATATACCTTATTCAAATGATGTCGCCCTGAAAGTCAGGGAAAAGGTTATAGCATCGATTCAGTACGACCATCCCGAGATATTTTACGTGCTCCCTAACCAAGGATCTTTCGGTTTTACTGCGGAAGCCCCTGAAGGTATATGGACTAATATTATTTTCAATTATACACTGACCGAAGATGAAATAATCAAAAGACAGGCTATGATAGAGGCAGAAGCTGAGCATATTGAAGACCTTATTAACGAGGATATGTCAGATGTTGAAAAGGTGCTTACGGTTCATGACTATATCATTGCAAACTACGCTTATGACTATTCATATTCTAACCGCTCGCTCGACACAATGGTAATGGATAAAAAAGGCGTTTGTCACGGATATGTGCATCTGTTCGGATATATGATGAACAAATTGGGCATTGAATGTCAGGCTGTTCCAAGCGATGAAAACGCACATATTTGGAACAAGGTGAAAATTGACGGCAAGTGGTATCACATAGATGTGACATCAGATGACCCGTCTCCGGCAGCTAAACCTTTTGATGGCATTTCTCCTTCATCTGAGATGTATCGATTATATTTCCTTCAGAGCGATGAGGGTATCAAACAGGCTGATAGGACACTTGCTTCATATGGTGTGAGACCGCTTCACTCAACGTGGAATGACGAAGGAAAAGACCCTATAACTGAACCATATCCGGTTCTTAGCAATATCCATAGTCAGATGGTATACTCTGACGGTTTGTGGTATTATTTCGATGCAGACAAAAATCTCTGCTCACTTGACATGGAGACTAAAAATTCGGAAATCTTGTATGACGGCTCAAAGAACTTTACTTGGCTTTGGGGCAGCATACTTAATCCGGATAACCCTAACTACAGTTCACTTATAATGTATAACGGCGATTTATACTTCAATTCGCGCAATGCTATATACAGATATAGTATTGAAAACGGAATTGATGAAGAACCGTTCATGACGTTTGACCTTAAAGCCAGTCCGTCAGAGCAATATAAACCCGATATATACGGACTTCATATGAAAAACGATACTTTTTATATAGAAATATCCTATAACATTAACTACGGCGTCACATATATCGCAGATTATGAAAAGTATTTTTCAGAAATTACCGAAACAGACACAGAAGATACGCTGAATATAAGCCTTACAAAAGCGCTCAGCTATACTCCCGATGAAAAGGATGTAGTATACGTTGCTGAATACAAGAACGGAACGCTTGTAAATCTTTTGTCTAAAACACTCAGAGAGTTTGAGGCAGCTGAAAAGAATGAAGAAAATTCTGAAGTTGAAGAGAATGCAGATTTCAGCAGCTCATTTAAATATACGCTTTCAGACAGCGCTTCTACGGAGGTTAAGGTTTTCATTTGGAACAGCGCTCAGCAATCACTTGCTTCGGTGTCAGTAATTGAATTTGAACGCGAAGCTGAAGAAGATGGCGACAAGGACGATGAGGACAACAAAGGCGACGACGGCAATAATGAAGACAACACTGATAACAGCGGCGGCGGCAATAATGAAGACAACACTGATAACAGCGGTGACAGTAATAACGAAGACAATAACACCGGAGATGATAATCTCACCAATGGTGAGAGCTATAACTAAAAACAAAGGTGCGGCAAATCAGATTTTGCCGCACCTTATTTTTATCGCATAGTTATGGCATTTCACTTTTTATACGCTCAATAGCCTTTTTTTCAATTCGTGAAATCTGTACTTGTGACACTCCTATCACCTTTGCTATTTCCGCCTGTGTTTTTCCACGGAAATAACGGAGAAGAATTATCTCCTTCTCACGCGGTGTCAGACGTCTTAATATATCGTCTATCATAACCTTGTTTATAACATCGTCTTCAATCTCATCTCCCGCTATCACGTCAAGCAAACGAATTTCCTTTTCGCCGTTGTCATATACGCTTTCATAAATACTTTCCGGAGGTGTAGCCGCTTCAAAAGCCTCAATAAGACTGTCTGCGTCGATTCCGCATTCTCTTGCGATTTCATTTATTGTCGGTTCACGGTTAAGTTCACGCCTCAGCATTTCCTCGCTTCTCCAGCCCTTCATAGCGATTTCTTTAAGAGTTCTGCTTATTTTAACAGCGCCGTCGTCACGCAAAAAGCGTTTTATTTCTCCCGCAATCATCGGTACGGCATATGTAGAAAACTGCACATTGAACTCAGGATTGAACTTTTTCACCGCCTTGATAAGTCCGATTGCGCCTATCTGAGTCAGATCCTCAACCTCATAGCCGCGGTTTGCGTATCTTTTAACAATGCTGTAAACAAGCCCCATATTTTTTTCCACCAAAATGTTTTCCGCCTGCTTGTCCCCCTCCCGAGCGCGTTCAATCAGAGCAGCATTATTATGAATCACGTTATCACCTTAACCTCTTACTCATGGTTATTTTTGTACCTTTTCCGACTTCGCTCCGGACATCTAACGAGTCCATAAACGTTTCCATTATAGTAAAACCCATTCCGGAACGCTCGTCCATTTCAGGCTTGCCTGTAAAAAGCGGTTCACGCGCGCGTGTTATGTCCGGTATACCTACTCCGCTATCTGATATTATGAACTCCACAACATCGTCACATATATTCCCTTCCATTGTCACTATACCGCTCTCCGTATCATAACCGTGGATTATGGCATTCGTGACAGCTTCCGACACAGCCGTTTTTATCTCTGCAATCTGATCAAGAGTCGGGTCAAGCTCCAGAACAAAAGCAGCCGCAACGCTTCTCGCAAAGCGTTCATTGTCTGAATTGTTCGGAAACTCTATTTTCATACTGTTTCTATACATTTGCCTCAACCTCCCTCATTCCGGCCTCTTCATTGTCGGCGATAACTGCGATATTACCTATACCGGACATATTTATCAGCCGTTTTACGTCCTCATTTGCTCCGTATAGTATAACCCTTCCGCCTAAAGCCTTTGTGACTTTGTAGCGTCCCATTATCACGCCTATGCCGGAGCTGTCCATGAAGGTGACACGGCTTAAATCGAATGCTACATTTCTCGCTCCTGTGCGGCTAAGCTCCCTGTCTACGCTCTCTCTTATACCAATTGCAGCGTGATGGTCAAGCTCGCCGTATATCCTGACTATAAGAGTGTGATGCTTACCTGATAAAAATAATTCCATGCTTCTTCCTCCTGTATATTAATGTTATTATATTATATTTCCATTTTTTACCTTATTTTCCCTTTGGCGAAATTTAAGAACCTTTGTCGAAATAATGAACTGAAATATTTTTCTTTACACACAAAAAAACGGGACTGATTTAATTTAGATGCAGAACGGACAAAACTCACCCGACGGCGTACGCGTGTACTCCGAGTGGTGAGTTTTGTTCGTAGTGTAACGGTCTGCGCTAAATTAGACAGTCCCAAAATAAAAACCCCAAGATAACCGTCTATGAAAGCCGAGTTTCTACCTGCACATGCAGGTGGGTCACCACTCGGTTACTTTATATGTCCACTGGCAGTCCCGAAGGAAAGGAGGCGTATACGCCATAACCGAAGAAGGTATCCCGTATAAGAATTGTTGGTAAAAAAAAGGCTTTTTAACGCGAAATCTCAGGGTAGTTAACTATTAATTTATATTTATATATTAGCACATTATGAGAATAAATTCAATAGGTAAAATAAGTTTTTTTTATTTTATCCTATATTATTACTCCTGCGCCATTTCCTCGTCTCTTCTCAGAAACTCATTAAACGCCGCTTCAAGCCGTGCCTCGTCCTCAACCATCACAAGCTCGGCCTCTTCATTTTCAATATCGCCTTCAACCTGCATGATAAGCACTTCATCATTCTCCTGTCCTTCAGGAAGCACCTCAAGCAGCGCAAAATAAGTTACACCTTCGAATTCAAACACATCTATCGTTTCAAATTCAATCATGCATCCATGTTCATCTTCCAACATTATTATGTTATTTTCCATTATTAAATATTCCTTTCTTGTCTTTTCTATTATATTGTAATATATACCGTATTAAATGTCAATATTTTTCAATTATTCTTATGGGAATTTAAGTATCCTTCAAGTATTATACACGCCGCCACCGTGTCCAATACATTTTTTCGCTTTTGTCCGAAAGTGTTTGTTTCACTTAAATATCTTTTTGCGCCGAGAGAGGAAAGTCTTTCATCAACAAATATTATTTCACCTGTGTATATTTTTTTCAGATTTTCTGCGAATTTATATGTCGCTTCCGCGCGAAAACCCTCGCTTCCATCCATGTTTTTAGGAAGTCCTATAACAATTTTTTCAGGATTATATTCGTCTAAAATTTCTTTCAACTCAGACAGGAGCTGTTTGATTGAACGGTTGTTGATTGTTCTTATTCCCTGCGCGGTAAGTCCTAACAAATCGCTTACCGCCACACCTACGCGCGCGTCGCCGTAGTCTATTCCGATTATTCTCATATTCCACTCCATTCCGCCGCTATATAGCGGCATAAACTGCATATATCTATTATACATTGATTTTTCTTTTTACGCAATACTTTCTCTTGACTATATCAATTATAAATTGTATAATATAGCCAAATACGTTATAATGGAGGTATGCAAATGTCAAAGCTGCTTTTCATCTTTAATCCGCTTTCCGGTAAAGGGCTTATCAAACACCATCTGCTTGATATTATTGATATTTTCACAAAAGCCGGCTACGATGTTACAGTACGTCCTACGCAGTCTCATCTTGACGCGTACGTATATATACGTACACACGGCAGTGAATTTGACAGAATTGTCGTTTCCGGCGGTGACGGCACACTTAATGAGGGCGTGGAAGGGCTTATGAGTTTTCCGCGCGAGGAGCGAAAGCCGATAGGCTACATCCCGGCAGGTACAACAAACGATTTCGCTTCCACATTGAATATACCGAAGGATATGGAGTTGTCTGCTATGATAGCAGCCAGCGGTGTTCCGTTTGAATGTGACATAGGTGATTTTAATGGTAAGAAGTTCACATATATTGCCGCTTTTGGCGCGTTTACTGATGTTTCGTACGACACACCTCAGGAAATCAAAAACGTCATAGGACACGCGGCATATGTGTGGGAGGGCATCAAGCGTCTGCCAAGTCTTTCTTCGTACCACGTAAACATAAAATACGACGGCGGCGAGATAGACGAAGAAGTTTTTCTCTGTGTTATAATGAATACTACCTCTGTCGGCGGTATTCTCAGCACTGAAAAATTTACGGATGTCAACCTGTGTGACGGGTTATTTGAAATGATTGTGTTCCGTCAGCCGACAAACCCGCTTGAGCTACAATCGGTTCTCAGCGGGATTATAAAGGGTGAAGCCTCAGGAGAAGGATATAGTTTAGTCAAGTCTACGCGATTTGAAATTGCTTCAGATGAAAGTATAAAATGGACTCTTGACGGCGAATACGGCGGAGAAATTCGGAACGCGGTTATAAATGTGCTGCCCCGCGCAATATCATTTATTGTGGATAACAATGCGACTCTTCAGGCTATGAACGAGCCGCAGACAGACTGATATATTTTTGGGAGGAATTAAATTATGAATTCTATCGTACAATCTATAGTGGAAGGCTTAAGCGGAAAAATTTCAAAGGAACTTATTGTTTTTATTGTTTCTATGATTCCTATACTGGAACTTCGGGGAAGCATACTTGCCGCCGGATTTCTTGACGGGATGAAGTTTCTTCCGACCTATATAGCAGCTGTTCTCGGAAATATGCTTCCGATTCCGTTTATTCTTCTGTTTATCGAAAAGATATTTTCAGCGATGAAAAAAACGAAGCATCTTAATAAAATCCCTGTATTCCTTGAGAAAAAAGCTCTGTCAAAATCGGAGCAGATAGAAAAATACGGATATTTAGGTCTCTTCTTATTCGTGGCAATACCCCTTCCGGGCACGGGCGCATGGACAGGAAGTCTGCTTGCCGTATTGCTGGGACTGAATCTGAAAAAATCATTCCTGTTTGTTTTTCTCGGCGTCATGACGGCAGGACTTATAATGTCGCTGCTGTCTTTCGGCATATTACAGAATATCTTTTAGCAGTACTAAAACAGGGGCTGCCCGATTTAGCGCAGACCATAGAAAGGCATAGAAACGAAACTCACCACTCGACGTACACTGACGCTATCGGCTTACAGCCGATAGTCGCCACAGGCGAGTTTTGCTAAAAGCAAAACCGTCACGGTACGATTTCGGGCAAGGCATAATGCGGGATTTCCCGCATTATGCTTCGTTTCGTCCGTTCTGCATCTAAATTCATTCAGCCCCAAAGGGGGTGTTGCTTAACGCAACACCCCCTTTTTGTATTTTCACTATTCCATCAAATCAACTTTGAATCTTACTATACCGCCGCTTATAATAGTGTAATCGTCATATTTCACATTTTCCATATTAAGACTCGACAGCATCACAGCAAAATTTTCAGCATTCACGGCATACATCTCGTCATCCATATTATACGAATAGCGTTCTATTACACTCATAGCCTTTTCTTCATTATCAGAAGATATCCTCAGCTTTCCTACCGCTATATTTTCAACTTCGGGAGCTTCACCTTCAAGGCTTGCCACAGCTATACCATTTTCACTTTCAAGGCTGTAACTTCTCGTTATATCACCCTGAACCGGTTCGGGAATACTTCTTCCTATCGGCACAGAAGCAATAACAGGCTCGTTATCCGTATCGGACGGTGTATTATTATTTATAACAGCCGGCGAGTCGTTTACAGTCGATTCGGAAGCACTCGTAGCAACCGGTGCAGAAATGTTGTTTTCAGTCTTATTTACGTCTTTATTCACAGATGGCGAGGAAACACTTTGCCGCGACGCAGTGTTCGCGCTATTTGCCACTGATGATGCCCTATCTGACGATGTATTTTTATTCGTCCTGCCGGGCTGACTGTTTTTCACATTCTGAGTATCTCGAGTTTCTTTATTTTCCTGTACGCGGTTATCTGCCGCCGCGGTATTATCCTTAACCTGATCCGGTGCCGGAACAGGTATAGATACAGGAGCCGAAGTGATAGCAGGAATCGGCGAATCTGTGGATACTGTCTCTTCTATAATGATGCCGTCATCGCCGGTGTCCATATTGTCAATAAGCGTTCTTCCGTTTGCTACTATAACCGCTACAAGCGCAAAGCATGCCGCTGCTGCCGTATATTGCTTCCAATTTGTTTTCAGATTTTTCATGATACGCTTCGCAGCACGGTTATTTCTTCTTTCCTCCATGCTTATGCGGATATTAAGCTTATCCATAAAGTCCGCAGGAGGTTCTATTCTCGGGAGAGATTTAGTTGTTTCAATTATTGACAGCATAAATTGAAGTTCTTTGCCGCATTCTTCGCATTGCTCAGTATGCAAAGTCATTTCAAGCTTTTCACTGTCCGTAAGATTTTCATAATTATCAAGATATTCTCTAAACTTTTCGCAATCCATACAATCTCCCCCTTTCTTAAATACTTCATTTCACTATATTAGACGTATAAATTTTTAAAAAAGTTCCCTTTTTTTCATTAATTTTTTCTTTAATGCATTTCTTGCACGATTTATTCTTGATTTTACAGTCCCGTGAGGAATATTAAGCACCTCGGCGATATTTTCGTAGCTCATGCCTTCAACATCACATAGTGTGATGACAGTTCTGTATTCCTCTTTAAGCTCACTTATCGCTTTTCTCACAGCCGCCTGTCTTTCGGAAAGTTCCATATTCTCTTCAACTGTCGGCGACTCATCGGGAATATCAAAATCCTTATTATCGTCTGTGAAGCTGTTTATACTTATTATATCCGAATTTCTCTGTCTCTTGCGTAAAATATCCGAACAAACATTTACAGTTATTCTGTAAAGCCATGTAGTGAATGAGGACTGTTCTTTAAATGAGTCTATATTTTTATATACCCTTATAAATACTTCCTGAGCCGCATCACAAGCGTCCTCTTTATCCGAAAGCATTCCGTAAGCAGTATTTATTACCTGTGACTGGTATCTTGAAAAAAGTATATTAAAGGCCTCTCTGCTGCCTTTTTTGCATTTTTGTATCAAATCATTTTCGGTCAAGCAATCCTCACCACCTTTCATGCTTATTTTTTGAAAATCAGAATTTCTTTATTCTGTCATTGTAAATTTCGTAATATGCTTTTATATCCTCCATGCAGTCTCCGCTGAACTTTTCGAGGAACGCTTTTGTGATTTCAAAAGCTACTGCCGCCTCCACCACAACGGAGCCTGCGGGAACAGCGCAGATATCGCTTCTTTCCACAGTCGCTTTGTGGGGAGACTTGTCCTTTATATTCACAGTTCTCAGTGGATTATAAAGCGTGGGAATAGGCTTCATTGCGGCTCTTACTATAACAGGTTCGCCGTTAGACATTCCGCCCTCAATACCGCCTGCGTTATTCGTTATACGGCTGAAGGTGCCGGAATATTCAATTTCATCATGAACCTTTGAACCGGGAAGCTCACTTACTCCGAAGCCCATACCTATTTCAACGCCCTTTATTGCCTGAATACTCATAATGCCAAATGCAATATTCGCGTCGAGCTTCCTGTCATAATGAACATAGCTTCCGAGTCCGGCGGGAAGCCCCTTTACTATTGTTTCCACAATACCGCCGCAGCTTTCACCGCTTTCCTTAATATTATCTATATATTCCATCGCCTTTTTCGCATCATCTTCATTCCCGAAGCTGACAGGAGAATTTTTAACCTTTTCAAAAAAATCCGGAGCATTCACATCCGCCGTATCCTCGACAGCTCCTATTCTTTTCACGTGACTTAAAAATTCCACGCCGAAAGGTTCAAGAACCTGTCTTACAAGCGCACCCACCGCAACGCGCGCCGCGGTTTCTCTCGCGCTCGCTCTTTCAAGCACGTTTCTTAAATCCGTGTGGTTATACTTCATGCCGCCCGTCAGATCAGCATGACCGGGACGCGGACAGTCAACAGCCTTTTCGCCATTACTTTCCTCTGTTCCCATTATCTTTTCCCAGTTTGCCCAGTCTCTGTTTTCTATCTTTATCGCAATCGGACTGCCGAGCGTCACACCGCCTCTGACTCCCGAAAGAATTTCAGCTTTATCCTTTTCAATAAGCATTCTTCCGCCTCTGCCGTAACCCTGCTGTCTTCTTGCAAGCTGTTCATTTATTTTATCAAGGCTTATCCTGACCCCCGAGGGCATACCCTCTACTATAACCGTCAGGCATTTACCGTGCGTTTCTCCCGCAGTAAAAAATCTTAGCATAATTTTTCTCCGTTCATCGTTATAATTTGTAATATGTATATGTTATTTTATAACAAAAAGCATATATACAATTATTATACCACTTTTCCACATTTTTTTCAAGCACTATATATGTGTTCAGAAAAAGTTTACATATTTTTCATCAAACTAAAACAACACGTCAAAACGCATTGCTTTGCCGTGTTGTTTTAAAATAATAAACTTAATCTGCCCTAACGATCAGTGTTTCATCTATCACATACGGTATATCATTTTCTTTCGCATAAACCTCCGCCGCAGAATCTGCCGTACAATAAAGAGTTACGTTAGGGCAGTCCGCAAAAATATCTTTTTCCAATTCCGTTATGCTTGACGGCACTCTTACTTTTTCAAGTGATGAACAAGCCCAAAAAATATCATTTAATTTATTCATTCTTTTTGATAAGGTTACATCTTTAAGAGAAGTACATCCTGAAAAAGCATAGTAATATACTGATTTCACACTGTCCGGCAAAATGATAGAGGTTATATCGCTGCCTGCGAACGCTTTGCTTCCTATGTATTTTATTTCTGCTCCGTCCACTTCAGATGGAACAACAATATCTGTTTCATTTCCGTTATATTTTAAAAGCTCACCGTTTTCATCAATAACCCATTCAGTTATAATCCTATCGCCGGTTTCAATATCATAAAACGGTATATCATTTAAATCAGCGTATGTCTTAGCCTGAGAATCTATATAGCCATGAATTTCTTCTATACCTTTTTCCCATCTCCAAAGGTCTCCTATATTCAAGTCTCTGTTGAGTACTACAAGTTTTTTAAGATTATAGCACTCAATACACATTCTCATTCCGAGACTCGTGACGTTTTCGCCTAAAATAAGCTCTTCTAAACTTGTACATCCGTAAAACGCGGTATCGGCTATTGTTTTTACTTTATTTGTGTCAAACATCTTCAGAGCCGTACATCCTCCGAACCCGGAGCTCTCTATTCTCGTTACAGTGTCCGGAAGGGTTACGCTTACGATAGTCTCATTGTCCATAAAAGCGCTGTTCCCGATGGCGGTAACGGTTATACCGTGAATTTCATCAGGAATAACAAGTTTTTCATCGCTGCCTTTGTACTTTGTTATTACTCCGTCGTCATCAATTTCCCATGGATCAGACAGAAGCTTGCCTGTTTCAATATCGTAGAAAGGTATCTCATAAATATCAGCGAATTCCTGAGCTCCCGAACCGGCATATCCGTACATTTTTTCGCACCACACCGGCAGATTTTCGCTTATCTCTTTATTATATACCCACGCTGTTTCAATATTAGCGTAAGCAAACGCGTTGCGGCCTATATCTTTGAGGGGTTCGCCGAGAATTACTTCCTTAAGCCCCGTACTATAGAATGCCGATCTGCCTATTGTTTCAACATTTTTTGTGTCTATTTCAGAAAGCGTCCCGCAATTTTCAAAAGCATACTCACCGATTTCTGTCAGTGACTCGGGGAATTCTATCCTGCTCAGCCGTCCGCATCCACTGAATGCATAACGACCGATTTTGGTTAAATGCGCCGGCAATTCCAAAAGACGGAGATTGCCGCAGCCGCTAAATGTATTCGGCGCTATTTCATTAAGCGTGTCCGGCAGGGTGATTTTCATGCTATAACCGATAATACCACAGTTCGAAAACGCTCCTTCTCCAAGCTTTTCAAGTCCGGACGGTAATGATATACCGTTCAGCTTCCGGCAGCCCATAAACGCTCCCGCACCGATTTCCTTTACCGTGTCCGGCAGAATAATATTGGTAGCCTGCAAATCTTTGAATACTTCATCCCCTATAGCCGTCACAGTCTGTCCGTCTACAGTTTCAGGTACTTTCACTGTACTAACGGAACCACCTATTTCATGATACTCTATCAGCACGCCATTCTCCACCACAAACTCAGGTATCGGCTTTGGGGTCGGCGTTGGGGTTGGCTCAGGAGTCGGCGTTGGGGTTGGAGCTGCTGTAGGTGCCGGTTCTACTGTCAATTTATCTGTCAAAGGCTTCTGATTATTATCCCATAAAAATACTGTGTCGCCAACCTCCGCGTCAATTTCTCCTGAATATCCCTTTGCCGGGACTTCTATATCCTGCTTTGTTACGTTAGTAAGAGTATGACCGTCATAACGGACTATGTAAGCCACCGCATTAAATTTCTGACCGGTTCTGTTCGTAACAGTAAGCTTTTCATTTGTCGCATTCACTTCGAGTCCCGGCTTATCCTCCGGCAGATTTTCCGTTCTGACCTCTGTTATGCCGTCATGAACTGTTGTTACATACGCAGCCGTTTTGCGCATATCTTTTTCGTCGTTTTCTTCATTTATATAGTAGCTTATATGCGGCGGTTGATTATACGCTGTATTCTGAGCGGCAACCTGCATACGGTACGCTCTGTCATGCATAAGCGTATATAATTTATGCTCTGTCGGGATAGTGGTTGTGTATACAAGCAGGCTCTCATTGTCCTGACCGCGCATTACTATTTCCTCGCGCCAGTCGCCGAACAGGTCGGCGATAAGACCGGCGTTGTTCTTTGTTCCGTTATTCGTCGTGACATTTCTCAGCGACTGTATTCTTCCGTCTTTACCGGATATTTTCACATCGCTGCCACGGTCACTGCTGCCTGTGCCGTCAAATAATTCGTCATAGGTGTCCCCATCCCAGAATATTCTGAAATTTGCGCTATCGGGGCTATATCTTACTTCCCTGACGTCATCGCCTCCGTACGATACATAATCCCCTGAGCCCCAAAGTTCAAAATAACCGTCTCCATAACCGACATTTGCCATCATTCCGCGCGCTTGGTCGCTGTTGGAATCCTCATGAAACAGCTCTGAACCGCTCGCCGCGTCATATAGAGTCATACCTCCCAAATGCTTTTGACCGTCATTACCGGTTGTGCTGCCTGTTATCTTACTGCCGCCATAATCCTCATGTACGCTGAAATATTCCATTCCCTCATGAGTCGGGTCGTAATCGGCAAGATGGAGCGCATCGCCATGTCCACGACCTGAGCACCACAGAACAGATAAGTCATTATCCAAAGCAAGCGCTCCGCATATTATCTCATCACAGCCGTCACCGTCCACATCACCGACTGTCAGATTATGATTTCCGTTTCCGGCGTACTGTGAATTACCCTTTTTTGACGTGTCAAAATCAGCCACGTCAATAAGTCTTTTATCCACAAGATTAAATGCTGTCACTGTAGTTTTCGCGTAATATCCGCGCCATGCCAGCATTGACGGAGTTTTACCGTCAAGATATGCCACTCCGGTCAGGTATCTTTCAGAGCGGTTGCCCCAGTTGTCGCCCCATTCTTTAACCGTTCCGCGCGGGTGCGGATAGTATACAGTGTCAAGCGCCTCACCTGTATCCCCTTGAAATACGGTGTAAAATTCAGGACCCGAAAGCACGCGTCCGGCAGTGTCGTTTATTTTACCTTCACTGTGGCGGTAATCCGCATCATTGTCTGTATTTATTATACCGTCAATAAGTGACGCGTCTGATACAAAATTACCCATTCCGTCCTTTGTTCCCGGTGCAGTCTTCATGGCAAGCTCAGCTTTTCCGTCAAGGTCAAAATCATAAGCCGCCATCTGTGTGAAATGCGCGCCGGCGTTTATATTTATACCCATATCAATGCGCCAAAGCTTTGTGCCGTCCATTTCATAGCAGTCAACATATACGTTTCCGCTGTATTTCGCTTCTTTTCCGCTGTCAAATGAGTTTGACGGCTCCCATTTCAGAATAAGCTCGTATTCGCCGTCGCCGTCAACGTCGGCAGGAGTCACATCGTTCGGTGAATATGTGTATTCTGTGCCGTCAAGGCTTGTCCCGCTCTCGGGTCGGTCAAGCAAAATTGTTATGTACTGCTCGCTGTTTACCGTTACTGTTTCTCCCGTTGAAACAGGCTGTCCCTCAGGAACAACGGTATACTCACTGCCTACAGCTGAATCAATATAGTTTGTACGGTCGCTCACTGTTGCAATCTTTGTTGCGCCGCGGTATACGTCAAATGCTGTGCCATAGTTCTCTGTACCAAGAAGCCGCCATGATATAAATACACCGTCTTTTGTCTTAACCGCAACAGTACCGCGGTTAAGATATTCAAGCTGAGATGGCGTATTATAATCTGCAATTCTTACCGGAGCAGCAGACACCGCCGCAGCTGATACAATTACTGATGATGAAAGTAATAATGATATAATTTTTTTCACGTTAATACCTCTAATCAAAATTATCTTGTCAGATAATTATATATCATCACTGCGCTTTCAGCGCGTGTGATTTCACGTTGAGGATTAAACAGTCCATCGCCTCCGCCGCTCACAACACTCATTGCGCTGAGAAGCGCAATATATCCCTTATGCTGTGTTACATCCTTAAACGGAGTTACATATATATCATCATACTTAGCGTACGTTTCAGCGCCCATAGCGCGAATCATGTATACCGCCGCCATTTCACGCGTAACGTTTGCGCTGTCGTCACGTTCCTCCTCGGAAATAATATTATTTCTCACAGAACGTCTGTAAACATAGTCAGCCTGCTCGCTGTCATTACGCATAACAACTATTCCGCTTTGATGCACCGACATAAGCAGTGCCAGAAAGTCTTTCTGAGTTATTTTTTCATCAGGTCTGAACTCACCGCCCTCGAAGCCTACTCCGTAATATGCAAGCTCCTTTATGTACTTTTCGGCATAATGACCGCTCAAATCACTGTATTCGATTTTTCCGTCATTGTCGGATATCTCTTCGTTGCTGTAGTCCACAAATTTTCCGTTAAACGGATTTATTGAAACAGACTCATGCATATAAACAGGGATTATTGAAAGAGTATTTTTCGTCACATCGGTAATATACTTCATCTCATATCCCTTTGCTTCAAACATCACCTTTTCCGCTTCCTCTTTACTCATTGCTCCTTCAAGCGATGGGAAATCAGTTTCAGTATATGAGATACTATAGTTTTCAAGCACACCATCTCTGTATGTGATGTATGCGTTATCACCGCTGACGCGGATACCGTTTACATATCTTTCATACGACTTATTTTCCTCGTTATATTTATACTCGTCCGCCTTATCACCGGCAAGCGACCCGAACGCATCGTCATTTCTGTTTACCGTGTCGCCGCTTCTGTCTTCACCGTAACGGTTATAATGCAGAATTTCGCCTGTTTTCGCATCAAGATATATATAAATATTCGTTCCTTCGCCGGACATTCTTACGTAATATGAGTAATCATCATTGTTATATGCCTTGTTGAGACTAATTGAAGCTATACCTATTTCCTTAGGAACAGACAGTATTTTATTGTTTCTTATCTGCTTTTCAATATCTGCCTGTGAAATAAGTCCCTGAATATTCTGAAGTTCTCTGATTTCCTGCTCTGTGAATCCGCCGTCCTCCTTCATAGCAGACGAAGCGGAAGCAGCATCCTCCATACCCATAGCATAGTTGCGGTCTGCATATGCGCCAAGTATCGTTACATCTCCCGTGAGCGCGTTTATGAATCTTCCGTAGCTGTACGCGGGCACATACACAGGATACGCAAATGTTTTTCCGTCCTTGTCAGAAGATGTTCTGTAAATCATCTCAAGACCTAAATTATCACTGTACGCTTTTTCCGCCTCCGCGCGGCTTATTGCATTTTCAACTGCCGGGAATTGGGCAGGGATATATCCTATTCTGAAATACTCAATATTCCCTGTATTTCCGTTAACATTTATACTTCCTTTTCCATCAGAGAACAGAATTCCGTTAACATAAATATCTATTCCAAAGCTATAATCACCGCCGTAAAGACTGCCCCTGCCGTTGTCCGTAACCTTTATTTCATACGGAAAATCAGGGTTTATCTGCTTTACAAAGTCTTCAGCGAGCTTTACCGCATCATCAACTGACATCTTTGGAATAGACGGCGAACCATCACTGTCAAATGAATAGTTTGAATACTCTGTTATTGTACCGTCATCATAACAACGTACATTCATATTTCTATTATACTCGCTGCTACACCAGTCGAAATAGTACGATACAAATCCGTATTCCGACTGTGAGCTGCTTGAAAACTCCGTATACTCAGCCGGAATTTCCACCCTTGCCTTTACCGAAGCAAGTACGGTCTCCATATTATTTCCCTGTGCATTTACCGTAACGGTACTGAATGCAAGCGCAAGTAACATAACAGCGCTAAGCATGAGTGATGTTAATTTTTTCATCAATAAGTCCTCCTTCGTCTCTAACGTGGAAAAGTAACAAGCAGATCACCCTTTTGAGGAACGCCGACGTATGCGGATACTTCAAGTTCCGAAAAAGGGTGAGATGCGCCGCTAATTTTTCACGTTAGTCTTTTATAATAATACTTTTTAACTAACCAAAAGGTTGCAAAATTTTTAAAAATTTCCGAAAAAATTTTTAAAAAGTAAAGCGGACTGCTTCGCAGCCCGCCAAATCATCAAAACTTACCGCTGGCTCCGCCACCGGAGAATCCACCGCCTCCGCCGGAAAAGCCACCGCCGCCGCCGGAAAAGCCGCCGCCTCCAAAGCCGCCTGAGCCGCCAAAACCGCCCGGGCCGCCGAAGCCGCCGCCATAGAATCTTCTTCCGCGATAATTTCCGCCGCCTCCGCCGCGCATTCTGATTATAGCCAATATGATAATGATTATCATAAATATGATTATCTCAGCCATAGCTTCATCGAAACCGTCATCTTCCTCCTCATCGGGTGTAGGCTCCTCAAGCTCGCCGATAACAGAGTCATAAATACTCTTTATACCGCCGCTGTAATCACCGTCTGACAGCATGGGCGCTGCTTTTCGTATAAACCGTCCGCATTTCCCGTCATTTAAGACTCCTTCAAGTCCCGTTCCGACCTCAATACGGATATCGCGGCTGTCCATAACCAGCAGGATAAGAACACCGTTATCGCTGTCCTTACTGCCTATACCCCACTTACGCGCAGTTTCAATAGAAAATTCTTCTAATGTCGCGCCGTCAAGCGAGTCCATAGTAAGCACAACCACCTGTGGTCCGCCGTTAGCATTATATTCTTTGCCCTTTTCATAAATATACGTTTCTGTATTGCTGTCAAGTACATTGGCGTAGTCATTCACGAAAAATTGATTTGTGGGATTTGGAATAACGGCATATGCCGATATATTCAGTACCACTATCAGAATCACTGTTATCAGCGCTGAACATTTTAATTTTATATTCTTCATAATCAGTTAAAATTAACTATCGGAGCATTTTCCGCGCCTGCAGCCGCTTCAAATAACGCTTTCTTTTCAAAACCGAGCATACCCGCGAAGATTGCCGTCGGGAAAGTGCGGATTTTCACATTATACTCCTGAACCTTTTCGTTATAATCCTTACGCGCTACACCGATACGATTTTCCGTACCTGCAAGCTCATCCTGCAAAGACAGGAAATTCTCATTAGCTTTAAGTTCCGGATAACTCTCGGAAATTGCCAAAAGTCTGCCAAGAGCGCTTGAAAGCTCTCCGTCAGCTTCGCTTGTTTCCTCTACGGTTGTTGCTCCGGCAAGTTTTGCTCTTGCGTCCGATACCGCAGTGAATACCTCTGTTTCATGTGACGCATAGCCCTGTACCGTGTTTACAAGGTTCGGGATAAGGTCAGAACGGCGCTGAAGCTGTACCTGTATATCGGCAAAAGCCGTATTGGTTGACTCTTCAAGCTTTACAAGATTATTATATCCTCCGGCAAGCGTAGCCACAATTATTATAATCACTGCAACTACCGCTACTATTCCTATTAAACAGCCTTTCTTTTTCATTTCAATCCTCCATCAGTTTTAAAAAGGTAAGATACGCTTCTTGTCCAATGCGGAAAAAGAAGCAAGCAGATTGCCCTTTTGAGGAACGCCGACGTATGTGTATACTTCAAGTTCCGAAAAAGGGTGATATGCGACGCTTATTTCCAACGCGGAAAAAGAAGCAAGCAGATTGCCCTTTTGAGGAACGCCGACGTATGTGTATACTTCAAGTTCCGAAAAAGGGTGATATGCGACGCTTATTTTTTTGCGTTACTTTACTAAATGGAAAGCTTCCTCTATATCATCTATTTCTTTATCATTGATAGCTACAACTTCGCCTAAATCCTTTGCAGCGATTATAGCCTTAGCGCTGTATTCAGCCACTTCAAGACGGTCAAACGCATTCAATAATCCGCTGCCTGTTACGATAACACAGTCATTCTTTATTATAGCTATCGGCGTATTCTCTTTGAACACAGCAGCTGTCTCTTTCGGATGCATATAGTTAGCTCCGAAGTCCAGCTTAGGGATAGTACGCATGAGAATATAGCTCTCCGGAATAGTTCTTGAATCAAGCGCCTCGTCTGTAACGGCAAACGCCATTATGCACGGCGGATGCGCTATAATTATCGAATTTACATGCGGCTGTTGTCTGTATATCTCCTTATGCAACTCAACACTCTTTGACGGAATTTTACCGAGTTCCTTCAAATCACCGCTTATCTTTACAATATCCTCAGGCTCAAGATATTTTCTGTCTGAACCCGTCGGAGTTATTATAAAGCTGTCCTCGTCTATACGCTGCGAGAATGTTCCCTGAGTACTCGTGAAAAGCTGCTGATTATACGCTCTCTTTATAAGCTTACAGATTTCGCGTCTTGCTTCCTTTTCCGCGCTGCTTATATTATGTGCAACAAACTCGTCCATTGATACATTCTGTCTTGATTTATACCATTCAATCTGTTCAGCATTAAGAGGCTTCGGAGTACCGATATTATTCGCGTCAATTTCAAGTCTCGCTGAAAAATCAAGAGTTTCAAACGACTTAAATGCGTCAAACATAGACTTTGCGCCGATAACAACGCCGTGATTTTCCAAAATTACGGTGTTGAAGCCCTTTGCAAATTCCTCACTTATTTTATCGCCCAAATCACCGCTGCCCGGCAGACCGTATTTTGCCATTCCTATTTCTCCGCACGAGAACTTTACCGTCGGGATAAGGCTTGTATCAGGAAGCTTTCTAACGATTGAAAAAGCTACCAATGCCGGCGGATGCGCGTGAAGAACCGCTTTCAAATCCGGGCGCGTCTTATAAATATGCTGATGGAACGGATATTCGCTCGACGGCTTATGATTACCTATAATCTGACCGTCAGGCGTAATTCTTACCATGTCATTTCTTGTAAGACTTCCCTTGTCGATAGAACCCGGAGTTATCCATATATCTCCGTTATCGTCCAATATAGAGAGATTTCCTCCCGAGGTTGTTGTCATGCCGTAGCCGTATATTCTTTCCATGAACATAACGAGCTGATCAGCAGGATGAAGTAAATCTAAGTTCATATTAATTCCTCCTTTTTTTCTTTGTTTTTATATATTATTTTTATACAAATTCAACAATTATATTGTACAACACTTACCTTATTTTGTCAATATATTATCGGAATATGTGTAAAAAAAACAGACCGTCTGTTTTAAACGGTCTGTTACAAATCATTCTTATCTGCCCGGCTTAAAGAAATCAGGAACATCAATATTGCTCATACCCGGTGACTTTAATCTTCTGTTGAATATTGCGTCTTCATCCAAATCTGAAGATGTATAAGGAGCAGAACGCTTGTCACTCTTTCCGCTTCCTCCGGCAAACTTCGGCGTGATTCTCTTTAAATCACCTGAGCCATCCTTGCTGTTACCGCGTCTTATAGAGCCGTCCAGTCCTGTCGCAATAAGTGTTACCTTAATCTCGTCCTTAAGATTATCATCCATAGCCGTTCCGACTATAATGTTAGCCTCTTCACTCACAAGATCACGGACAATGCTTGAAACCTCTCCCATATCAACAAGCGAGAACTCGCTTCCGCCCGTGATATTAAGAAGAACATTTTCAGCGCCCTCAATGCTTGTCTCAAGAAGCGGACTTTCGATAGCTGCGCGCACAGCGTCAGAAGCCGCATTCTCACCCTTGCCGATACCGATACCCATATGCGCAACTCCGCTGTCACGCATGATTGTTCTTACATCCGCAAAGTCACAGTTCATGATACCTCTCTGTGTGATTACTTCGATAATTCCCTGCACTCCCTGACGAAGAACATCGTCAGCAAGCTTAAAGGAATCCTTTATGGTAACTTTCTTATCCGCAATCTTCAAAAGCAAATCATTAGGAATAGTTACTATAGCGTCAACCTTTTCTGCAAGGCTCTTTATTCCCTCTTCGGCATTTCTCATTCTCTGAGGGCCTTCAAAGAAGAAAGGCTTTGTCACAACAGCAACAGTCAAAACGCCGAGAGACTTTGCAGCTTCAGCAATAATCGGAGCGGCACCTGTACCTGTTCCGCCGCCCATACCTGCAGTTACAAATACCATTTCAGTATCTCTGACAAGGTTTTTTATTTCATCCTTCGTTTCCTCGGCAGCCTGTCTTCCGATTTCCGGCTTTGCTCCTGCACCAAGACCATTCGTAAGCTTCGTTCCAATCTGAAGTACTGTCGGAGCTTTTACGTTAGAAAGCTGCTGAGCGTCAGTATTCACACATATAAATTCAGCTTTTGTTACTCCGGCTTCAATCATACGGTCTACAGCGTTGTTTCCGCCGCCGCCTACACCGATGACCTTAATTCTTGCGCCGTCTATTGTAGTGTTCTCTTCCAAATCAATAGGCATACTACTCATCTAAATTATCCTCCTTCGTAGTTTCTCCCCGTACGACTGATCGGGAAATAACCGCATATATATTATTTTACTATGTTTTTTCAAGTTATTCAATAGTTTTTTCCAACAAATTTTCAAATCGGCAAATAATTATAAACAATATTATTTGCCAAAAATCAATATTTTTTGTGCAAAATTACAACTATGGTATATATACCGCCTTTCCCGGCTCAGATAAGTCTATTGTTCCCCTCGCATTGTTGTCAAGCGCTTTAACAGTTTCTTTAAGGAGACGAAGCTTATGATCCAGATCAAGCTGTGTTCCGCACGTTATCGTCAGCCTGTTAGCATAATTTAATGTTATATCTGTAATATCGCTTATATTAAATTCGATTACATCCCCCAGCATCTCAACAGCCTCCATAGTCCTCAGGGCCGTTGTGATAATTTCCCGTTTCTCAGTATCGTCCGGCTTTAGTTCATAGCTTATCTTATATGACTCCACATTAATTCCAGTCACAATCGGAACAGGATATTTCTCGCCATTCTCTGAAAGCACTCTGAGGTCTTTGGTTACAATAAGATTTTTTCCTTCAACTCTGATAAGTCCGGCGGGATTATACTCTGTAACTGTTACCAATAAAGACGGCGGAAATATCTTTTTCTGTACCTCCACATCGTCAATATACGGGTTCTCTTTTAAAATTCTGCGGATTTTGCCTGTACCGCTTCTGAAAAGGTTTTCGCCAACAAGCGGCTTCAGTTTTTCCTGAAACTCAGGAGCGCCTACCAGTCTGTTCCCGTCAACAGAAACTGAACGTATGTTAAAAATCGGCGTAACAAACATCAAAATTAACACGAGCACTATGATAAAAATCAGAATTGCAAGAGCGCGCCTTCTCTTCATTCTGAGCCGCCTTTGCTTTTGCCGTTTCTGATATCGGATTTTTTTCTGAAACGATGCAGTGTGCCTTGTCTTTTGCTGACTCTGCCTTGCCGCTTTCTCATCTTTCATCTTTCTTTCAAGGCTGTTCCAGTCATATTCGGTTGTGGTTTTGGTTACACGTCTTCCGCCGGTTTTAACAAGACGTATGTTATTCTTTTTCTCATCCATATCTTATTACTCTCGCCTTATCTTAGCTCCACAATCAAGCAGATATTTTTCTATATTTTCATAACCTCTGTCTATAAGTTCAACCCCACTCACCGTCGTAGTGCCGTTAGCCGCAAGCGCCGCAACCACCAATGACGCGCCGCCGCGTAATTCCCGCGCAACCACGTTCGCTCCTTCCAATTTTTCCACACCGCGCACAACGGCGGTTCTTCCCTCTGTCTTTATATCCGCGCCCATTCTTGTAAGCTCATCAACATTCTGGAACCTGTTTTCAAATATGTTTTCCACAAAAACGCTTGTTCCCTTTGCCATTGCCGAAAGTGCCATAAACGGTGACTGTATATCAGTCGGAAATCCCGGATATGGCATTGTCCGAATGGTGTATACGCTCCGGAGCCTTTCCGGTGCGGTCTGGATTATCTTATCCTTTTCCACACGTAGCTTCACGCCCATTTCTCTGAGTACATGAAGCATCGCGCCCATGTCCTGAGGATTAACGTTAGTAAGACACATCTCTCCTCCGGTTATCGCGGACGCGGCAAGATATGTCGCTGCCACAATTCTGTCAGGCATGATAGTATGCTCCGCGCCGTGCAGCTTTTCCACTCCGTGTATTGTTATAACACTGCCGCCCATTCCATGAACATCAGCGCCCATGCTGTTGAGGAAATTACCCAGATCAACAATCTCCGGTTCTCTGGCAGCGTTTGAGATCGTTGTTGTGCCGTCCGCGCATACCGCGGTAAGCATCACATTTTCCGTCGCGCCGACGCTCGGGAAATCAAGATGAATATTTCCGCCGTTAAGCTTTGCGGCGCTGCATTTTATGTACCCGTGCTCCTCCTGTATACTTACCCCCAGTTCTTTTAGCGCCTTTAAATGTAAATCAATCGGTCTAAGTCCTATAGGACATCCGCCCGGCATACTCACAACCGCTCTTTTACATCTTGATATTATTGCGCCTAAGAATATTATTGATGATCTCATTTCACGCATAAGATCCTCGCATATACTGCAGTCGCACATATCTCTTGTGTCAACCGTGACCGTGTTCCCTTCTCTCAGGACTTTACAGCCTAATCTTTCAAGAACAAGGTCTGTTTTATCAACATCCCGAAGCTTAGGGCAGTTTTTGAGTACACTTACTCCGTCAGCCATCACGGTTGCCGCAAGGATTGGAAGAACAGCGTTCTTCGCGCCCTGCACGCGTATTTCACCGCTTATCTTTTCGCCGCCGTCTATGATAAGTTTGCCCAACTTTAACACCTCGCATTATAAAATATTTCCATACCCTATAATACGAAATATAAAAAAATCTGTTACAGTTCTACTATTGTACCACACATTTTCCTATTTTTTAAGTATTGACTTGCAATTATAATATACGTTTAATCTCTATGTAACAATGCAGAATTTGTCGAAAATCCCCTCACAATTTTGTTAGTTTTGCAATAGTTTTTTTATAAATAACTTATAATATCATTGACGATGGGATACGATTATGGTATAATAAGGTCACAAAGAAGGGATGTGATTCTATGCCACAGATTATTCCGATAAGAGATTTAAAAAATACTGCTGAAATATCAGAAAAATGTCACGCAACCAACGAACCTCTGTTTATAACTAAAAATGGTTATGGTGATATGGTTATTATGAGTATTGAAAATTATGAAAAAATGACATATATGAATGACATTTATCTCAAACTCGAAGCAGCCGAACTGTCAATCAAGCAGGATAATACTATTTCCGGTAATGATTCTATACGAAAGCTGAGAGAAAAATATGAGTTATGATATTATACTATCCGATGAAGCACATACAGACATTGATGAAACACTTGATTATATTGCAAATAACCTTCACAATCCAACAGCTGCAAAGAACTTATTAGATAAAATTGAAGAGACATATAGCGAATTATCTCTCAATCCGTATATGTATGCTGTTTGTAATGATTTGCGGCTAAGAAAAGAGGGCTACAGAAAAGTAGTAATTAAAAATTACGTGATGATTTACCGTGTTGATGATAATAACGGATTTGTTTACGTAGTGCGTATAATTTACGGTGGAAGAAATTATGTTGAAATAATATAAATAATAAAAAACTGCAATATCAGTAAAATCATGTCATGATATTGCAGTTTTTATATATTTACTCTCCTACCTTCTGTTTATCCATCAGTGGTTTCATATTTTTGCCCCAGACATACACCGATATATCGCAGTCCGCAAATTCTTCCGGAATTTCAAATGCTGCTGTCATATCCGTTATCTCTGGCATTTCAACACGCTTTAATCTTCCGTTTTCCGTATATGCTACAAAGAACCATATATCTTCCTGCGGTGGCGGTGATGTTTTTTCAAATATCAACCTTGCCTAAACTATATTGCCGTTCTGCTCAAACTCCACCCTATCTGCCGGCTCAACGGTTGATGTCGGCGTTTGAGTTGCGTCCGGAGTCGCTATCGGGCTGGTAGTTGGTATTACCGTAGGTGTTGCTGCCGGTGTTGAACTTGGTGTTGACGTTGGTGTTAAACTTGGTGTTAAACTTGGTGTGGGCATTGCCGTTGGTGTCGAAGTTGGCATAACTGTCGGCGTAACCGTTGGTGTCGGGCTTGGCATTGGCGTTGTTGTTGGCTTCACTGTTGGCGTTGCTGTTGGCACCGCAGTAGGCGTTGCTGTTGGTGTCAGACTCGGTGTTGGACTTGGCGTTGGTGTCGTCATTGGGGTCGCCGTTGGACTCAGTGTTGGTTCTATAGTCGGTGTCACCGTAGGATTAAGCGACGGCGATTCTGTTGGTGTGGTTGATACTGTCGCTGTTGGTATCGGTGTCGGACTCAGACTTGGTGTAACCGTTGGCGTTGCTGTTGGTGTCGGCTTTACCGTCGATGTTGGCTTCGGCATTGCTGTCGGCTTTGGCGTTGCCGTTGGGGTGGGTATTGGTGTTGGGCTTGGTGTTGGGCTTGGTGTTGGCGTAGGTGTGGGACTTGGTGTGGGACTTGGTGTGGGACTTGGTGTCGGCTTTGGCTCTACAACATTTACAGTTCGTATAACCTGTTTTGCCTCATTTCCTGCTTGGTCCTTAGCGTCATAATAAACCTTATATATCCCCACCTCATTCTCATTGACCTTTGAATCTATATCAAGACAATCCTCCTGAAGTTCAAAGTTATCTGTTACAGTAGCTCCCAACTCTA
>JAFLUB010000019.1 GCA_022509025.1 Oscillospiraceae bacterium | reverse complement strand
TTTAAGGTTGTTGTAAACTATTGCAACAACCTTATTTTTTTGGTATACTTATATATATATTACAAAAAAGAGGTAAATAAACTTGAAAAGAACAGATTTTTATTATGATTTGCCGGATGAGCTTATCGCGCAGGAGCCGCTAAAAGACAGAAGCTCATCAAGACTTATGATATTGGATAAGGAGACAGGAAAGACAGAGCATAAGCATTTTTATGATATTGTTGACGAACTTAACGAAGGCGACGCGCTGATTCTGAACGATACAAAGGTGCTGCCTGCCAGACTTTACGGGCATAAAAAGGGCAGCGGCGGAGCGATTGAGTTTCTGCTTCTGCATAAAAATACTCTTGATGTGTGGGAGGTTATTTTAAAGCCGGGAAGAAAGGCAAAACCGGGTGCAGAATTTGTGTTTGGAAACGGGGAGCTTGAAGCCGAGATTCTGGAAATAGTAAATGACGGAAACCGCCTTGTCAAATTCAAATATGATGGCGTTTTTGAGGAAGTGCTTGACAAGCTCGGAGAAATGCCTCTTCCGCATTATATAACAAAAAAGCTTGAGGATAAGGACAGATACCAGACTGTATACGCTAAAAATTCAGGCAGTGCGGCTGCCCCGACAGCGGGACTGCATTTCACGCCTGAGCTTCTGGAAAAGATAAAGGCTAAGGGTGTTAATATAGGTTATGTAACGCTCCATGTGGGACTCGGAACTTTCCGTCCGGTAAAAGCTGATGATATCCTTGACCATAAAATGCACTCAGAGTTTTATATTTTGCCGGAGGAAACAGCGGAGCTGGTGAATGAAACAAAGAAGAATGGAAAAAGAGTTGTTTCTGTCGGAACAACGGCAACAAGAGTTCTGGAAACGGCAGGAGCAAAGAATCAGACATTAAAGGCAGAGACCGGCTGGACGGATATATTTATATACCCCGGCAAGGAATTCCATGTTATAGACGCTCTCATAACCAATTTCCATCTTCCGGAATCAACGCTTATCATGCTTGTCTCGGCTCTGGCAGGACGTGAAAATGTTTTAAAGGCGTACGAGGAAGCGGTAAGAGAAAAATACAGGTTCTTTAGCTTTGGAGATGCGATGTTTATAAAAGGCAATCCTGAAATGTGATTTTTATTAGATTGTCTGGCTTGAAATATCTAAGAAACGATGTTTATAGTTTAAAGGAGATAAAAGATGTTTAAAATTTTAAATACGGACGGTCTTGCAAGGCGCGGTGAGTTCCGTACTGTGCACGGAACGATACAAACCCCGGTATTTCAGAATGTCGGAACGCTGGCAGCGATAAAAGGCGCTCTCAGCACCATGGACTTAAGAGAGATTGGCTGTCAGGTCGAACTCTCAAACACGTATCATCTGCACCTCCGTCCCGGTGATAAGATAATAAAAGAGCTGGGCGGTCTGCATAAATTCATGAACTGGGACAAGCCTATTCTCACAGACAGCGGAGGCTTTCAGGTTTTTTCACTCGCAAAGCTTCGTAAAATAACCGAGGAGGGCGTAAGCTTCAATTCACATATAGACGGACACAGAATATTTATGGGGCCTGAGGAAAGTATGCAGATACAGTCAAACCTCGCCTCAACTATCGCAATGGCGTTTGACGAGTGTGTTGAAAATCCTGCGCCGTATAAATATGTCAAGGATTCGGCAGGTAGGACATACAGATGGCTCGTTCGCTGTAAGAATGAAATGAAGCGCCTCAATTCGCTTGATGATACGATAAATAAAGAGCAACTGCTGTTCGGTATAAACCAGGGCGGAACATATGACGATATACGAATAGAACATATGCAGAAAATTGCAGAACTTGACTTGCCGGGTTATGCTATAGGCGGGCTTGCAGTAGGAGAAAGTCACGAGGAAATGTATCACATTCTTGATGTGGTTCTGCCTCATGCTCCTAAGGATAAGCCGAGATATCTTATGGGTGTCGGTACTCCCGCGAATATTATTGAAGGAGTGGCAAGAGGTATAGATTTCTTTGACTGCGTTATGCCTTCGAGAAACGCGCGCCACGGCTTTATATTCACGCGTAACGGCACAATGAATATGAAGAACCAAAAATACGAGCTTGATACAAGACCAATTGACGAGGAATGCGGCTGCCCTACGTGCCGTAATTATTCAAGGGCATATATACGTCATTTATTTAAAGCGAATGAAATGCTTGCAATGCGTCTTTCGGTCATTCATAATTTGTATTTCTATAACGAGCTTATGGGAAGAATAAGACAGGCGATAGAGGAAAATCGTTTTGAAGAATTCAGACGTGAGAATGCAGAAAAGGTTGCGCGGAGAGTTGACGATTAAAGACTCTAAATTATAATATTCATGGTTGCATTTTCCTGAAATTTAATGTATAATAAGTATAATAAATTTGAATGGAGGATATTACTTATGAAAGCTAAGTACAAAAGAGTGCTTTTAAAAATAAGCGGTGAGGCTCTTGCAGGCACAAACGGCTTCGGTCTGGACGAAGGAACGCTTGAAAATATCAGTGAGAACATAAAGAAAATCGTTGATATGGGCGTTCAGGTATCAATAGTTGTAGGCGGCGGAAACATTTGGCGCGGCAGAAGCAGCGAGAATATGGACAGAACCCGCGCGGATCACATGGGTATGCTTGCAACGGCTATAAACGCTCTTGCTTTATGCAGCGCGCTTGAGAATTTCGATGTGCCGACAAGAGTTCAGACGGCGATTGAAATGCGTCAGGTTGCCGAGCCGTATATAAGAGGTAAGGCGGAAAGACATCTTGAAAAGGGAAGAGTTGTTATATTCGGCTGCGGAACAGGTAACCCGTTCATGTCAACGGATACAGCGGCAGCTTTAAGAGCCGTTGAAACTGATGCTGACGTTATTCTTCTTGCAAAGAAGGTTGACGCTGTATATGACAGCGACCCCAATATAAATCCCGATGCTAAAAAGTACGATGTGCTTTCTTTCAGTGATATTCTTTCAAAAAATCTCGGTGTTATGGATTCAACTGCGGCATCGCTTTGCCGCGATAATAACGTGCCTATTCTCGTGTTCGGGTTAAATGACCCTGTAAACATTGTAAGAGCAGTAAAGGGCGACAGAATAGGAACTCTTGTGAACAATAACGGTGTGTTATAAAATAAAAACGAATAATCTGAGGAGGAATTAATTATGGGTAAGTATCCGGAAATTGAAGCAAAAATGGAAAAGAGAATAAACGGCTATGCGAGTGAACTAAAGACTATCCGCGCAGGCCGCGCAAACGCGTCAATTCTCGACAAGGTAGCTATTGATTATTATGGTACAATGACACCAATTCAGCAGGTGGGTTCAATTTCATCCCCTGAGCCGAGACTTCTCGTCATTCAGCCGTGGGACGCGTCTGTTTTAAAGGAGATTGAAAAGGCTATAAACGCGTCTGATGTGGGTATAGCGCCGCAGAATGACGGTAAGGTTATCCGTCTTAACTTCCCTCCGCTTACAGAGGAGAGAAGAAAGGAGCTTGTTAAGACCGTTAAGAAATACACTGAGGAAGCAAAGGTTCAGATAAGAAATGTCAGACGTGACGCAATGGAAGGCTTCAAGACTCAGAAGAAGAACGGAGAAATGACTGAGGACGACCAGAAGGCAGCGGAAAAGGATATTCAGAACCTCACGGATAAGTATATAAAGGAGATTGACGAAATCTGTGCCGCAAAGGAAAAGGAAATTCTTGAGGTATAATTAAATCAAAGATGCAAATTAACCGGCGGGCAGTAATATCACTGTCTGCCGGTATTGTAGCTTTTAGTATGATTTAATGATATGGGGAGTAAGAAATGTTTTTTTCAAAAAAGAAGAAAGCAGCAGAAATAGATTTGCTGCATTTGCCGAAGCATATCGGTGTTATAATGGACGGTAACGGACGCTGGGCAAAAAAGCGTGGATTACCGCGCAGCGCCGGACACAGCGCGGGCGCTGAGTCGTTAAAGAAAATTGTTACCGAGGCGAATAATTTAGGAGTTAAATATATAACTGTTTACGCGTTTTCTACCGAGAATTGGAAACGTCCTAAAGAGGAAGTGGATTTCTTGATGAATCTGCTTCTTGACTATCTCAGAAACGCGGAGAAAACTCTGTCAGGCGAGAACGTTGTTATACGCGCGATAGGCTCGCGTAAGGAGCTTTCAAAAGAGATACAGGAACAGATAGTAAAAACAGAGGAATTTACGAAGAATAATACGGGTATCGTAATGAATATCGCGCTTAATTACGGAGGACGCGAGGAAATTACGAACGCGGCGAGAGAGCTTAGTAAAAAAGCAGTAAGCGGGGAAATCAAGCCGGATGATATTAATGATGAAATGCTTTCCGAGTATCTGTATACAAAAAATCAACCTGATATAGACCTGCTTATCAGAACAAGCGGAGAGCAGCGTCTTTCTAACTTTATGCTGTGGCAGGTAAGCTATGCGGAAATGTGGTTCACGGATAAGCTGTGGCCTGACTTTAAGCCCGCAGACTTGCATAAGGCAATCGCAGACTTTCAGAACCGAGGACGAAGATTTGGAGGAATTTGATCTTGAGTAAAATCGCCCATCTCACCATTTTTCGCACGGGGCGGTAGGAGTGCAGAACCTATCACCGCCAAGATAGGCGAACGGCGTAAGCCGGCTTTTGCGTAGCAAAAGTGATGATGTTGCTGCAAAGCGGCAATCTGAACGATTTTCTTTCAAGCTCATATGAAAGGAGAATTTTATGAAAACGAGAATTATTACGGCTGCTGCCGCGCTTGCGTTGTTTATAATTATACTTTTATTGCCTCCGGTTGTATTCACCATAGCTCTCGCGGCGGTGATATTCCTGATGCTCTATGAATGCTACACCGCAACCAAGGCGGACACAGCTATGAAAGTGGTAGGATTTATTTCCGCGACAATGATGATGTGCGGTGTTTATATGTATGTATCTGATATGTTTTCTGCTTATCGCAGAATTGTAGCACCGGGCGTTATGATGACTATTATTCTTATATACATGACGCTTGTAATTTTCCAACACGGGAAAAAGAATTACAAAGACATTCTTGCAAGTGGCTTGCTTACGATGTATCTTGTTTTATCAACAAGCTGTATATGGTTGCTAAAAGAAAAAAGCGGAACAGAAATAATGCTTCTGATCTTTATATGTGCGTGGTCAACCGACACTTTTGCGTATTTTTCAGGAAGATTTTTCGGAAAACGCAAACTCATACCAAACGTTAGCCCGAACAAAACTGTTGCAGGAGCTATGGGCGGTGTTTTAGGCGCAATGTCCGTGTGTGTACTATATTTGTTTATTATAACAAAGATACTTGGGCTAAACCCTGAGGTTCTAAAAGCACCACTACTTGGCTTTATCCCTACAGCTTCAAATACTATTGTGCAGGTTAATCTATATTGGACGCCTATATGTGTGTTTTTTGGATTGATAGTTGGTCTTGTAGGTGGAGTCTGTTCGCAGCTTGGAGATTTAACTGCATCTGCAATAAAAAGAGATACAGAAATAAAGGACTTCGGTTGGATATTTCCCGGACATGGCGGATTTATGGACAGGTTTGACAGTGTAGTGTTTATAGCTCCAATTATATATGGCATATGGATTTTACTTACGATTTATATGACACCATAATCTATTTTTAATGAAATAAAGGATATAAAACATGGAATTTGAACATAAAATATCAGTATTGGGTTCAACAGGGTCAATCGGAACACAGACTTTGGAGATTGCCCGAGAATATAAAGGCATAAGCATAGAAGCTATGTCTGCTCATTCTAATATTGAGCTTTTGGAACAGCAGGCAAGGGAGTTCAAACCAAAACTGGTATGCGTAACGGATGAAAACAAAGCGAATGAATTAAAAATAAAACTTGCCGATACAGATACAAAGGTTGTTTCAGGTAAGGACGGACTTTGCGAAGCGGCATGCATTGACAGCGCAAAAACCGTTGTCACTGCCGTTGTCGGCATTTCAGGTCTTGAGCCTACCATAGAGGCAATAAAGGCAAAGAAAAATATTGCGCTTGCAAATAAGGAAACGCTTGTAACCGGCGGACATATTGTAACGCGTCTGGCTGAGGAAACCGGAGTAAAAATACTGCCTGTGGACAGTGAACACAGCGCGATTTTCCAGTCTTTACAGGGTTGTCGCGATAAGCGTGAAGTAAAGAATATCATCCTTACCGCATCTGGCGGACCGTTTTTTGGAAAAAAACGCGAAGAGCTTCAGAATATAACCCCAGCAGACGCTTTGAAGCACCCAAACTGGGATATGGGCGCAAAGGTTACGATTGACTCGTCAACGCTCGTAAATAAGGGATTAGAGGTTATTGAGGCGAAGTGGCTGTTCGGAACGGAGAATATAAAGGTACTGGTACACCGTCAGAGTATCGTTCATTCGATGGTTGAGTTTGTGGATAACGGAATTATAGCGCAGCTTGGAGCTCCGGATATGCGGCTTCCGATACAGTACGCGCTTACATATCCGCAAAGACTTCCAATGAATAATAATGAACTTGATTTCAGAAAATTCTCGTCTCTTACGTTTGAAGAGCCTGACACGGACACATTTTTCGCTCTGCGTCTTGCGTTCGACGCTTTAAAGGCGGGAGGAATATTGCCTACAGTGTTTAACAGCGCGGACGAGGCGGCTGTGGATTTGTTTATGAAAGGTAAGCTCTCATATCTCGGTATATCGGAGACAATAGCCGAGGCAATGAGTAAGATTAAAAATGTTCAAAATCCCGATATTGAAACTATTTTTGAAACGGACAGACTCGCAAGAGAAATAGTCTACGCTTCAAAGCTTATAAAGGAGAGTTAATTTTGGTAACTGCACTTGTATCAATAGCAATGTTTCTTGTGATGGTTTCATTGCACGAATTCGGTCATTTTATTGTAGCTAAGCTGATGAATTTCAAGATTGACGAATTTTCAATCGGCATGGGACCAGCAGTATTTAAAAGAAAAAAAGGTGAAACGCAGTATTCTGTAAGGGCGCTGCCTCTTGGCGGATACTGCAAATTTGATGGCGAGGATGAAGCGGATAATACCGACCCGAGAGCGTTCACGAACCAAAAACCATGGAAAAGACTTTTGGTGCTGCTTGCGGGAGGAATTTTTAATATTATCCTCGGTTTTGTTCTGTTTCTTATAATTGTGCCGTCAGTTTCACCAGTAAGCACGAATATTATTGATACGGTAGTTGAACACAGCTACATTGAGCAATCCGGACTTATGCCGGGTGATAAGATTGTGGAAATAAACGGCAAGCATGTCGGTTTTTATAACGATATCACGCTTTATACGCAGAATTTCAAAAAGGACGAAGAGGCGGAAATAACAGTAAAAAGAAACGGTGAAAAGATGAAATTTTCCTTTAAGCCTACAGAGCAGATTGTAGAGCAGATTTATGGAGAAAATGGAGTTCAGATAAACAGCACTATCAACGGACATACGACCGGGGACTTTATAAGTTATTCGGAGGATGTACCTAAAAATGATTCACTTGTCGGCGAAACTCAGACTGCAACACGGTATATTATAGGATTCACACCGGTCAGGAAGGATATAAATATTTTTAATATCTGGGAAGAAGCTCTTAATGAGACCAGATTTGTCGTAAAGCTTGTGTATCAGTCGTTCTGGCAGATGATAACGGGCAAGATAGGTGTCGAGGAAATGTCAGGACCTGTAGGTATAGTCAGTGAGGTTAATAATGCCGTAAACTCGGGCAGCAGAAGCTGGCTGTATGTTCTGAATCTTATAGCGCTTCTGACGATAAATCTTGGTATATTTAATCTCTTGCCTATACCCGCGCTTGACGGCGGAAGAATATTATTCGTTCTTATCGAAATGGTAAGAAGAAAGCAGATACCACCCGATAAAGAGGGAATAGTACATGGAATAGGCTTAATGCTTCTTTTCCTGTTTATTATATTTATATCATTTAATGATGTTATGCGTCTTATTAAATGACAAAAACAATGTTAGTGCCACCGATTTTCGTAGGAATGGAGGTATATAATTGAGAAAACAAAAGAGAGTTATAAACATAGGCGGTGTTAAGATAGGCGGAGATAATCCCGTTGCGATACAGTCTATGTGTAATACGGATACAAGGGATGTTAATGCCACCATTAATCAGATAGCGGAGCTGGAAAACGCGGGCTGCGAGATAATCCGCGTTGCTGTTCCGGATATGGAAGCGGCTCAGGCTGTAAAAGAAATAAAGAAAAAAATCCATATTCCGCTTGTTGTGGATATTCATTTTGATTACCGTCTCGCACTTGAATGCATGAAGAACGGCGCGGATAAGGTAAGAATAAACCCAGGAAACATCGGTGACCGGGATAGAGTGAAGCAGGTTGTCGAGATGGCAAAGGATAGGGGAATTCCTATCCGTATCGGTGTAAACGGAGGCTCGCTTGAAAAAGAGCTGCTCCAAAAATACGGAGGCGTAACCGCTGATGCGCTTGTAGAAAGCGCAATGGGACATGTCGCGATACTTGATGAACTGAATTTTAACGATATAGTGGTTTCAATAAAGGTTTCCGATGTACCGAAGATGCTCGACGCATACAGAAAATTCGATGAAATATCGAATATTCCATTACATATAGGTGTTACCGAAGCGGGAACACTACGCTCCGGTACTATTAAATCGTCAATAGGTATAGGCACGCTTTTATCCGAAGGGATAGGCGACACAATGCGAGTATCGCTTACTGCCAATCCGGTAGAGGAGATATACGCCGCTTATGATATACAAAAGGTATTGGGCTTAAGGAAAACAAACGCGGAAATAATTTCATGTCCGACCTGCGGAAGAACGCAGATTGACCTTATTCCTATTGCCAACGAGGTTGAGGAACGTGTCAGAAATCTCAGTAAGCCTATAAAAATAGCCGTTATGGGCTGTGCGGTAAACGGTCCCGGCGAGGCGCGTGAAGCTGATATAGGCATAGCAGGAGGTAAAGGCGAGGGACTTATCTTCAGAAAGGGCGAAATTATAAGAAAAGTGCCTGAAAACAGAATTGTGGACGAGCTTATGGCGGAGATTGATAAAATGATGTGACCGGAGGAAAAAACATGAAAAAGTATCTTGTAATTAATGGAGTAAATTTAAATATGCTCGGCATAAGAGAACCGGGAATTTACGGAAACTCTACTCTTGCTGATTTAGAAAATAATCTGAAACACAAGGCGGAAGAGCTTAAAGTTTCTGTTGATTTTTTCCAGAGTAATTTTGAGGGTGAGATTGTGGAAAAAATCCATAACGCAATGGGAATTTATGACGGTATAATAATAAATCCCGGAGCGTTTACTCACTACTCATACGCTATACGCGACGCATTCGGTTCAGTCAAGCTGCCTGTAATAGAGGTGCATATTTCAAACATACATAAGCGTGAAGAGTTCCGTCACACATCAGTAATCGTGCCTGAATGTATAGGGCAGATATGCGGTCTGGGCTTTAAAGGCTATGAACTTGCTCTGGAGGCATTGGTATGCAGCGAAGAATAGAGTGTTTGAGGGAAAAGTTACACGATAACGAAGCAGTCTTTATTTCCGGTTATCCGAATATTTTTTATTATAGCGGCTTTACATCGGGAGATGCCTATCTTCTTATTTCCCATGATGCTGAATATATAATAACCGATTCACGTTACACAATCCAGGCACATCATGAGGCAAAGGGATTTGAGGTTATTGATATAAAGGAAGGCTTTGAGAAAATATTTTCAAAAACGAGCGCTAAATATATAGGATACGAAGAGAACTTAATGAGCGTGAAGGAATATAAAAAGCTGCGCATGAAGCTAATGGAATATCAGGACTTTGTGGAAATGAGTAAACTGATAGACGAGCAGCGTATGATTAAGGATAGCACCGAGATTAAAAAGATTGCCCAAGCCGAAGAAATAGGCGATGAAGCATTTTCCTATATACTTGACAGAATAGATGTGGGAAGAACTGAAAGAGAAATTGCATTGGAACTGGAATTTTTCATGAAAAAACAAGGTGCGTCTGCACTATCGTTTGATACTATAGCCGCATCGGGTGTAAGAAGCGCAATGCCGCATGGAACAGCTTCGGATAAGAAGATTGAAAAAGGAGATTTTCTGACGTTAGATTTTGGCTGCGTGTATGAAGGGTATTGCTCTGATATGACAAGAACCGTAGTAATAGGCACGGCAAGCGCAAAACAAAAAGAAATATATGATATTGTTCTGTGCGCTCAGAAAGCGGCTATTGACGCTGTCAAGACGGGAGTACAGTGCAATAAGATTGATGAAACGGCAAGGAATATAATCACAGAAGCCGGATATGGTAATAATTTCGGTCACGGACTTGGTCACAGCGTTGGTATAGAGATACACGAAAATCCGTCATTCTCGCCAAAGTGCAATGAAGTAGTACAAAACGGCCATGTTATTACTGTGGAACCCGGGATTTATATTGAAGGTTTCGGCGGTGTGAGAATAGAAGATTTGATTGCTGTTCAGAATGACGAAGTGATAAATCTTACCAATTCGCCAAAAGAGTTAATAGAATTATGATATAAAAACGGAGCGCCGGGAAATGAACATAAAATGCACATTTCCCGAAACTCCGTTTTTGTATAATTCCCGCCGGATCAATCCTTTTTAGGCTCAATGTCATTATTGATAAATCCCGCAATTTTTTCTATCGTTCTGAAAGGCGCATCCTGTGCGGTGCCCCATTCCATATCCTTATTCCGGTAATCGAATTTTAAAGTGAATTTATGTATATCTGCCTGCATACGTTCAAGTTCTTTAATCTGCTTAGTATATAAAGCTGATAGAAACTGAGCGGCCTGGGCATCTTTAAGTGATTTTTTCGCCATTTTGCAAAGCATTTCCATGTGCTTTAAGCAAACGCCTTTTGACTTGTCAAATTTTAATTTGAATTCTTCATCAGTTGCCCACATGTATAAAAGTACATCTGCATAACGCTCCAGAGTATAATTCATCTTTTCGCATACAATACAATCGCATGAAAATTTATTAAGCTTTTTTGAAACGGAAGAGATGAATTCGTCCGAGCCTGTTTTTTTAAATAAACCGCCTTTTTCTTTGTCAAGTGCCTTTGCGTCTTTTGAAAGCTTTGAGATATCCTTTCTTATTTCTTCAAGATGAGTATCCAGAATAAGCGCGAGAGGAAGCTTTTTCGACATATCAAAAAGCATCCTGAAATGATGACGGCAAAAGCCTTTTTGATTTGAATTTTCTCTGAAATCAGGCTCCATCATTGCCGCGCCGAGAGTATAGTCAAGAGTGTCGCGCTCAAGCTTCTTTTCCAGATGACACATGGGACATTCACAGTCAGTATCATAAGCTTCATTTACAGGTATGGTATATATTTTTTCTTTCATAATTCATCACTCCTCACTGATGTAAGTATACCATTTATGAACAAAATTTTCAAGTGTGAAAAACACAATATATAGTATCTTTATCAAAAAATTAGCGTTGAAAAACATATTTTGGGGATTTTTTTTGAAAAAATATACATTTTTTTTCGGTATATTACAGTCTAAACTAATTATATTTCATAAAAATAAAATTTTTTAACATAACTTCTTTTAAAAGTACAAAAAATATGCTATAATACCTTTGGTCTAAAAAAAGGCTACAATATTGGCAACTATGTTATTTAATAACAATGCATTAAATTTAAAGAGAAATTGGAGGATTTTACCATGACTGAAAACAAGACAGTTCTTGCATGGCTTGATGAAATGGCAGCCATGTGTCAGCCGGACAAGATTGTTTGGATTGACGGAAGCGAAGAGCAGCTTGAGGCTTTGAGAGCAGAGGCAGTTGCATCTGGCGAGCTTTTAAAACTTAACGAGGAAAAGCTTCCCGGATGTTACTATCACAGAACAGCAGAAAACGACGTTGCGCGTGTAGAGGACAGAACATTCATCTGTACACCGACAAAGGAGGAAGCAGGTCCTATAAATAACTGGATGGCTCCCGACGAGATGTACGCAAAGTTAAAAGCACTCTATACCGGTGCAATGAAGGGCAGAACAATGTACGTTATACCGTACTCAATGGGTCCCGTAGGTTCACCTTTCTCAAAGATTGGTATTGAGCTTTCAGACAGTATCTATGTTGTACTTAACATGGCTATAATGACAAGAATAGGCAAGAAGGTTCTTGACCAGCTCGGAAACGACCCCGACGCTGAGTTTATCAAGTGCCTGCATGCGAAGAAGGATGTAAATCCTGACGACAGATATATCGTACAGTTCCCGCAGGATAACACCATCTGGTCAATCAACTCCGCTTACGGCGGCAACGTGCTTCTCGGTAAGAAGTGCTTTGCTCTTAGAATTGCATCATACCTTGGTAAAAATCAGGGCTGGATGGCTGAGCATATGCTTATCCTTGGTCTTGAGAATCCGCAGGGAGAGGTTAAGTATATCTGTGCTGCATTCCCGTCAGCTTGCGGTAAGACAAATCTTGCAATGCTTATTCCTCCGGAGTATCTGAAGGAGCAGGGATATAAGGTATGGACAGTCGGCGATGATATCGCATGGCTCAATATCGGTCCTGACGGCAGACTTTATGCAATCAACCCTGAGGCAGGCTTCTTCGGCGTTGCACCGGGTACAAGCGTTAAGACAAACTTCAACGCTCTTGAATCAACAAAGAAGAATACTATCTTCACAAACGTTGCTTTAAATAATGACGATATGACAGTTTGGTGGGAAGGTCTTGACAAGAACCCGCCTGTAAACGCTACAGAGTGGAAGGGTTCAAAGGTTAACGGTCCTGAGTATTCAGAGGCAGGCAACAATCTTGCTCACCCGAACTCAAGATTTACTGCTCCGGCAATAAACTGCCCGTGCATCTCATCTGAGTTTGAGAACCCGCAGGGCGTTCCTGTTGAAGCTATCGTATTCGGCGGCAGACGCGCTAAGTGCGCTCCGTTAGTATACCAGTCAAGAGATTGGCAGCATGGTACATTCGTAGGCGCTACAATGGCTTCTGAGACAACTGCTGCAGCGGCAGGCGCTGTAGGTGTTGTAAGACGCGACCCGATGGCTATGAAGCCGTTCGTTGGTTATAACATGGCATCTTACTGGGGTCACTGGCTCGAAATGGGCAAGAAGCTCGGTGACAAGGCTCCGAAGATTTTCCACGTTAACTGGTTCAGAAAGGACGACGAAGGACACTTCATGTGGCCGGGATTCGGCGACAACATGCGCGTACTTCTGTGGATACTTGACAGATGCGCAGGTAAGGTTGACGCTGACGAGGTTGCTATCGGTTACGTTCCGAAGGCCGGCGATATCGATGTTACAGGTCTTGAGGACGAGAACATCGACATGAACGGACTTCTCACAATCGACAAGAACGTATGGCTCGAGGATGTTGCGAACATCGAAGAGTACTTCGCTCAGTTCGGCGACATGCTCCCGAAAGAAATGGCAGATGAGCTTGATAAGCTTAAGGCAAATCTTGCGAAGTAATTTTAAATTATAAATAAAAAAATGATTTTATCTCCTTAAAGCAGACGAGGAATAGTCAAAGCTGCTTTAAGGAGTTTTTTTATGCTCTTTTTTGTTCTATTATGTCGAAATATTTTTTTAATTCGACAACCATCTTTGACATTTTTCTCACATGACGAGGAGTATAATACTTTTAGAGGTGAGGACAATGGTCATATATGCTGATGTAATATTTATCATAAATTTTATATCGTCATATATCATGCTTTATATCCTTGCAAAGACAGTGAGTAAAATAAGATTAAGGAAAATCAGGATTATGTCCGCGTCGTTTCTTGGCGCGCTCTGCGCAACAATAATATTTTGTGTGGAAATGCCTTCATATATTGCATTTATACTCCGTTTCTTGTCTGTGTTTCTTATGATATTTACGGCTTTTTTCGTACAAAGGAAACGGATTGGAGAGCAGATTACTTATTTTATTCTGATGTCAGGAATCATGATTTTTGCTATGATTATGCTTACAGCCGTGATGAAAAGTACAGTGAGCGTTATAATTAAGTCCGGAATCGTGTATTTTGACATTCCGCCAAAAACTTTTTTGTTTGCATTTACATTATCATATTTTGTAATGCTTTTCTTTGTAAAAGTGTTTAAAAACAGGAAAAATAAAAAATACTATATTATGTCGGTGACACATAACGACAGAACAGTAACCGTAACGGCATTGTTCGACAGCGGCAACTTGCTCAGAGAGCCGATTACGGGTAAATATGTCAGTATTCTTGAGTGGGAAAGTGTAAGGGAGCTTTTCGGAGTCGATTATGATTTTTCTGATATAGGAAAGCATGCGGAGGATATGAAATTGTGGGTGGTACCGTTTAATACGCTCGGAAATCCGTCGGGTATTTTATTCGCTTTTCTTGCGGATAACATAACAATTCCGGAAGAAAAGAAGACATTGGAAAAGTCATTCATAGGGATTTACGGAAATGCTCTTTCTAAAGACGAAAAATACCACGCGCTTATAAATGCAGGATTATTTTGAAGGGAGTTTATATTAAAAAAATGGAGATTCTAAGAAAGATAAGTAAAAAATTTATGTTTATAGGAGTAAACCCTCTTAAGTGTGATGATGTATATTATATAGGAGGCAGTGATACTCTTCCGCCGCCGCTCAAGAAGGAGGAAGAGGCGGAGCTTATAGCTATGCTTGCCGAGGGGAATACGTCAGTCAAATCCACCCTGATTGAACGTAATTTGAGACTTGTGGTATATATAGCACGTAAATTTGAAAATACCGGTATTTATGTTGAGGATCTGATATCAATAGGTTCTATAGGTCTTATAAAGGCAATAAATACATTCAAACCATCAAAAAACATAAAGCTTGCAACATATGCCTCGCGATGTATAGAAAATGAGATTCTGATGTATCTCCGCAAAAACTCCAATATGCGCAGTGAAGTATCAATTGATGAACCACTCAATGTGGATTGGGACGGGAATGAATTGCTGCTTTCCGATATTCTCGGAACAGATAATGATGTGATTTGTAAGAATATAGAAGATGAGGTAGACAAAACACTCCTTGCCGACGCGCTATGCAAGCTTTCAGGCCGAGAACAGCAGATAATGCGTCTGAGATTCGGACTTGGCAGTGAAAAAGAAAAAACTCAAAAAGAGGTTGCTGATATGCTGGGCATATCCCAGTCATACATATCAAGGCTCGAAAAAAGAATAATAGGACGATTGAAGAAGGAAATAGCTAAAATGTGTTGATTACATAATATGTCAGTCATATCTTGTACATAACCATCGTGATAATGAGGATGGTTTTTAACAAGGAGGAATAAGATATGACGAACAAAGTAGAAATATGTGGGGTGAATACTTCTAAACTTCCTGTCCTGTCCCGAAAGGAGAAGGACGAATTATTTTTGAAAATTAAGGACGGAGACCTGAAGGCAAGAGAAAAATTTGTGCAGGGTAATCTCCGTCTTGTGTTAAGTGTTATACAGCGCTTTAATAACCGTGGTGAAAATGTAGATGATTTATTTCAGGTGGGGTGTATAGGGCTCATCAAAGCTATAGATAATTTTGACCTTAGTCAGAATGTCCAGTTTTCAACATACGCCGTTCCTATGATTATAGGTGAGATACGCCGTTATCTCCGTGACAATAATTCAATACGTGTAAGCCGTTCTCTTAAGGATATAGCGTATAAAGCTATGCACGTAAAGGAGAAGCTTATAAGTGCCAATTCAAAGGAACCGACTATTTCCGAAATTGCAAGAGAACTCAATCTGCCTAAAGAAGATGTTGTTTTTGCGCTTGATGCTATAGCAGACCCCGTATCGTTGTTTGAACCGGTCTATCATGACGGGGGCGAGGCAATCTTTGTGATGGATCAGGTAAAGGATACTAAAAATGTGGATGAAAACTGGCTTGAAAGCATCGCCTTAAGCGAGGCTATGAAGCATCTTGACGATAGGGAAAAGCATATACTTAACCTACGTTTTTTTCAGAGCCGCACTCAGATGGAAGTGGCAGAGGAGATAGGAATTTCACAGGCGCAGGTATCCAGGCTTGAAAAGAGCGCTCTTAAACAACTCAGAAAATATATATAAGTATGTACAGATAAAAATAATGTCAAAAAAAATCGTTGTCTGCTCTTGCAATTGTCACAAAATTCATGTATAATAAACATGTATATTGTATGTTTCGTTAAATTATATAAGTGGAGGAATAAAAATGATAAGCAAGGCATTTCAGAATATTGTGACGCAGATGGCGGACGTATACCCGAAAAAATTTGGAATTGTGGATTCTCACGGATTAATTCTGGCAGCTAACGGCACTGAACCCGATGAGGATATTATTGAGAACCTTATATCAGCTGCATCAAGCAGTGATAAGCTTTTGTTTAAAGACGGATACACAGTGCGTTCAATGTCCAATAAGCCTTATGCTGAATATATCGTTTATGTTGAGGGTACGGACGAGGTTTCTAAATATTGCTGTAAGTCAATTGTTGTTGCAGCTAACAACGTGCGTTATTATTATGATGAGAAATTTGATAAGAATAATTTTATGCAAAATATCATTTTTGATAATCTTCTTGCCTTTGATCTTCATCAGAAAGCGAGAGAGCTTCATGTAGATATCGATATTCCGAGAGCTGTATTTTATATTAAGGTTCTGGATGAAGGAGAAAATGGAATCTACGAAGTTCTCAGGAATATGTTCCCTGATAAGGAAAAGGATTTTGTTATCAACATTGATTCCAGCAACATAGTTCTTATTAAAGAAGTCAAAGAAATAGAGATGTCTGACAAGCTTGAAGAGATGGCACAATCTATTGTTGATACTGTAAGTTCTGAAACTATGCTTACTGTATGTGTCGGACTGAGCACGGTTGCCGTTAATATTGATCAGATTAATAATGCATATAAAGAGGCTCAGATTGCCATTGAAGTCGGAAAGGTATTTGATGAAGAAAAATACATTCTTAACTACGACAATTTAGGAATAGGCAGACTTATCTATCAGCTTCCTATTAAACTGTGCGAGCTGTTTTTACAGGAGGTGTTCAAGAAAGGGGATATATCCACTCTTGATGACGAAACGATATTGACTATAAATAAATTCTTCGAAAACGACCTTAATGTAAGCGAAACATCAAGACAACTGTTTGTGCACAGAAATACCCTTGTTTACAGACTGGAAAAGATTTATAAACTCACAGGTCTGGATTTGAGAAAATTTGACCAGGCTATCGTATTTAAAGTAGCGATGATGGTTCATAAATATCTTGAGTCAAACTCTATGAAAATATGATTATAGGGGGCTTTAGCAAAAGCCCCCCTATATTTGTTTAAAGGAGAATTAACATGAACACCGGTAAAAAGATTGTATTAACAGCAGTAATCACTGCTGTTGTCACAGCCGTTGTAAGCTGTTATTTAACATCTTTCATAAAGGATAACATATTAGTATATCTGCCATCGCTGAATGAGGATAAGAATTTTTCCAACAAAATAAAAGCGGTTGAAAATATGCTTGAAAAAAAATATCTTTACGATTTCGATAATCAGACTCTTCGTGAAAATGCGATAAAGTCATATGTAGAGGGACTTGAAGAGCCGTATACTCACTATTACACCGAAGCAGAATTCACATCGTATATGCAAAATATACGGGACGGATATGTCGGTATAGGAGTAACGGTCAGTGTTAATGACAATAATGAAATAGAAGTGGTAGCTCCGTTTGAGGATAGTCCCGCATATGAAGCAGGAATTATTCCCGGTGATATTATAAAATCTGTTGAGGGTGTTGATTATAGTGGTGATACACTCACAGAAGCCGTGGAGGCAATTAAAAATGGTATGGAGGGGACTATTGTTAATATAACTATAGTCAGAAACGGTGAGACGATTAATCTAAGCATTGAACGGCGCGATATATCCTATGATTCGGTTAAAACAGAGATGCTTCAGGATAATATAGGTTATATGAGAATAACCGGTTTTAATATGGATTCCGAGAGCGGGGAACACAGCACTTCCAGCGAATTTGAGGTGCAATTAGAAGAACTGCAGAATGCCGGAATGAAGAAGCTTATAATAGATTTACGCGATAATCCGGGAGGAGTGCTTTCCGAAGTATGTGATATTGCTGATAGGCTTCTTCCCGAAGGAACAATAACATACACTGAAACAAAAAAAGGAGAACGAAAATATTATAATTCCGATGCAGAATGTATTAATATTCCGATGGTTGTCTTAATCAACGGAAACAGCGCGAGCGCATCGGAGGTGCTGACCGGAGCCTTAAAGGATTATGAGAAGGCTGTAATAGTCGGTACAACAAGCTATGGAAAGGGAATAGTTCAGGATGTATATCCGTTTTATGATGGTTCGGGGATATCTCTGACAGTGGCAAAATACTATACTCCAAATGGTGTCTGTATCCATGATATCGGTATTGAGCCGGATATTACAGTGGAGTTGTCAGAAGAATACAGAGAGAGTTATGCATCTGAGATTGCACATGAAAATGACGCGCAGCTTCAAAAGGCGCTTGAGATAATTAAGGAGAAATGAGAAAATGATTTCACTGAAGAAATGGCCGTGGATATTGACAGGTTCTGTCTTATCTTTGGTGCTCTGGACATTTGTAAGTGTTAATACAGGAATCTTTTATGATGCGGATGACAGCTTTGACCTGCTTCTGTATCTGACCTCCTATGCGCTTGTAATAGGATTTTGGGGATTGGTAATTGCAGATTTTAAAATATCGCAGTTACTCCATAAAATACTGTCTGTAGCAATATTTATCCTGACCCCTTTTTTCTGTATGCAGATTGCAATGATTTTGTCAGGCGAGCCCGAATATTCTTTTGGGATATATTTCATAAATATATTGTTCTACCTGGCTATACTTGCGGTATTCATAGGAATAACGCGTAATATGCGTATAAGCGCAATAGCAACCGTGATAATATCCTATTTATTCAGCCTTTCAAGCTTTATAGTAAACGTATTACGCGGCACACCGCTTATTCCGGGGGATTTCCTCGCTATAGGTACAGCAGCGCAGGTTGCGGAAAATTATAAGTTTGAGATGCAATATCCGATTATAGCGGCAACGGTGATAGCCGCGCTCGTTATTGCTCTTGTGTTAAGATTCTCATTTAAAATAAGATTCCGATATAAAAATATCATTATACCATCTGCTTCAGCATTGTTTATTTTGATTTTTATGCTGTCTTTCGGAGCGGTTGATTATACCGCCAGTGGAATGGATGTGTTTGACCAGTACCATGCAAATAACACTCACGGTACACTTTATAGCTTTTACATTAATGTACGTAAAATGATTCTGAAAAAACCTAATGGTTACAGTGCTGATAAAGCAAAGGAGCTTCTCAAATCACAGGATAAGACCGCAGCAATACCGACTAAGGAAATGCCGAATATAATTGTCATAATGAACGAAAGCTTTTCCGACTTAAAGGCAGTGGGGGATTTTGAAACGAATGAGGACTATATGCCGTTTGTAAGAAGTATGTCAGAAAACACTATCAAGGGCGAACTCCTCGTTTCTCCGTTCGGCGGATATACTTGTAATACCGAATTTGAATTTTTGACAGGTCTTTCAATGGGACTTCTGCCAAACGGCTCAACGCCATATTTACAATATGCATCAAAACCATACGCATTCTCGCTTCCGTCTTATCTTTCATCACTCGGTTATAAAACGATGGCCTTACATCCGTATTATGCGAGATGCTGGAATAGAAAAAAGGTATATGAACTTATGGATTTTGACGAATTTATAAGTCTTGATAATCTTGATAAGCTTGTTCCTGAGGATGAGTGGGAATATGAAAGATATTATATAAGTGACAGAACATCGTACAAAGGAATTATTGAAGGGCTTGAAAAGAAGAAGCCTGATGAAAAAATGTTTGTATTCAACGTGACAATGCAAAACCACGGCGGCTATACGTACGGTGGTGATGCGTACAGAACGATTAACATTTTGAACATGGACGGTCACTACAAGGAAGCTGAACAATATCTGACACTTATGAAAAAAAGTGACGATACCTTTTATGAATTTGTTAATTATTTAAAAAATTATGATGAGAAAACTATAGTAGTTATGTTCGGAGACCATCAGCCGGCGATTGAACAACTGTTTTATGAAGAGCTTTACGGAAAAGAACTTTCACAGCTGTCGCTTGAAGAACTACAGAACCGTTACAAGGTACCGTTTGTAATCTGGGCAAACTATAATATAGAAAATAGCATGAACGGAGTCAAGACCAGTCCTAATTATCTTTCAAATATTCTGCTTGATACCGCAAAATTACCTAAAAGCGAGATAGGTAATTTTACCGCAAAGTTAAGCAAGGAAATACCTCAGATAAATGCAATGGGACATTATGACAAGAACGGAGTATGGAGCAGAAACATTACGGATGATTCTGAATTGCTCAGAGATTATGAAATGATAGAATACTATTCATTAAAAAACAATGATTAAAAATTCAGCGTGCAGATGATAGTCTGTACGCTGAATTTTTAATCATTTATTCGATAATATCCTTAAAAAATTCCCATGTACTTATACCGCTTGGGCGGTTATATCGTTTTAATAAAAATAACGATCCCGGAGTTTGTGTTATGTGGTTAATCCCTTCGGTACACGAAAAACTCATTTTAAAGCCCATATTTTTTAGAACTTCCGTGCTTTCTTTGTCATACTCTCCGAATGGATAAGTGTATATAACAGGAGAGAAGCCTGTTTTTTCCATGCATCTGTCTTGTAATTTTTTTGTATCGTCATAGAATATCTGCTTATATGTATCTATATCTTCACCTTCATTGCGTCCCGCGCCCATTCTTCCGTTATCTGTTGAATGAAAGTCATATGAATGATTTCCTATCTCAATATGCTTTGAAAGAAACATATCATACACATCGCTCCATCTAAGGTATCCATAGTTCAGATTGGCAATATTACTTTGGGAAAATTCGTCAGTATAGCTGCCTACAATGGATACAACTGCTTTTGCGCCGTATTCCTCAAGAATTGGTTTGACATTTCCGTAGATGTTATAAAAACCATCGTCAAAAGTGAGCATGGCGGGCTTTTCCGGGAGTTCACCATTGTTTTCAGTGTAATCAATCAGTTCTTGCGCTGAGATGAATGTGTATCCGTTTTCATAAAGGTACGCAATATCATTCCTGAGAGTTTCAGGAGTGATAACATACATCCCGGATTTTGTTTCATCTGTATTCACACTGTGGTACATAATAATCGGGAGATGAACAGTGTCGTCAATCTCGGTGGAAATCACAGGCACAGATGAAATATTATTGAATATCATCCCGAGAATAGCACAGTAAAGAATAGATACAAATATGACAACAGAAAAAGTTTTAAGTTTGTTTTTTATTTTAATAAAATTCATTTAAAAACACCTCTTATCAAATAGTATGACAAGAGGTGTTTTTAAATTACAAAAATTATGCTTTGTTTATTGAACCAAACAGTTCCATTTTTTCCTTAACGATAACCTTTATTGCTTCAGTGCCGGGAGCGAGAAGCTTTCTCGGGTCGAAGCCTTTACCCTCAAGGTCTTTACCAGCTTCAATATATTTTCTGGTTGCTTCCTGGAAATAAAGCTGACACTCAGTGTTTACGTTTATTTTAGCAACGCCTAAAGATATTGCTTTCTGTATCATCTCAGCGGGGATACCTGTACCGCCGTGGAGTACCAAAGGAAGATCACCGATAAGCTCCTTTGTTTTTGCAAGAGCGTCAAAATCAAGACCCTTCCAGTTTTCGGGATACTTACCGTGTATGTTACCTATACCTGCGGCAAGGAAGTCAACACCGAGATCGGCAATCTTTTTGCATTCGTTCGGGTCTGCGATTTCACCTGCTCCGACAACACCGTCTTCTTCGCCGCCGATTGAGCCTACCTCAGCCTCTATCGAAATTCCCTTTTCATGGCAAGCCTTAACCAGCTCTTTAGTCTTTTCAACGTTTTCTTCTATAGGGAAGTGTGAACCGTCAAACATAACAGATGAGAAACCTGCTTCAATACACTTGTAACATCCGTCATACGTGCCATGGTCAAGATGCAAAGCCACAGGGACAGTGATATTCATTTCCTCAATCATCGCCTTAACCATTGCTGCTACAGTTTTAAAACCTGTCATGTATTTTCCTGCGCCCTCTGAAACACCGAGAATAACAGGTGAGTTGTTTTCCTGAGCAGTGGCGAGTATTGCCTTTGTCCATTCTAAGTTGTTAATATTAAACTGACCTACGGCATATTTGCCTTCCACCGCCTTATTCAACATTTCTGTTGCTGAAACTAACATTTTTTTATTCCTCCTTAAAAATTATAAATAAAATAAATATATATTAATTAATTTATTTTCAATTTCCGATGATGACAGCATGGGAATTCAGAAGTCTTGTGAGAGTATCCTCGTTTGTATCAATAACTTTTGACTTGCCGCACGCTGTACATGTCAGAATTATATTGCCGTTTACTATGTTAAAATCAATATCATCATGACCGCAGATGCAGGAAATATGATGCTTGTCCTTAAGCTTGTGCAGCCTGTCTATAATAGCATACAGGAGGCTGAACGATTCATCTTCATAGTCTTCTTCGAAATAGTCTATATCTGAATACACATCTGTGCTTTCGTTAAGCTTCTTTTCAACCTCATTTTCATCTCCGGCAAAAAATATATCTATACCGGCTACAGGGCACTTGTATGTGAGTATATCTTTATGCCAGAAGCTGTCCTTTGCAATTGAATATGAATGCATTTCGCCGCAAAGCGGACATTCGATATCCAGTTTATACCGGTTATTTTTCATTATAATGTTTACACATACTTCATGGCAACCGTGAGTAGGGCATATAAGTTGTATTCTTTCAGTTCCTGAAAAATTGAACACAGAAAGCATTCTTGATGATATATTTGAACAGAACGGACATATATAGGCAACCGCTTTTTTTAAATCAACAAGCATATTTATTAATCCTTTCCGACCTCGCTTTATTTAACCTCTATCTGCGGATGACAGAAGATTCAGGCGATACCGATTTTATTTTCTCTTGCATAGAAAAACAGATATTGCTGCGCAAAACCACCCATATCGCCGAAGCGTTCATCTGCAAAACGTGAAATAGTCTCTATACTTTGTTCTTCGTTAAAATAACAATATTCCATAATTCGCTTTATCCATACGTCAACGGGGAATGAATCGGCGTGTCCCAAACCAAACAGGAGGATACAATCACTAACCTTGTTTCCGACTCCGTTTATAGTCATAAGCGCTTTTTTCGCATCAGCACGGGAGAGCTGCCTTATGTATTTGTCGCTTAGTTCACCTGTAAAGAATTTCTTCGCGGCGTCTAAAATATATTTATCTCTGTAACCGGCACGGATAACTGACAAATCTTCTCTTGAAAGAGAAGCCGTAGTCTCTATGTCGGGAAAAGAGTAATATGTATTACCCATATATCTGATTTCTCTGCCGTATTGTTCGCAAAAACGTTCAATTATTCCTTTAATCCGCGGTATATTATTACTTGAGGATATGATAAACGAGATAACCGTTTCCCATAAATCCTGACGGAGAATACGTATTCCTTCGCCGTAGGATATTGCCTCTTGCATAACAGCGTCATTTGAAAGCTTTTTTTTGATTTCTCCGTAGTTTCTTGCGAGATCAAAATAATCAAACCAGATATTTCTGAAATCTTCTTCTGTTGTATCATATAATGTGACTGTGTCGCCATTCTGGGAAATTTTAAGAGCTTTGCTCTTTGCAATGCCGAAATACGTATTTTCATCAATGGCATTGAACCGAAAGCACTGACCGCAGTCAAATATATGGCTCAGATTGAAATCTTTTAATCCTGTGACAATCAGGTTATTGTCTTTATATTGTAAATCCATAAGAATATTATACCACACTATCCGTATTTTAGCAATTAAAATTTAATTTTATTTACATAAAATATAGACTAAATTTTATATTTGTGGTAATATATTATAAAATAATGAATCCAGGAGGGTAAAAATGACGGATAAAGAATTATTTAATGAGCTTACTTATAAGAGAAAAAACGCGTATGAATGCATGACCGATAATGAGAAGCAGGAGATGCACGAGTTATGCGACGAATACCGCGTATTTCTTGACGAGGGAAAAACTGAAAGAGAATGTTTGGATAAGGCGCTTTTGATGGCTCAGAGCAGAGGCTTTAAAGACATAAACAGCATAGACAGTCTTAAAACAGGCGATAAAGTATATAAGGTAAACAGAAACAAAAACATTCTTCTTGCCGTTATAGGCAGTGATGATATAAGTAAAGGTTTTAATCTTGTCGGAGCGCATATTGATTCACCACGTCTTGACTTGAAGCAAAATCCTCTTTATGAGAGCAATGATATGGCGCTCTTAAAAACTCATTACTACGGCGGAATTAAAAAATACCAGTGGACCACGATACCTCTTGCAATTCACGGCGTGATATTCACCAAGAACGGAGAAAAAGTTACTCTTAATATAGGTGAAAAAGAGTCTGACCCTGTGTTCTGTATAACAGATCTCCTGCCGCATCTTGCAAAAGATCAGATGGCAAAGAAAATGACGGACGGCATAGAAGGCGAGAATCTTAATGTGCTTATAGGAGGAATGCCTGCCGACACAAAAGAAGTAAAGGAAAAGGTTAAATTTACGATCTTAAAGCTGCTTAATGAACGGTATGGTATAACGGAACGGGATTTTCTGAGCGCAGAAATAGAAATCGTACCGGCATTCAAGGCAAGAAATGTCGGACTTGACGAAAGCTTTATAGGCGCTTACGGTCAGGATGACAGAGTATGCGCGTATACCACTCTTAAGGGAATATTCGATGCCAAAAATCCGAAAAAGACGGCTATGGCGATTCTTGTTGATAAAGAGGAAATAGGCTCAGCCGGAAATACAGGTATGCTCAGCGCATTCTTTGAAATGACAGTGGCTGAAATTATCGAAAAGCTGACAGGAAAATGCGGTATTACCGATTATAACACTGTAATAGCAAACTCAGCTTGTCTTTCATCGGATGTAGGCGCGGCTGTTGACCCGAATTATGAGAGTGTATCGGAAAAAATGAATGCGGCATTCGCCGGATACGGTATGGTACTTGTGAAGTATACAGGCGCAAGAGGAAAATCAGGTTCTTCAGACGCAAATGCTGAGTTTGTATATGAGATAGGTAAGATTTTAGATGATAACGGAGTGATATGGCAGACGGGTGAGCTTGGAAAGGTTGACCAAGGCGGCGGCGGAACAATCGCGCAGTATGTGGCAAACCTCAATATTGACGTTATAGACTGTGGAGTTCCCGTACTTTCAATGCACGCGCCGTTTGAGGTTACGGCGAAGAGCGATATATATATGGCGTACAGGTCATATCTCGCTTTCTACGAAAACAGATAAATCAAAAACAGTACATGAGGATTTAATTCATGTACTGTTTTTTCTTTCCTGTACATATAATATACAGGGGAGGTGTCGGTTTTGATAAAGCTTACCAAATATCTGCGCGTAAATATATTGACAATTATAATGTTCACAGTCTGTGTGATTTTTCATTATCCGGCTATATTTTATATTACATACGCTGTCATGTTCCTGCATGAGATGGCGCATTGTATTGCGGCGGTATGTATCGGACTGAAGATTGATTATATAGTGTTTCTACCCTTTGGAGTAAATCTCAGACTTAAAAACAAGATGGTGTTTTCTCTTGCTGATGAAGTTATTCTGTATATAAGCGGCCCATTGTGCAATGTTGTTTTTGCGCTTCTTGCGGCTGTGATATGTAAAAAATATAACTATGAGATATTCCGGATGTTCTATATAAGTAATATTGTTCTGTTTTTGATAAATATGCTTCCCGCTCTGCCTCTTGACGGAGGTATAATACTTCGCAGGTTTCTTATGAGTCGTTACGGATATAAGAGTGCTATGAGGATTATGAAATTTATTACAGCGATAGTAGCGGCATGGCTGATTTTTTTAGGTGTGGGCGCGGTTATGAAGATTCGCTTTAATTTTTCACTTCTTTTGTTTGCAATGCTGCTTGTCGGAAATATATTTACACAAAGAGAAAAGTATGATGTGGATTTTGTGCGTGAACTTATGTTTCATAAAAAGAAAAACAAGAGAAAGATACATCATTTAGTTGTTAATGATGGAAGCGACCCGAGAGAGATAGCGGATAAATTCAGCGCGGGAAGTTATAATATTATCTATCTGACCGACAGTGAAGGAAAAATATCAGACACGCTTACTGAGACCCAGGTAATAAATCAACTTATGGACAATAATATTACAATCTCATAACATTGTGGAAAACGCAAAAAAAATATGGTATAATTTATGATGTATGTATACAAAAAATATTATTATTTACATATGGAAGGCGAGGTTTTATGGCGACAAAAAGTAAAAAAAATACGAAGAAAAACGCCGCAAAGAAAAACACGAAAAACTATTTACCGACTTATATAATTTCAATGCTTACCATAACACTGCTTGTGGCGGTGTTTATGTATATAGAATACGGCGAAGGAGGAATTCTCAACATAGCGGTAAAGAAATCATTATGCGGTATGTTTGGTATATGCGGTTTTTTTGTACCTGTTCTTTTGGCCGGGGTAACCGCTTATCTGATTAAAGTCAAAGATACAAAAAAATTCTGGATAAAGCTGGGATTGTCTTTTCTTGCTCTTATAAATATGAGTTCGCTTGTTAATTTATCTCTTGATAATGATATGATAACATATGCGTTTATAGATGGTTATACCAATTATGAGGGCGGAGGTTTTTTGGGCGCGTGTGTATCTGTTTTTCTTAACAATATGATAGAAAAGCTTGCATCATATATAATTTTGGGACTGACTCTGGTTATATTAGCAAGTCTGATTTCCAATGTCTCTATTTTCTCGGAGGCAGCAAAGGCGATAAAGAAACTCTTTGAGTCGGCGCAGGATAAATATGCAGATTATACAGACGAACGTGAAAGACGTATCAGCGAAAGAAATAATGACATTTATGAAAAAACAGATAAAACATCAAATCCTATTCTTGACGCGGCAAATTCATTCGCAAATGACACAGATTATCAGACTAAAAAAGTTAAAAAGGATAAAAAGAAGGACACAGACGAACCGTTTTCAGATGGCATAGATGACGTGTTTGCTGATGTAGCAGCAGAAGATGTTTCATCAAAGAAAGCGGAGGAAAAAACACCTGTCAGGGAAAGTACTCAGCAAAAAGAAGAAAAAGCTGATAAAATATCTGAAAAAGAGAAAGAACAATTTAATGATGAATTCAATAAAGCGATTGAAACTCCGGTCGTGAAGTACACCAAGCCGCCCATGCGGCTTCTCAACAACGTTCCTGCTTCATCGGGGGACAAGCGTGAGGAAATGCGCCACACAGCTGAAAAGCTCATATCCGTGCTTAAAGATTTTGGCGTTAACGCAAAACTGGTACAGGTGACTCAGGGACCGACTGTCACACGCTACGAAATCTCACCGGAAACAGGAGTTAAGCTTTCAAAAATAGTTGGACTTGCCGATGATATCGCGCTTAATCTTGCGGTATCTACAGTTCTTGTAGCGCCTGTTCCGGGAAAGGCAGCCGTTGGAGTAGAGATACCAAATAATAAGGTAAGTTCTGTCACAATCCGTGAAATGCTGGATTCGGACGTTTTTAAGAAATCCAAATCAAAGCTGACCTTTGCTCTGGGAAAAGATATAGGCGGCAAGGTCGTGGTAGGTGATATTGCCAAAATGCCGCATCTGCTTATTGCAGGAGCGACAGGCTCAGGTAAGAGTGTGTGCATAAATACTATGATTATGAGCCTTTTATATAAGGCAAAGCCCGACGAGGTTAAAATTATAATGGTTGACCCTAAAAGAGTTGAACTTGGAGTGTATAACGGTATACCGCATTTGCTTGTGCCTGTGGTTACAGACCCTAAAAAAGCAGCCGGTGCTCTGAACTGGGCAGTTACAGAAATGATGCACCGTTATGATTTGTTTACGGAAGCCGGGGTAAGACAGCTTGATTCATATAATAAGCTTATGGAAAAGGATGGCGGCGAGAAGATCCCGCAGCTTGTAATTATAATAGATGAGCTTGCAGACCTGATGATGGTTGCAGCAAAGGAAGTAGAGGACTATATCGTAAGACTTACTCAGCTTGCAAGAGCTGCCGGAATATATCTCGTAATTGCAACACAGAGACCGTCGGTAGACGTTATAACGGGACTTATAAAGGCAAACGTACCGTCCAGAATCGCGCTTGCAGTATCAAGTCAGGTTGACAGCCGTACCATAATTGACAAGGGCGGCGCTGAAAAGCTTCTTGGTAAAGGAGATATGCTGTATAATCCGGCTGGAGCGAGATCAGCGACGCGTGTTCAGGGTGCGTTTGTAACTGATGCTGAAATTGAGGCTGTGGTAGAATTTATAAAAGAAAACTCCGGTGAAACGCACTATAGTGAAGACCTTGAGGAAGAAATAGAACGCCATGCGACAGGAGAAAACGGAGTTACTCCTGATACAGAAGAGGACGGAGATGCGCTTCTTCCTGAGGCGATAGAACTTGCAGTAAGTCTCGGTAAAATTTCCACGTCAATGGTTCAAAGACGGTTAGGGGTTGGATATTCGCGCGCGGGTAGAATTATTGACCAGATGGAGGCGCGCGGAATTATTTCCGGAGCGAACGGTTCAAAGCCGAGAGATGTGCTTGTAAGTCATGCGGATATTGCCGTTCAGGCTCCTTCGGAGGAAGATAATTATGAAGAAGAATGATTTTCTTCCGATTTCAAAGGAGGATATGGAAAAACGCGGCTGGGAACAGCTTGACTTTCTTTATATCGTTGGTGACGCGTACGTTGACCATCCAAGCTTTGGACATGCCATAATATCAAGAGTTCTTGAAAACCACGGATATAAGGTCGGAATAGTGGCTATGCCTGATTGGCACAGCACTGATGATTTCATCCGGATGGGCAGACCGAGACTCGGCGTTCTTGTTTCGGCAGGGAATATTGACAGTATGGTAAACCACTACACTGTTTCAAAAAAAAGAAGACATGACGATATGTATGCTCCCGGAGGTAAAGGGGGCATGCGTCCGGACAGAGCCACAATTGTATACTGTAACCGTATAAAAGAAGCGTTCGGTTCAGATATGCCTATTCTTATAGGCGGCGTTGAAGCAAGTCTCAGGAGATTTGCGCATTATGATTATTGGGATGATAAAATAAGACGCTCCATACTCGTTGATTCACGCGCCGACATACTTATGTACGGCATGGGAGAAAAACAGATAGTTGAGCTTGCCAATAAGCTTCGTGACGGAGTGAATGTGAAGGATATAACGGACGTGCGCGGTACGTGTTATATAGCTTCTGAATATGACGACAGCAGTTCAGTCCTCATTCCAAGCTATGAGGAGTGCATCGATAGCAAAGAAAAGTATGCCATTTCATGCAGAATGCAGTATTATGAGCAAAATCCGTATATAGGAAAAACTCTTGCGCAGAAACACGGCGACAGATTTCTTGTTCAAAATCCGCCAATGCCTCCGCTTGTTACGGAGGAACTCGATAAGGTATACGCGCTGCCATATATGAAAAACTATCACCCTGTATATGAAAAGGACGGCGGTATTCCGGCAATACAGGAGGTAAAGTTTTCGCTTGCGGCTAACAGAGGCTGCTTTGGTAGCTGTAACTTCTGCGCGCTTGCGTTTCATCAGGGCAGAATAGTGACATCAAGAAGTGATAAATCACTTCTAAGAGAAGCGGAAGAAATGGTAAAAATGCCTGATTTTAAGGGGTATATACATGATGTCGGCGGACCAACTGCGAACTTCAGAGGTCCTGCGTGTAATAAGCAGCTTAAAACAGGAGCATGTAAAGATAAACAATGCCTATTTCCAAAGCCGTGCGGAAACATGGAAATTACACATGAGAAATATCTCAATCTTTTAAGAAAACTCCGCGCAATAAAGGGTGTAAAAAAGGTATTTATACGTTCAGGAATACGATTTGATTATCTTATAAATGATAAAGATGACACATTCTTTTATGAATTATGCAAGCATCACGTGAGCGGACAGCTTAAGGTTGCTCCTGAGCATATAAGTGATAACGTATTAAAATATATGGGCAAACCTGAAAACAATGTTTATAACAAATTTTCAGAAAAGTTTTATAAAATCAACGAGAAAATAGGCAAGAAGCAGTATCTTATACCGTATCTTATGTCAAGCCATCCGGGCAGCACGCTTCGTGATGCTGTAAAGCTTGCTGTATATCTGCATGAAAATAATATAAATCCGCAGCAGGTACAGGATTTTTACCCAACGCCGGGGACGATATCAACTTGTATGTTTTATACTGAAATAGACCCGTTTACGATGAAAAAAGTATATGTACCGAAAAGCGCGAAAGAAAAGGCTATGCAGAGAGCGCTCTTGCAATATAAGAATCCTGATAATTACAAGCTTGTATATGACGCGCTTCAAAAAACAGGACGCACAGACCTTATAGGTTATCAGAACAGATGTCTTATAAGACCGCCGAAAGGCGATATTTTATCAAATACTAAGAGGAGGAAGGAAAATGGCAAAGCTGTTGATGGGAAAGGAAGTTTCGGCAAGAATAAAGGGAGAACTCAAGACGGAGGTAGAGGAGTTAAAGGCAAAAGGGATAGTGCCCGGTCTCGCCGTAATCATCGTGGGTGAGGACCCCGCAAGTCAGGTTTATGTTCGTAATAAGGAGCGCGCGTGCGAGGAATGCGGTATATACTCCGAAAAATACGCGCTGCCTGAGGAAACTACACAGGAGGAGCTTTTGGAGCTTATTGATACACTTAATAATAAATCAAGTATTTCGGGAATACTTGTTCAGCTTCCTGTACCGAAGCATATTGATGAGAAAACAATTATAGACGCTATAAATCCGAATAAGGACGTTGACGCGTTCCACCCGGTAAATGTAGGTAAGATAATGGTCGGCAATTATGATTTTGTACCGTGCACTCCAGCGGGCGTTATGGAGCTTATAAAAGAGTCCGGCATAGACGTAAGCGGTAAGGAATGCGTTATAGTGGGAAGAAGCAATATTGTCGGTAAGCCGCAGGCAATGCTTTTACTGCATCAGAACGGCACGGTTACCATATGCCATTCAAAGACTAAAGATTTAAAGGAAAAGACGAAGAACGCAGATATTCTTGTTGCCGCGGTTGGTATACCGAACTTTATCAAGGGTGATATGATAAAGGAAGGCGCGGTAGTGATTGATGTCGGTATAAACAGACTTGAAAACAAGAAGCTTTGCGGCGACGTTGAATTTGAAACTGCCGAAAAGGTAGCCGGAGCAATCACACCCGTACCGGGCGGAGTAGGTCCTATGACTATCGCAATGCTTATGAAAAATACTGTCAAAGCGGCGATTATAAATAAATCAAAATAATTAGTGGTTTGTCAGAAATTTTTGCAACCTTTTAGCTGTTTGAAAAAGTATTATAAGTAAAAGATAAATTTTAGGGGGATTACCTATGAAAAAAATATTATCAGTTATATTAATACTTGTCATGTTCATGTCAAATTCAGCATTTGCCGACGATAGCTATAGTGACTATCCTGCTCAGTGGGCTAAGACAGAAATATTAAAAGCAAGCGCTGCTAATATTGTGAATGAAAAAATATTATGTGATTACAACAGGGATATTACTCGTGAAGAATTTTGCGAGCTTGTTGTTAACACATACGAAGCACTCGGAGGAAATTTTCTCAATATACCGATTTCAGCTCATTTTTCAGATACAAATAACTGGGATGTTTTGGAGGCGTATGCGATAGGCGTGGTAAGCGGTATTTCAGAAACGGAGTTTGCTCCGCATGAAAAAATTACGCGTGAACAAATGGCGGTAATGATGAACCGTCTTATTGAACTTATGAATTATGCAGCTGAGCCTACGGATTTAAATGTATTTAATGATTTTAATCAGATTTCTTCATGGGCGACTGATTCTTTGAGTATATTAGCAGGCTCAGGAATTATAAAAGGCATTTCAGACGCACAAATAGCGCCGCTCCAAAACGTAAGTCGTGAACAGGCAATCGTTATGATATGGCGGCTTTATGAACTCCTTGGCGGAGAGGATGTTTTGATATACGAGGAAACCACCCCGGATATTCTGACAGAACTCGGTATTATCACGGACGCTAACCGAAACAACGGTGAATATATAACAACGCTTGAAGTGCTGAAAACTATAAAACAAGCAAAAGTATTTTCATCAACAGTAAGACTGGCTGACTGGTACCGTGGTGATACGCTTGCGGAAATGGATTATCTGGACGATGATACTAAGCTATTGCTTTTGGAGCTATGCAATTACGCGCTTACCTATAACGAGATTACTACGCTGGATTTAGATTCTGATATAACAAATTATGAAGCGCTGCTTTATGTTACCCGAATGGTTGGGGACACGTATGGTTGCACAGACAGCGTAACAGACATAGATACTGATAAGGAAAATATATACGAGATTGCCTATGAAAAAGGGCTGATTCAGAATACTGATACAATCAATGCGGAAGTGCCTATGACGCGTGAAGAATTCTATAATATTCTACATAGGGCACTTTTTGCAAAATACCATCGTGGCGGAATTGTGAGCGCTCAGCCTTATCGTTTGATTGATAGATATAAAAATCAAAATATCAAACCACAACCGGTGGAAACGAAAGAACCGGAAAAGGTTGAATTGGCAGTTGATGCTGTTATTGAGGACGATTTATCCGTCAAATGGACATTGCCTGATGAATATAGCTTTATAGCGGAAAATGAATATTCGGCAACCACCTATTTGATTGGCAAAGATGGAACAGAGGAAATGCAAAGTATTTCCTCTGCAAGAAGCAGCGGTTATGACGGATATGAGATTGTTAAGTACCTTATAAGCGGAATTGATGGAGACTGGGTTGCAATCAGGTGTGAGTATTCAAAGGCATTGGCACCGGAAGATAACAAGGAGTATTATTTTGATATTGATATTTCCAACATAAAAATAGTTGTTGAAGGTGACGAGATAAATCCCGGAATCTATACAAGATATAATCGCTCATGGACTGCAAAGGAAATTTCTCTTGCAGACGGAGAAAACTTTGAAGAGGGATGTTATTACATTTTAAAAGACTACGATAAAAAATACCGTAAGGAAGAATTCAATTCTGTATCGTATGAGGTTTTTATGGCAGAAGAAACCGGAAACACCTTTATCGCGCCGACAAACCGCAGCTTTGGAGTAAATTATTTAGGTGAAATACATATTCAAAAGGTTAAGATAAAGAAATCAGATAATGGTTATGTTTTATCAGTAACACCCGAATCAACAAATATATTTAAAATAGAGGAATCACTTTTTGAAAATTCTCATATATAAAAAACGCGGTTTTTATACCGCGTTTTTTGATGTTAACTTCTACTCAGCCGGATAAATCCGTATTTTCACAAGTCCTTTATAAATCTTATTTCCGGCGGGAAGCTGTTTCACTTCCTCGGCGGAAAGAATTTTCATAACGAATACCATAAAGAAATATACAACCGCCGCAACGGCGATAGCGATAAGAGTTGCAATAAGGTTTGAGGTAAATCCTTCGTGTAAAACAAGTATTATAAGCTTATATACCCCCACAGCTGCCGCGCCCATAACAACTCCCGCTATAAGCGGCTTTATAACATATTTCATAGGAGCCATATTCAGCTTGCATGACCTTACGAGAACTATAAAGCATATAGCGCATGAAATAAACTGACAAGCAATTGAGCTTATAGCCGCGCCGTAAATGTTAACAGACGGTATCCTTATAAGTATTACGTTAAGTATTACCTTCGCCACACAGCCGAATAAAAGGCTTATCGCCGGTACATACACCTTGCCAAGTCCCTGCAAAGAGCCTGTCATAGTCTGTGCGAGCGCCGCGAATATCAGCGATACCGATACAAGCTGTAATAAATCATAGCCGTCAGGAGTTGCAAAATATATAATCTTATATATCGGTTTTGCCAAAGTTATAAATCCTATTGAACAGGGAAGTATAATTAGTATCGAAACAAGCAGTGAATAGTTAATTTTAGAGGCTGCTTCCTTATAATCCTTAATTGCAAGCGCTCCGGCTACCGATGGAACAAGCACAGTTGCAAACGCGAAGTTTACCGCGAGAGGCATGTTGTAAAGAATATCGCTCTTGGAAAGAAGTCCCGAAAGTCTTTCTATTTCAAGCATAAGTTGAGTTGCAGTCGGATTTACAATTGCCGCTGTGTCTCCATGCGCCGGAATAAGCGTTGCAAATGCCGCTTCAATACCGCGGCTTATTGTAGCTGTATCAATTACTCTGTTTACAGCTGTTATAATAGAACCGAGAGATATCGGAACGCTTATCATAAGAATTCCTATCATCAGACGGCGCTTTGAGACAGACAGTGTTTCTCCTGTTGAGTTATCTATATTTTCCTGTATGCCGCTCTTGCGTCTGTAATAGAAGTATATCAGATACAGGAAGCTCAACACAGTAGCCATTGACGTAGCAAAATTCGCCCATGCCGCGGTTATCGGCAGTGCATTCTGCAAAGCTATTGACATATAGACAAACACAATCGTCAGAGTACATTTTATAATCTGTTCAATAATCTGTGAATTGCTTGTAGCCTTCATATTCTTCATGCCTGTGAAATAGCCGCGTATTACAGACGATACGCATACGAAGAACAGAGACGGAGCAAGCGCGCGCATGACAGCTTGTGAACGCTCGTATTTTATTACCACGGTTGCAAAGAAATCTGCGCCGAAGAATAATATAAGCGTAGCTGCAAGACCAATCACGGAAAACAGAAGCATTGCTGTCTTGAAAATCTTATGAGCGCCTTTGTAGTCGCCCAATGCTATCCGCTCAGATGTCATTTTAGAAATAGCATTCGGAATACCAACAGATGATATTGCAAGCAGTAGGGTATAAATCTGGAAACCTACATTATAAAGACCGAGTCCCTCATTGCCGAATCCGTCAATATTAGTTATAACAGCCTTGTAAACCGCTCCGAATATTTTAACGATAATCTGGGATATCAGTATCACGGTCACGTTATTCATAAAGGATTGGCTTGTTTCCTTCTTTGCTTTATTCATGGTTTCTCTCCTTAATTTAAATTATGTATGCTAACCATTATAAAACTAATTTCGAATTAAATCAAGCCCTGTCACAAAAAATTAAACTAATTGTATACAAAAGCGTCAAAATTCGGCAATTCCACTTGACACATTGGAATTATAAGGTTAAAATATATAATGTATGTTATAAAACCCGAAAGGGATATAACGTGAAAAATCACGTTAATCAAATTTGATTGCCCGTGCGAGTATTTTCTCGCATTGCTTCGAAAATCGCACATGGGCATAATATCCATTTAACGCCATATCTGCCCACGATATGAACGTTAAAAATTTTTCATTATTAACTTTGTGGGCAGAAAGGCTATGGATATTATCATTATGGATACAATGAGCGGTTTAAAACGCACTAATTACTGCGGAGAAACAGAAGGAATAGGAAAGGAAGTAGTCGTAGGCGGATACGTTCAGAAAATTCGCGATATGGGTAATCTCATATTTATAGATTTGCGCGACAGAACAGGTATCGTTCAGCTTGCATTTGACGATTCTACTGACAGAGATATTTTTGAAAAGGCATCCTCATGCCGTAGTGAATACGTGCTTATGGCAAAGGGTGTGGTACGAGAAAGAGAGAGCAAAAACCCTGCCATAAAGACAGGAAATATAGAAATTGATGTAAAGGATTTAAGAATTCTTGCAAAGGCGCAGACGCCGCCGTTTGAGATATTAGATGATACAAACGTTAATGAGGAATTAAGATTAAAGTACCGTTATCTTGACCTTAGAAGAAAGGTTTTGCAGGATAACATCATGACAAGAAGCAAAATTGCAAAATCTGCAAGAGATTATTTCTATGAAAACGGATTTATTGAGATAGAAACACCAATGATGATTAAATCCACTCCCGAAGGCGCGAGAGATTACCTTGTTCCGTCAAGAGTGCATCACGGTAAGTTCTATGCTCTGCCCCAGTCACCGCAGATGTATAAGCAACTTTTGATGATTTCAGGCTTTGACAGATATATTCAGCTTGCGCGCTGCTTCCGCGACGAGGACCTGAGAGCAGACAGACAGCCTGAGTTTACACAGGTAGACCTTGAAATGTCGTTCGTTGACGTGGAGGATATCCTGGAAATCGGCGAGGGATTTGTACAGAGAATATTTAATGATGTCCTTGATATAGATATTCCAACGCCGCTCCCGAGACTAACATATAATGAAGCGATGGAGCGTTACGGCTCAGATAAGCCGGATACGCGTTTCGGTATGGAAATATGCGATATTTCTGAGATAGTACGAAACAGCGGCTTCGGCGTGTTCTCGTCCGCTATAGAAGCAGGCGGAAGCGTCAGAGCGATTGTTGCAAAGGATGCTGCAAAGACGCTTACGCGTAAGGAAATAGACAAGCTGACAGAATACGTCCGCGGCATAGGCGCTAAAGGACTCGCATTCATTCGCTGGGTTGAGGACGAGCCTTCATGCGGATTTGCTAAGTTCCTTGCAGATGGTGAGCTTGACGCTATACTTAATACTACTGGCGCAGAGAAGGGCGACGTGGTCCTGATTATTGCAGATAGAAACAAGGTTACGCTGCCGGTTCTGGGCGCGCTCAGACTGAAAGTGGCAAAGCAGCTTGATATTATTCCTGATGGCTATAATTTCCTATGGATTACAGAATTTCCGTTCTTTGAATATGACGAGGAAACAGAAAGCTGGATAGCAATGCACCATCCGTTTACAATGCCTATGGATGAGTGTATACAGTATCTTGACTCTGACCCCGGAAAAGTAGTTGCCAAAGCGTATGACTTGGTTCTTAACGGTACGGAGCTTTCAAGTGGTTCAATCAGAATTACCGATTATGAGCTTCAGCAGAAGATGTTCCGCGCATTGGGTCTTAGCGAGGAAGAAATTGAAGCGAAGTTCGGCTTCCTTGTTGAAGCGTATAAATACGGCGCTCCTCCGCATGGCGGAATGGGCATAGGTCTTGACCGTCTCGCAATGATTATGACGGGTAATGACAGCCTCAGAGATGTTACCGCGTTCCCGAAGGTTCAGAATGCGTCAGAACTCATGTCCGGCGCTCCGAACGTGGTTGACGAGGAGCAGCTTAATGAGCTTGCAATAAAAATTATTCAGGATGATAGGGAAAATTAACATTCTGTTCATAATTGTATAATAAAAGCTTTGTAAAATATAGGTATATAATAATGCTGCCCGGCTAAGGAACAGTCTCGATGGGCTGGATGGATTTAGATGCAGAACGGACAAAACTTACCCGACGGTGTACGAGGGTACTCCGAGTGGTGAGTTTTGTTCGTAGTGTAACGGTCTGCGCTAAATCGGGCAGCCCATAAATTTAATTTGAAACGGAGAGTTCTACAAGTGATTACTATTTCCAATCTTACAAAGAGATATGGCTCTAAGTTTGCCCTTGACCACATCAGCTTTGATGTAAAAAAGGGCGAAGTACTCGGATTTCTCGGACCTAATGGCGCGGGTAAATCCACAACCATGAATATCATAACTGGATATACGGCATGTTCGGAGGGAACTGTTACTGTTGACGGATATGATATTATAGAAAATCCTATAGAGGTAAAGAAGCGCATAGGCTATTTGCCTGAAATTCCGCCGCTGTATCTGGATATGATAGTGTGGGATTATCTGGATTTTGTCTATGAGCTGAAAAAGATTAAGACAGACGACAGAGAAAAGCATATACAGGGTATAGTTGACATGGTGAAAATAAACGATGTCAAGAAAAGAATGATAGGCAATCTGTCGAAAGGCTACAGACAGAGAGTCGGTCTTGCCGGAGCACTTATAGGTGATCCGCCTGTTCTTATACTTGACGAACCTACAGTAGGTCTTGATCCGAAGCAGATTATCGAAATGCGTAATGTTATAAAGAAGCTTGGCAAGGAAAAAACAATAATTCTTAGCTCGCATATACTAAGCGAAATCAGCGCGGTATGTGACAGGGTAATCATAATAAATAAGGGTAAATTTGTCGCGGAGGATACTCCCGCAAATCTGTCCGAAAAAATAGGCGAGTCAAAAAGAATGATGATTTCCGTTTCCGGAAACAGGGAGGAAGCGGAGGAAATACTCAATTCGTTCGAGGGTATTTCTAATGTGGTATGTGTTTCTTCATCGAATGACGAGTATAATTTTGAATTTGACACAAAAATGAACGCGGAGGGAAGAAAGAAATTATTCTTTGCCTTTGCTGAAAAGTCAATGCCTATCCTGGCGCAAAAAGAAGTTGAAGCATCGCTTGAGGATATTTTCCTTGAGCTTACAAAAGCGCCCGCAAAGGAGGAAAAAGAAAATGAAAGCGATATTTAACAGAGAATTCAATTCGTATTTCACTTCAATGCTCGGATATGTGTTTCTTACAATATTCCTTTTGCTTACCGGTGTGATGTTCTACCTCGTAAACATCGGGTTTATGACAGCAAGCATGACAGGCTTTTTCGCTTCAGTAAACCGTATGGCGATATTTTTCCTGCCTCTTCTGACTATGAGGTTGTTCTCAGAGGACAGAAAGCTTAAAACTGACCAGCTTCTGCTGACTGCGCCGATATCGACATGGGAAATAGTAATCGGTAAGTTCCTTGCGGCATTTGGTGTTTTAATGACAGGTATCATAATAACGCTTATATACCCCTGTATACTTGCCGCGCACGGTTCGCTGCCGGTAGGAGAGACGATAGGCTGCTATATAGGCTTTATACTTTTGTGTGCTGTAATCCTGTCAATAGGCGCGTTAATGTCGTCTATTACCGAAAGTCAGATTGTCGCGGCAGTAACAACATACGGAATCCTGATATTAACCATGCTTCTTGGTTCCGTATCGACATATATCTCAAATGAAGCTATAGTGAGTATTCTCCTGTGGCTTTCACCGCTCGAAAGATTTTCTGACTTCACGCTGGGATTCATGAGCTTCGAACCGGTAATATATTATCTGAGCCTTACTGGACTGTTTTTGTTCTTCACAACAATGGTCTTTGAAGGACGCAGACTGAGATAGGAGGATAAAAATGAATAATCAGAAAAAGTATAAATTAACCTCCTCTATAATGATTATAGCGGCTATAGCGCTCGTTATTGTGATAAATATGTTTGTGACGGCTCTTGGCAAAAAGGTTCCGCTTAAGGTTGATTTAACAAGTAATAAGATGTTCGCATTGTCTGATAAGACGCGCGAGTTTCTCAAAAGTTATGATACTCCTGTTGATATCTATATACTTTCAAGTGCGTCTTCAGAGGACGAAAGAATAAGTTCTGTGCTTCATGAGTATTCGGCTGCGGCAAGCAGTATAAAAATAACCAATATAAACATAGCTGAAAATCCGACGTTCGGAAAGAAATATGTGACAGACGGAAAAAGTCTTATGGCCAATTCCGTAATAATAGACTCAGGCGAAAGATTCAAGGTTCATTCTCTTACGGAGCTGTACGGTGTTAACGCGCAGACAGGGCAGTATACATCTCTTAATGTCGAAAATAAAATAAATTCGTCACTTAAATATGTTTCATCTGATATGACTTTGAAAGTGTGTATTGTGACCGGACATAACGAAATTGACGCTGCCGGAGTAAGGGCAAAGCTTCTGGAGGAAAATTTTGAAGTTGTGGATTTAAACCTTATCACAGAAGAAATACCGTCTGACGCTTCGGTGGTTATGCTTATCCGTCCGACCACCGATCTTTCAAAGGGTGAAATAACAAAATTAGACAATTATCTCACCGCAGGAGGCAATTTACAGTGTTATTTTGACTCCAATTCACGCGCGCTTGAGAATATTTTCACCTATCTGAAATCAACGCATGGAATAGGAATTAATGATAACGCAGTTGTTGAAACCGATATGTCACAGACTGTGTCTCTCGGCAGTACAGGTGTTGCACTTGTTGTTCCTAAAATAAATTCTACGGAATTTACCGACAGTATCTTAAAAAATAAGAGAACAGTCGCATATTATCCATATTCAAAGCAGCTTACACAGGAATTTGAAACAAACGGAAGTATATCCGTTACCCCTATTTTCACAAGCTCAGATAAAGCGTATACAACAACCAACGAGCTTGTTGAAAGAGTAGGCGGAGAAGAAGAGGGAGAATTTATTGTCGGTGCGCTTTCTCAGGACTCTTCTAGTGGCTCGTCCGTATATGTGTCAGGAAACACAATGCTTCTTACGCTGGACGCATCAATGATCATGAACGATTACGGACTTGCGAATTATGATTATTTTATGAATCTTACAAACTATACCATAGGCAATGATGATACTTTCCTTGTCGATGAAAAGACACTTATAAATAACGCTATTTCTGTTTCCGCATCTCAGGTTATGGTTATATTCATAGTTATTGTAATATTGATACCGCTTATAATACTTATATGCGGCCTGGTTATATGGATGAAGAGGAGAAATCTATGAGCAGACAAAAGAAAAGTATAATCATATTATTTGCCGTTATTGCTGTTCTCGCCGCAGGTATTGGCATTATAAACAATGTTGATATGTCAGATGACGGACAGAAAAATGTTAATGAAGAAATTTATACAATATACTCTGAGGATACAAGTAAAATAGACAGCGTAAATGTGACAACCGGGGACAGCAGTATAAAAGCTGTTAATCTCGGCGACTCTGTCTGGACAATAAATGAAATAAGCACCGATGATATTGATGTGTCTAAAGCTCAGGCACTTGCAGGAACGGTGGCTACGCTTACATCAAAACATAAAGTAGACGATTCATCTCACGACCTTTCACAGTATGGTCTTCAAGCTCCGAAAATAACAGTAACAATAACAAAGAAAAACGGTGAAGAGGATAAACTGTATATAGGCGATATGAGCCCTACACTTGGAGAGTATTTTGTTATGCTTGACGGTGACAGCTCTATATATACGATTTATTCTTTTAAAGTGGACACATTATGCCAGCCGCTAAGCTATTATCAGGAGTTCGACAGATTCAACATTGAAATTGACGATATACGCGATATCATTATCGAAAGAAGCGATGAAACTATAGATATTAAGCTTATTGACAATATTGACATCAATACAAATAACGTTTGGGAGATGGTCTCACCGTACCGGAGCGGCGCGAATGATGATTATATTGACAACAAAATTCTTGAACCGATAGACACTATTTCACTCACTTCATTTGTTGAGGGCGTTGACAGCGGTATTACGCAGTCTTCTCCAAAGCTTAAACTCACTGTGCGTCCGTATGATAATACGACCGGGAAATACGGCGATGAATACACAGAAGAGCTTCGTGTTGGAAGAACTGAAGGCGCTGAAACATATGTGGAGTATAAGGGAAGAATATACCGCACGCCTAAGGAAAGCGTAGATTTCGTTAAAGAATCTTCGTTCAACATAGTAAGTAAGCTGCAGGCGCTTGTGGATATTTCAAAAGTCAAAAGCGTCCTTATAGAGTATGACAGTGAAAAGCATACTATGGATATTTCCCATAAGGATAATGAATATATTTTCAGGCTTGACGGAAAAGAAACAAACAATGATATTTCCAGAGAAATATATAAGAGTATTATGGCTTTGGCGGTCGATAGTGTATATAAAGGCGACGCAATTAATGACGAAGTAATTCTCAGGATAACATTCGACGGAATAAAAAGCGAAAATGACACCGTTGTGGAAATTAAGTCAATTGATGATATAAATTGCGCATTGATACGTAATGGGGAAGTCAACTTCACGATAAAAAGAACCAAGATTGATAATTTTATAAATCTGTTTAAGACATACACAGAAAATCCGATGTCTGAATAGTAGGAGGGGAACATATGGAACGTTTGTGGAAAAATACAATCCCTTACTGGGATGACAGCTTTATTGAAGCTGATGAAAAAGAACCGAGAAAACCTACCATAACTGCATATGAATCCGGTTCTGAATGCGCTGTGATAATTTTCCCGGGCGGCGGCTATGCTATGCGCGCCGAGCATGAGGGGAAGGCTTACGCCGAATGGCTTCAGTCAATAGGTATAACATCTTTCGTTGTTGATTACCGAGTAGCGCCTTATAAGCATCCGGCTGAGCTTAGCGATGCAATGCGCGCTGTAAGATATGTGCGTCATTTTGCCGACAAATATGGTATTGACAAGAATAAGATTGCAGTTATGGGTTCAAGCGCGGGCGGACATCTTGCTGCATCTGTTTCGGTACACTATGATAAGGATATCTACAAAGGAACTGATAAAATCGATAAAGAGGATTGTAAACCTGACGCGACTATTCTGTGCTATCCGGTAATAGATATGTTTGAATACAGACACGACGGCTCGCGGCAGAATCTCATAGGCGCAAAACCGTTTCATGAGGATAAGGAGCTTATGTCGCTTCATAAGCAGGTTACGCGTGAAACACCGCCGGCATTTATATGGCATACAGCTGAGGACAGCACAGTACCTGTGGAGAACTCTCTTTTATACGCCGGCGCGCTGAGTGAGGCTCAGATACCGTTTGAACTCCATATATATCCATATGGACATCACGGATTGGGACTTGCTAAAGCAATGCCTCATGTGGCGCAGTGGGCGCCGTCTCTCGAAAATTGGCTTAGACTTATTGAATTTATTTAAGATTTCAAGATATTAAGATGTAATGAAAAAACAAGGCAAAATTGCCTTGTTTTTTCATTACATCTTAAACATTGCTCTTACTATACCTCTTAAGCACTTTGGAACCTTCATAACTACGATTTTCATAAAAATTACCCCTTTCTACCACTTGAATAAGCACAGATACCCAAAACACAGCAGGAAAATCATTTCTATCACGGCAACTATTGCGATAGGAAGAAACGCGCCCGCAATAATTCCAAGACAGAATGACAGAATTGAAAGCCCGGCTGCTTTTGAACACCCTTTCATGCAGAAATTAAGCATATATCCCACCTCTGTAGCTGTTTTAATATATAATATGCCGCAGAGACATTTGTGTGAGGAATTATTAAAATCCTGTTGCAGAGATAATATTTTTGTTGTATAATATACATTGGAATATTGAAGTAACTCGTGGAAGGAGTTTTATAATGAATAAAATATTAAATAAATTTATAGCGGTTTTACTAAGCCTTGCAATGCTCCCGGCTGTTTCGTTGTCAGCTTTAGCAGCTGATAATGTATCGGTTGTCAATCTCGACCCGTCAAACGCCCTCACATTTAATGACGGTAAATTTGAAGGCTGGGGTACAAGCCTTTGCTGGTGGGCAAACAGAGTAGGCTACGATGAAACACTTACTCAAAAAGCTGCTGAGCTTTTCTATAGTGATGAAGGTCTCAGTCTGGATATAGCGCGCTATAACGTGGGCGGCGGAGACAATCCGGAGCATGACCATATAACGCGTTCCGATTCAAAAGTCCCGGGCTACGCTGTAGGATACGATAACGACGGAAATATTATATATGACTGGAGCGCCGACAAGAATCAAAGAAACGTGGCGTTAGCTGCAAAGAAAGCAAACCCGGATGTATACTTTGAAGGATTCTCAAATTCCGCTCCGTATTTCATGACTAATTCAGGCTGCACGTCAGGAGCAATAAATGCAAGCTATGATAATCTATGTTCTACCGAATATGATGATTTTGCCGAATACATAGCCACAGTTACTGAGCATTTTAAAAATGAGTGGGGAATAGAATTCAAAAGCTATTCACCCATGAACGAACCGTATACAAATTATTGGGGGGTAAACAGTCCTAAGCAGGAGGGATGCCATTTCCAAATCGGATACAGCGAGTCTAAGATGATTAATGAACTGCGCTTCAGACTTAATCAGCACGGTTTAAAAGATGTACTTGTTGCTGGCAGTGATGAAACAAGTATTGACACGACAATAACATGTATTAAACAGCTTTCATATCAGGCATTACACAATCTTGGACGTATTGATACTCATACATACGGCGGTTCAAAAAGAGCAGAACTTCGCGCGCTTGCCGAGTCTTTAGGCAAAGACCTGTGGATGAGCGAGGTTGATGGTTCATATACAGCGGGAGAGGAAGCGGGATATATGTCCGCCGGATTAGGACTCAGCCAGCAGATAATAAAGGACATGAATGGTCTTATGCCGTCCGCATGGGTAATGTGGGATATTATAGACAGTCATAAAGATAACACAAGTCCTTACCGTACTGAGGGCGAAAAAGAAACAGCTATATCTCAGACAGGCGGTATCTGGGGCATTGCAATGGCTGACCATGACACTAAGGATGTGGTTCTTACAAAGAAATATTACGCTTACGGTCAGTTTACTAAATACATAGAACCGGGTATGACTATCATAGGTTCAAGTGACAAATCTCTTGCCGCATATGACAGAGAAAGCGGCAGAATTGTTATTGTTGCGATTAATACAAGCGCTTCTGATAAGGATTATATATTTAATCTTTCCAATATGCCTGTGTCAGGCTATAGCGCAAGAGTGATAAGAACGAGCGGCGACTTGGAAACAGGCGAGAACTGGGCTGAGCTTGAGCCGATATCAGTACAAAACAGACAGCTCAGCACATCGCTTAAGGGCAATTCGGTTACTACATTTATTATAGACGCGGCTTCTGAGCTTGAAAATATAGCTGAGGATTTGGCTCCTGATACAGAAATTTACACAGACCAATATATGCCCGCCGAGTATAAAGGAGCTTATATTACGTGGAAACCATCTATCGACGCTGTTTTGCCTGATGGAAAAGTAACACGAGGAGAAAGGGATATAGATATGTCGATTACAGCTGAATTCTCAAAAGACGGGCAAACGATTACAAGAGAATACGGCTGCAATGTAAAGGCAAAACCTGATAATAAAGATGAAAAGGATATGGAGGCATATCTGTTTGTGCATTTCGCAGGTACAGAAAAGACAGGCGATGAAGAGCAGATTTATTTCTCAGTTTCCAAGGACGGTCAGACATGGCGCACCCTCAACAATAGACAGCCTATATTGAAAAGCACAATGGGGGAAAAGGGCGTAAGAGACCCGCACATTGTACGTTCACCGGAGGGGGATAAATTCTTCCTTATCGCGACAGATTTGAGTATATTTAACCGCGCATATGATCCCGGACGCTGGGGAACATGTCAGAGATCAGGTTCTAAATCAATCATGATTTGGGAGTCCACAGACCTTGTACACTGGTCAAATCAGCGTATGGCGCAGATTGCTCCGGATAATGCGGGCTGCGCATGGGCACCTGAGAGTGTTTACGACAGTGAGAAGGGCGCGTATATGGTATTCTGGGCATCTAAGGTAAGCGATGATAATTATTCTACACAGCGTATATACAGATGTTATACGAAGGATTTTGAACACTTCACAGCTCCTGAACTGTACATTGATGACGGAACTGTAAGCAATATTGACACCACATTCATAAAGGACAACGGCACATACTATAGATTCACCAAAAATGAAAGCAATTCATCGGTTACTATGATGAGAAGTAATTCCCTTGACAACTCTTTCGCGGATGTTGATACATATACAATAAACGGCGAAGCCGGCAATATGGTTACAGGATATGAAGGACCTACGGTGTATAAATTAAACGGCGAAAATAAATGGTGTCTGCTTCTTGACTTCTATTCACAGTCTGGCGGATATAAGCCGTTTGTGACCGACGATATAGCCACAGGTAACTTTGTATCGGCGGATGATTTCAATTTTGACATGAAATACCGTCACGGTACAGTAATACCGATAACGCTTGATGAATACAACGCGCTCGTTAAAGAGTACGCGACCACAGAATTTGTCGGCGCGGACAGAGTGAAGGTCGGAACAAGTTCAAAATATGTTCTGATGGTAAACGGTGAAGAATCGTCTCCTGAATGGAGCGTATCAGATGAGGATATAGCGGAGATTAGCACAGATGGTACATTGAGTGCAAAGGCTCTCGGAACAGTAACTGTAAGCGCGTATGTGCCTGAATACGGTGTAACGGATTCAATGGAGGTAGAAATATCCAAATACAGCGAGATTGAACTCACCAAGAGTATGACATCAGGAAGCGTTGCATGGGAAAACGGAACAGTTAATACCTACGAAAAAACGGTTGACAATGACCTGACCACATTCTTTGACGGCATTGAAGACGGTTATCTGACTATAGACTTGGGCAAGCAATACAATGTGCAGGCAGTCGGCTACGCACCGAGAAAAGGCTTTGCGTACCGTATGAAGGATGCATATTTTGAAGGCTCAGCGGACGGAAACAAGTGGAATAAGCTATATACAATACCGGACATACCGGAACAGGAAGTTATAACAACTGCTGAAATCAAACCCGGTGAATACCGTTATATCAGATACGCCGTTCCTTCAGGAACGCATAATTATAACCCGAGCAATGGAGACGCGCAGGGATATTGCTGCAATATAGCGGAAATAAAGCTGTACGGCGACGCTATAGAGGATATAGACGATGGTTTGGCTCTGCATATCACATTTGACGAGGATAACACAAGCAGCGGCGCATTTGAAGCAAAAATGGGCGGTAAAGTAAAAGAAAACGGCGATATGACATATGAACAGGGAGTGAACGGTAACGCTCTGAGCATTAAATACGGGGTTGATAATTATCTGGAGCTTCCGAAAGGCATTTTAGACGGAGCATCATCAGCATCAGTCAGCTTCTGGTTTAAGCAGGGAGACAGCGGCAAGGATGGCTGGACGTTTATGACAACGCCTGTTGCTGACAGCCAGGTATATAAATCAGAAAAATATCTGGGACTTCTTATGTCAAAGAGTATGAATAAAATCACAGCGGAGAGATATTTTAGCGAAAATCAGGAGCGTCCCGCGCAGGCGGAAGCGTCAAATGACTTCACTGAGTGGCGTTATGTTACTGTAGTCTATGAACCTGATTACACATCAATCTATATAGACGGTGAATTGCAGACAAGAATATCATCTCCCGCATCATTAAAGGAATTATTTACTGCTGATGCGATTTCATGGATAGGTCATGCAAACTGGGGCAGCGGCGAAGGTCTTGAGGGACTTATGGATGATTTCCGACTGTATTCAAGAACGCTTACAGAGAATGAGATTATGGAATTATTTACAGCTCAAAATAATATTGCATTTTATCCGGAAAAATAGTATAATATGACTTAAGGAGGCTTTAACATCTTATTGGACCCACGATAAGAAAAGTTAAGGGTAATGGTGGGCAAGAAAGGCTTTTGCGTCGCCGCATGGCGGCGGAATGGAGAATATTATGGAACCTGTTATGTTAGTATGGCTTATAGGAATAATAGTTTTTCTGATTCTTGAAGGTGTTACATATCAGCTTGTGAGCATATGGTTTGCAGTAGGAGCGGCAGGAGGTCTCATAGCGTCGGTTATGGGAGCGCGGTTTAATATCCAGATGACCGTTTTCCTTGCGATATCAATTGTATTGCTGATATGCTTAAGACCTGTTTCAAAGAAACTGCTGCGGACAAAAAAAGAGAAAACTAACGTAGATAGTCTTATAGGCAAGGATGTATTGATAACAAAAGAGGTAAACAATTTACTTGGAAACGGCGAAGGTAAAATCAACGGAATGCAATGGACAGTCCGCAATGCGGACGGCGACACGGTTATTCCCGAGGGTGAAACTGTCACCGTGGAAAAGGTTGAAGGTGTAAAGCTTATAGTAAAGAGAAAAGGAGAGTAAACTATGCCGTTTATTATTTTTATTTTAATTATCTTAGCGCTTATCATTCTGATAGCAAACATTAAAATCGTGCCGCAGGCGCATTCGTATATAATTGAGCGCTTCGGCGGATATTACGCGTCATGGGATGTGGGACTTCATTTCAAGGTTCCGTTTGTTGACAGAATCGCAAAGAAGGTAAATCTCAAAGAGCATGTTGCGGATTTCCCTCCGCAGGCAGTTATCACAAAGGATAACGTAACAATGCAGATAGACACGGTTGTTTATTATCAGATAACAGACCCGAAGCTGTTCGCGTACGGTGTTGAAAGACCTATGATGGCTATGGAAAACCTGACTGCGACAACACTTCGTAATATCATAGGTGATTTGGAGCTTGACGAAACGCTTACTTCACGTGATACTGTAAACACAAAAATGCGCTCTATTCTTGACGAGGCAACAGACCCGTGGGGAATAAAGATAAACAGAGTTGAACTTAAAAACATCATGCCTCCGAAGGAAATTCAGGACGCGATGGAGCGTCAGATGAAAGCGGAAAGAGAAAGACGTGAGAGCATTCTCCGCGCTGAAGGTGAAAAGAAATCTGCAATCCTTCTTGCAGAGGGTGAAAAAGAATCTGCAATTCTTCGTGCCGAGGCTAAGAAGCAGGCGGCTATCAAGGAAGCTGAAGGTCAGGCAGAAGCTATTATAACCGTACAGACCGCCGTTGCAGAGGGTGTACGCAGAATTAATGAAGCAAATCCGAGCGATCAGTATGTCGCTTTGAAGGCTCTTGAAAGCTTTGAAAAGGCTGCTGACGGTAAAGCAACGAAAATAATTATACCATCGGATATGCAGGGGCTTGCAGGACTTGCAACATCTATAAAGGAAATTATAAAGACAAACTAAGACTAAAAACGCTCCCGAATTTATTTTTCGGGGGCGTTTTCTACTATATGTATTCTTTCTATATCACCGGATAGTTTCTTAAGAATTGTTTTTATTTCATCATTTCCGCTTCTGTCTATGATTTCTATTTCGCTCCCCGGATTTGCAAAAAGCACATCACGCAAAGTGACTTCTGCAGCGTTAACGTCATCGTAAATTTCAAGCATAACACGGGATTTTATATGATTTCTGAGCAGAAAAGAAGTAATTTCTTTAACGAGAAAATATATTCCAAACACGGAAAGTACAGTTATTATTGATAAAAGACAAATATTAATCATTTTTTACACCTCCACTGTATTATATGCGGAAGATATTTTCAGTGTTATTAATGTAATATCTTGACAAATTTTGCTAAAATCCATTATAATTAAACAGTAGAATAAATATTGAGGAGAGGATTTAGCGGTGAATATTGCTATTTGTGATGATAAAATAACTGAACTGAAGGAAACAAGTGCTACTGTGAAAAATGTTCTCAGTGATATAAAAATAAAATATTCTATAGACGAGTTTACCGATGCAGATAAGTTGCTGGAAGGTAAACAATACGATCTTGTATTTTTGGATATTGAATTGAAAAATCCCGAAAAAAATGGTGTCTTGATTGCTCAGCAGCTAAAAAGAGTGAATCCTGATTGCATTATTATATTTGTGACCAAACATGAAGAGTATATTGATGACGTGATAGGAAAATACGCATTCAGATATTGGTCAAAACCTATCGAAGATCATCGCCTCAGAAAAAGCCTGGCAACAATTCTGGAACGAATGGAGACAATCACTGTTGAGACCTATTACAACAAACAGAATATCGAATTACCGTTACGGAATGTCATATATATTACTCCTGAGGACAAGCATTGTAGAATTGTAACTATCTATGATGAGTATATTGTTACGGAATCCTTTAAAAAAATCAGAGAAAAAATCATGTTGAAAAATTTCTGCAACTGTCATGGCAGCTACTGTGTAAATCTTAACTTTGTAGAAAAATATACTAAATCAAGCGTATATCTGAGATATAAAGAAAACCAATATCAGGTGTATATGTCAAGACGGCAGTATAAGACTTTTAAGGATCAGATTTTTATTTTAGGAGGTGAACAGGTATGATAGACGGAATCAGTATGATTATATCAATTGCTG